>NZ_CP021651.1 GCF_002176815.1 Acidovorax sp. T1 | reverse complement strand
TGGGGATGCGTGGGCTCCCCCGCGATATCAGCGACTTCGAGATGAAGGCATTTTTCACCTTCGATGGTGCCGAGCGCGACGCAATCAATGCACGCCGAGGTGATTCCCACAAGCTTGGTCTGGCGCTCCATATTGGTTTCCTGCGCATGAGTGGGCGTTTGCTCGGTGCCTTTCGGGTAATTCCAGTAGCCTTGTGGCGCCACCTTGGCAACGAGCTTGGCATTGCAGCACCAGAAGTCGCCTCGCTGAGAGCCATGTATGAACGCGGGCGCACGCTATTCGATCACCAACAAGTAGCCTGCACGGTCCTTGGATTCCAGTGGATGAGCGAGCACCAGCGCCGCTCACTGGTACGTGAACTGCGCGACGAAGTGGCGCGCTGCGCCGACCGCGATCAGCTACTCGTGCGGGCGCGTCAATGGCTGTACAAGAACAAGCTGGTGATCGTGCACGAGCGGGCAATTCGGACACTGATTGCGGCGGCACTTGCCCAGCTTGAAGTTGAAACAGGCACCGCCATCGCCGCCAGCGTTGATCCAGCAACACTTGATCGCTGGCGAGCCTCAGTTTCAGAGCTGCGCCCAGATGGACAAACCCAGCAGAGTTGGCTATGGGCTGCACCGGCGAAACACTCAACCCGCCAAATCAGCGAGGTACTGGAGCGCATCGACCTGCTTTACACGCTGGACGTTCATAAGCACCTGGCAGACATCCCCGATCTCATCTTGCGCCGCTACGCGCGCCGACTTGTCTCCAGGCCGCCCTCAGCCGGAGCCAAGATCAAAGAGCCAGCGCGCACCGTGGAGGTCGCATGCTTTCTTCGGTATTGCCTGTTCACCACCACAGACCAGTTGATCCTTATGGTGCAGCGCCGGATCGCCGATCTGTGGCGTCAGGCTGCCGCCGATGTCCCCGCTACCGTCAATTGGGCCGCAATGTACAAAACGCTGCTCGGCGAACTTGTTGCCTTGAGCGCGCAAGGTGCGGTGCCAGATGCTGAGTTGCGTGCCCGTCTTGAAGCCTTGATCACCGAAACCCAGAAACGCAAACCACCGAGCAGGGCCTCCCTGGTCCGCGAGGGATTGATTGATGGAATTCGCCCCGTGCGGTCGTTGCTCGTCGCCATTGCAAAGCTGCCCTGGCAGGCCACCGGCGAGCATCCTGCCATCGAGTACCTTGCCAAGCTGCAAGCTTTATATCTCAAAGGATCCAGAAAGCTGCCAGTTGAAGTGGTGGCACCAAGTCTGGGAATGATCTGGCAGGTTTCGATCTCCAGCCCAGACCGGGAACGGGCGTTTCAGGCGTTGGAGGTGGCCACCCTGTTTGCCCTGCGCCGCGCGGTGCGCAATGGCTCGGTCTGGATTGAGCACAGCCTGAGCTTTCGGGGTCGTGCGCGCTTGTTCTTCACGGACGAGCGTTGGCAGGCAGAGTCCAAGAAACACTATGCCCGTCTATCGTTACCCAGCAAGGGGTTCTAAGCCGGAACCGCCGAAAATTCCGTCAGCCGATCAACGTGGCTTGTCCCGCGCCCGGTCGATGGGGTAGACCCAACAGTCGTGTCACTAGCCGCCATTTCGATCACGGCAATGCCAGCCGGACGTCACGTCCAGATTGTTCCGGTCTGGATGAGGCCGACTGACGTCTCGGATGACGGGTGGCATACAACTGCTGTGAGTCCTGCAGGGGGGCAGCTGCCTGACCGGACGGCGAGCATCAGCCCATCTCATGTATTAGTCATGTCAGCTTTGACACTGCGCACGCGACGGCACCCGACCCAAAGCAGTCAGTCAGGGCGCCGCCCCGAGCGGCGGCAATGCAGCGAGAGCTGCCGATCGCCAATGGCAGCTTGCTGGTTGTCCAATCTCCCTCCGGGTAGCAGTCGTTCGTGGCCGCCCTCACGCGGTGCGCAGATTGAACTGGGGGAGCCCGCAGAATTCGGAAAAAATCGTACGCTAAGGTTTTCCGACCTGCCGTAGCGGCCTGAATTTACCGTCTTCCAGCTTGCGGCTCTGCCGCCAGACGTAATCGCCGGTCAGGTTAATGTGCTCCCAGCCCAGCGGCGAAAGGTATTGCAACAGGTCGGTGTTCACCGGCTTTCCGGCGTCAGTCAGCCCCTGGGTTGCCCGCTCCAGGTAGACTCCACAGCACAATAGCGGCGGTGATCAGGTTGAGGCCGCTGGCCCGGTAGCGCTGCTGCTCGAAGCTCCGATCCCTGATTTCACTGAGGCGGTCGAAGAACACCGCACTGGCCAGGGAGTTGCGCGCCTCGCCCTTGTTCAACCCGGCATGCACACGACGACGCAACTCGACACTTTGCAGCCAGTCCAGGATAAACAGCGTGCGTTCAATCCGGCCCAGCTTCCGCAGGGCCACGGCCAAGCCATTCTGGCGCGGATAGCTGCCCAGCTTACGCAACATCAGCGAGGCGGTGACGGTGCCCTGCTTGATCGATGCTGCCAGACGCAGAATCTCGTCCCAGTGAGCGCGGATGTGCTTGATGGTGGGGTGCCTCCGATCATTGGCCGCAGTGTCGGGTAGTCCTGGACACTCTGTGGTACATACAGCTTGGTTTCGCAAGGGCGTTTGGTTGCGAATCATGGCGTCACTCGCGGCTGACGCTGATCTGGAGCATCTGATGGTGGATGGCAGCATCGTGCGCGTTCATCAGCATGGCGCGGCAAAAAAACCGATCAGGACGTCGAAGCCATGGGCAAATCCCGAGGGGGACTGAGCACCAAGATTTACGCAGCCGTAGATGCCATGGGCAATCCGGTGCGTCTGCTACTGACGCCTGGTCAAGCCTCGAAATACAGACAAGCCGAAGCGCTGATCGAGGGTTTTACCCCCGAGGCGGTATTGGCTGACAAAGGCTATGACTCTGACGCCTTCATTGGGCTATCCAGCGCAGGGGCGCGGAAGCGGTCATCCCCTCGAAAAGAAATCGCCTGAAACCTCGCCAGCTGGATCGGCATCTCTACAAGGCGCGCAACTTGGTGGAGCGCTTTTTCCAGAAGCTGAAGCAGTTTCGCCGGATCGCAACAAGGTATGAACGACTGGCAAGAAACTATCAGTCGATGTTGAGCCTAGTGTCAGCCGTCATATGGCTGGCCTGATTGAGAACACCACCTAGGCCAGCTGAAAGCGACCGTAAGACGCAATTCCTCCAGCCCCCGCGTTTCGGTGCCGAAATTGTCGCCCAGGTGCTGAGCGATCCCATGCTTTTTGCGTTGTGGTTACAAGAGGTAGAAGCAATACGTCTGCGGATTGCAAGTATGCGGCAGATGTAGGCAGCACTCCTGAGAGAAGCATTGCCCGAACGGAACTTCGATTTTTTTGTTCAGCAGAAGGGCATGTTCAGCTTTACTGGCCTCTCCCATTCGCAAGTGGAACGGTTGCGCGATGAGTTTGGTGTTTATCTCTTTGGCAGCGGTCGCATGTGTATGGCTGGGCTCAACGGGACGAACTTGCCTTGCGTTGCTCATGCGTTGATCGAGGTCTGGAAGGCGTGAAGCCTATTGTGATGCTGATTACTCAGACTTGGTAATCCGCCCCAGCTTTTTGTACAACGTGGTCCTGGAGATACCGAGCTGGCTGGCGGTGGCAGAAATGTTTCCAGCGTTGGCCTGCAGCGCTGATTCGACAGTACGGCGCACGGCGTCCTGCAAATCGCTCCCTCTCTCCTGCTCACTTTCAGCTCGCATATCTGCTGGAAGGTGCTCCAGCAGTATCATCGGTTGGTCACTGGCCAGCGCCGCCGCAAGGCGCAGTGTCTGTTCCAGTTGGCGAATGTTGCCTGGCCAGACCTGGCGGTGCAGAGCCATTAATGCCTGGTGCTCCAGCGGTGGAGCGCCGTAGCGTTGGCGCAGGAGGTCGATCAAGGTGTTCAGATCCTGACGTTCACGCAAGGCCGGCAAGCGGATTTTCAGGCCATTGAGGCGGTAATAAAGGTCTTCACGAAAACTTTTATCAAGCATGCGTTGCTGCAGATCGCAATGGGTGGCACTGATCACCCGTACATCCAGGGCTCGCCGTGTCGTGCTACCCAGACGAGTGATCTCGCGCTCTTGGAGCACCCGCAATAACCGGGTTTGCAGCGCCGCCGGCATATCACCAATTTCGTCTAATAACAGGGTTCCGCCATGTGCAGCTTCCAGTTGCCCGCTGGCCCCGCCTTTGCGCGCACCGGTGAAAGTGCCTTCCACATAACCGAAAAGCTCAGCCTCGATCAGGCTTTCCGGGATCGCCGAGCAGTTGATCGCAACGAAGGGAGCTTGGGCGTTCCATTGATCATGTAAGGCTCGGGCGAATACCTCTTTACCGGTGCCCGTTTCGCCCTGCAGCAAAATGGGGACGCCTGCAGCGAAGGCCTTGCGGGCGTTGTCCAACTGGCGATTGAGCTGAGGGTCGGCGCCCAGTATGGACACGCAAAGGAGCGGGGAGCAGACGTGCAGCGCAGTTGATTCTCGACGTTGCTCAATCACCTGTGCATACAACCGGGAACCGTCGCTGAGGGTCAATTGTTGCTGTGCTCGGTGCAGATCGATAGCGCTGCTTTCTTCGAACAGTTGATCCAGGCGTTTGCCTATGGGGCGAAATTGTTCAAGTCCCAACAATCGCTGGGCAGCGCGATTGGCATTTTGAATGCGTCCTGTCTGGTCAACTGCCAAGAGGCCCTGCAATGGCGTACCCAACAGTCGTGGGTCATGCTGCAGCGACAGGATCCGGCAATCGCCCAGCGTGGTAAAAAAGCGATTTTCGGCCGCCATCGCCGCGTGACTCAATTGTTCCAATACAGCACCAGCCTGACGGTCACCGATCCCCGTGATGTCCAGCACGCCAATCACTTCACCATGCAGGCCCCGGATGGGCACACTCACGCAAAAGAAATGCTCGAAGTCACTGAGGTAATGCTGGTTGCCGATCAGTACCATCGGAACACCTTCGGCCAAGGTGCAGCTGGGTGCTGTGGTGCCAATGTCGGATTCCTGAATGCGACGTCCAATTTGCAACGGCAGCAGTGGCCCGTCGAGCGTGCGTGCTTGGCGCGCGTGGACGATGACCCCCCGCGTATTGACGCAGAAAATTGTCCATGAAGCACCGCCGATTTGCTGCCAGAGTCGGTCGATTTCTGGTCGTACACACTCTGCAAGTTGCTGGTCTGACTCATCAAGCGGCAGCAGACTGTCGTCCTGTTCTGCCAGCCAGGATTGCCAGGGCAACAGGCCGGCTTCACGTGATCGCGCCCAGGAGTGAGCGATGGTGCTCGGCAGAAGATTGGAGGGCAGGGCGACACCTTCGACGAAACGCTGGCGGGCAATTACCAGACGTTGCTGATCGTGCAGGGTGTGGGCATCCATCGAGACACCTTTTTATTGGTTGGAGTCGTGCCGTTGACCGCTATAGGCTGGTCACGACACGCTTTGATGTATACCTTCGTTAAACCAACGTCAAGATCAAAACAGCAGCAGCGCCCTTAGGTTGACGCCTATGTCCTCCTGAAAACCACCTACCACATGGATATCATGGGTTAGCTGCGCACTGAGCTGCACAGTACGACCGACCATTTGCTGGAATTCAGCGCGCACTTGCTGCACCTCGGTTTTTTGCCCGGTGTAATTACCATCTAGATACTGTTTGCCACCCGTGCTGGTGCTGTAGCCCAGAGCCACGCGTTGGGCCGGATTGAAGTCATAGCGCAAGTTGCCTTGTAGCTGATAGGTCGCGTCTTGTTTGAGCGTCTGGTTGCCGGTGCCAGCATCATCATTATGTCCATACACCACGGCATCACCGTACAGCTCCATGGATACCTTACCCCACAGTGGCTCAACCCAGCCCAACTGCAAATCGCCCTTAAAACGGTTCTCGCCAAGGTTCAGTGTGTCGTGTTTGTCATAGCTGCCCCACGGCAGGTATAGCAGAGGGGTAATTCCGAAGTAGCGGCCACTGGCCCCGGCGGCAGGCTGATTGACCAGCCAGAAGGTAGCGCCGATGATCGGGTCGGCCAGACCACTGGCGCTACCCAACGACTGGCCTGCGATACGCGCGTCGTACACATGGCCGAAGGGCAGGAGTATTTGCGGGTCGACGGTCATACCGCCGATGTCCATGAAGTGGATCAATCGCAGGATGCTGATATTCGATGTAAGTATCCCCCGGCAAAGCCGGGGGCTTTAGTTTGTTAGCCCCTCAAAGGGGCCGCCAAGTGCGCCGCCTGAAGGCGGCCGTCACATGCCCAACTTCAGTTGGTCGTAATGCTCGTCTTCCTTCTCTTGGTGCCGGATGTAGGCCCGAACCATCTCCTCGTCCAGCCCGACCGTTGAAACAAAGTACCCTCTGGCCCAGAAATTCTCACCCCCGAAGTTCCGGCTCCGCCCATTGAACCGACGCGCAATCAAGATCGCGCTCTTCCCCTTGATGTAACCCACCACGTTTGCCACCGAGTATTTCGGTGGAATGCTGATACACATGTGAATGTGGTCGCTCATCAGGTGTCCTTCCAGAATCCTGCACTCCTTCTGACCAGCCAACTCATGCAGCACCTCACCGAGGTGCTTGCGAATCGCACCGAAGATCAGTTTCTTCCTCTTCTTCGGGATGAACACCACGTGATACTTGCAGTCCCATTTGGTGTGACTCAGGCTCTGATAATCTTGCATCGGAAACTCCTATCTCTTGGTCGAGACAGAAGCTTCTAGGTCACCGTGTCACACGGTCAAACCTCGTGAGTCCCCCGGCAAAGCCGGGGGATTACCGGGTTTATTTACAGTGGGTAGGCCGGTGCTTCACCCTTGACGGTGAGCCATTGCCATTGCGTGAATTCTTCCCAGTTGGCAGCGCCGCCGATGCTGGTGCCATTGCCTGATGCGCCCACACCGCCGAACGGATTGATGACCTCGTCGTTAACCGTCTGGTCATTGATGTGCAGCAGGCCTACACGCAGTTGCTCACCGAGCTTGAGTGCGCGACCAACATCCCGGGACAGTACGGCAGCAGACAAGCCGTATGCCGTATCGTTGGCCAGAGCAACGGCCTCTTCGTCGGTATCGAAAGGCACAACTACGGCCACAGGGCCAAAAATTTCTTCGTTGAAGGCCGGATTGTCGCGGGTAACGCCTCCGAGCACGGTCGGTTCGAAAAACAGCCCTTCATAACCACCACCTGCTTCCAGCGTCGCACCGGCTTGTTGCGCGGCTTGCACTACGCGGTGAGCGTGATCACGCTGCTGGGCGTTGATCAGCGGGCCCAGGTGTACTTCGCTGGTGGCTGGGTCGCCGACCGTCAGGCTCTTGGCCTTGGCCACTAGGCGCTCAAGGAAGCGGTCATAGATTGCACGTTGTACCAGCAGGCGACCTGTGGACATGCAAATTTGTCCCTGGTGCAGGTAAACGCCCCACGTGGCGTTGGCCAGGGCCAAGTCGAGATCGGCGTCATCAAGCACGATCAATGAGTTTTTACCGCCCAGTTCCAACGAAACTTTTTTCAAATGACGACCTGCAGCTTCACCAACCTTGCGCCCGGCACCGGTCGAACCGGTGAACTGGATCATCGCCACATGCGGATCACTGGTCAGCGCAGCACCCGCATCGACACCGCCAGGCAAAACGTGCAGCAAGCCAGCAGGCAACCCCGCCAGTTCGAACAACCGGGCAATCACGAAACCGCCACATACCGCCGTGCGTGGATCTGGTTTGAGTACGACGGCGTTACCTGTTGCCAGCGCCGGAGCAACCGCCCGAATGGCCAGATACAGCGGGAAGTTGAAGGGCGAGATCACTCCCACCACACCCAGTGGACGGCGGCGAGCAAGGCTCAGACGGCCAGGTACCGAAGGCAACACTTCACCTTGACTACGCGAGGGCAGACCAGCGCTTTCGTGCAGGACTTTGATGCTGATACTGGTTTCGAATGCGGCCTTGGCACGGGTCGAACCGCTTTCACGCACCAGCCAGTCGACGATGGCCTCGAAGTGTTGTTCGGCGATTTTCGCGGCTTTACGGAACAACGCCGCGCGCTCGTCGTAAGGCTGCTGGTGCCAAGAGGTCTGTGCGGCGCTGGCGGTTTTGGCCGAAGCAGCCACTCGCGCGGCATCGGCATTGGCGACGTAGCCCAAGAGGTTGCCGGTGGCGGGTTCGAGTACTTGCGTGGCTGCGATGGGGCCAGCCTCCCAAGTCCCGGTGAACAGGCGATCGTTCCAGAGTTCGGCAGGTAAAAAAATGGCAGGCAAGGACGTGCTACTCATCGGGTATATCCCTCTTTTTTTGATCTTGTGATTTGGGGGCCAGCCGTCATTGGCTGCGATGAAAAACATATAGCAGAGGTCGTGCCAGCTTTCTGGTAGCTACAGACAGTGGTATTTACAGTGTTCTTCGCTGTGTTCGAAGTGGAGTTGTTCAGTTACTGGACAATGCGTGGGGTGGACGGTGGTCAGTATCTGGACATTGTGATGCAAGAGACGGAGACGCAGTCATGACCCCCTGCGCTTCCAGCTCGGCGATGCGCGCTTGAAGCTGCTCGGGGGGGGCTCGGTATTGGTCATGTCGTGGGGGTTCCTTTCTGTTCATTTCGTTAGTGGCGGGTCTGATAGGGAAGCGTCGCTTGCACCTTCAACCCAAGCCCCTCCTGCAATCCCCAAGATAAAGCTAGATGATGGGGTTTGGGGAGCAACGGAACCAACCAACGTAAGGCTTAGTTAGAGTCGCCGTTGCCGAAAACAAAGTCTGGATAACCTGACAGAGCGCTTAGCGTACAAAAATTTCCGTTTTCTCTATTCGCCCCAACTGGAAGTTGAGGGGATTTCCCTGGCCGCGCGTCCTTCCCCACCAGGCATCCCCGACACCCAGCCCACCCGCGCCCGGAGGCCTCAAGTGATGCCGGGGCTGGTCGTTGCGCGCTGGAGTAGCTGGAGGGCCAAGGCCTGGAGTTGCTCGACCTCGTTCGCGGCCAGCTCGCCGAAGAGGTGATGGGCGAGCTCGGTCTCGATGGCCATGAAACGTTGCACCTCGCTGGCACCAGCGGCCGTCACGCTCATGCGCAGGAGCCGACCGTCCCGGGTGACCGCTTTGGAGGAGGCCGTTCCAAAAGAAGTATGTCTGGAGCCAGTCTGAAGCCGTTACACGACTGCGCGGCCTGGCCGTCCGCTTCTGGCCGCCTGCCGCCGACCGCGGTCTGGCTCGAAAGCAGTCTGTCAACGCGCCGTTTCATTGTTGCCATGATCATATCTTAATCGCGCACAGGCGGCCACAGGCGGGCAGTATGAACCAGCGTCAGTATCCACACCGTTTCGCCGTCGATCTGATACACCAGGCGATAGCTTTCGTGCGGGATCAACTCGCGGGTCCCGGGAATCTTTCCCGGCTTGCCCAGCATGGGGTGCTGGATCAAGCGGGCGGCCGCGTCGCTGAAAATCTCATCCATCCGGGCCGCCGCGCGCGGATTGTCGGCTGCGATGTAGTCCCACACATCGGCACGGTCTTGCTGCGCTTCGGGCGTCCAAACAACCCTCACGCCTGGCTCGCCACACTGGCACGCCGTGCGGCGAATTCGGCCTCAACTTCATCGTTCGACCGCCCCAATCCAGCGCGCATCGAAGCCCGGCCGGCTTCGACCTTGCGGCGCAGGAACTCGTCGTACTCGCGCGACTCGCGCTGGCGCTGAACGAACTCGCGCATCAGCTCGCGCAGCACTTGCGACGCCGGGCGATGGGCCGCCTCGGCTTCGGCCATAAACTCGGCGCGCAACTCAGGCTCCAGCTTCATCGTGAAAACGGCTTGTTTTGACATGATCGGGGCCTCCTGCCACTTGATACTAACAAAGTATATACGCCGTCATTACTAAGCGCTATTCACAGAACGCTGCAAGGCGGGCGTGCGCTAGGCCAAGGCCTGTCGGAAAACATTTGTTTTTCGACAGGCCTTCAACGGTCCTCTGCACCAACCTCCGAGTGGCCGCAAAATTGTGCGGAAAACTCTGTCGCCAGACGCTACCATACGGAAACCTCGTCTTAATGGTTTTCCGCTTATGTTGGTAGGTTACATGCGCGTGTCGTCGGACTCCGACCGCCAGAGCACGAACTTGCAGCGCGATGCGCTGCTCGCCGTCGGCGTCGATGCGCGGCATCTGTTCGAGGATCATGCTTCCGGCGCGAAGGACGACCGCGCGGGCCTGGCGCGGGCGCTCGAATTCGTTCGCCCTGGCGACGTGTTGGTCGTGTGGAAGCTCGACCGGCTCGGCCGTTCGTTGTCGCACTTGCTCGCCATCGTGACCTCGCTCAAGAAAAAGCAGGTGGCGTTCCGCTCGCTGACGGAGAACCTGGATACCACGACGCCCTCGGGCGAGTTTCTGTTCCAGGTGTTCGGCGCGCTCGCGCAGTACGAACGCGCCTTGATCCAGGAACGTGTCGTCGCCGGTCTGGCTGCCGCCCGCAAACGCGGCCGGATCGGCGGCCGGCCGCAGGCGATCACCGGCGAGAAGCTGGAGGCCATCGTCGCTGCGCTCGATGGCGGCATGTCCAAGGCGGCGGTGTGCCGCAACTTCGGCGTCAAGCGAACCACGCTGATCGAGACCCTGGCACGGGTTGGTTGGACGGGCTCTCGTGGAGCGTCATCGCGATGACGACCAAGAGCGAACGATTGACCGTCCTGTCGGACGCCGAGCAGGAAGCCCTGTACGGCCTGCCGGACTTCGACGACGCCCAGCGGCTGGAATACTTGGCGTTGACTGAAACCGAACTGGCGCTCGCCAGCAGCCGGCCTGGTCTCCATGCCCAGGTCTATTGCATCTTGCAGATCGGTTACTTCAAGGCCAAGCATGCCTTCTTCCGCTTCGACTGGAGTGAGGTCGAGCACGATTGCGCCTTCGTGCTGAGCCGCTACTTCCACGGCGAGTCCTTCGAGCACAAGCCAATCTCCAAGCACGAGCACTACACCCAGCGCGAGTGGATTGCCGATCTGTTCGGCTACCGGCCGTGGGCGGCCGAGTTCCTGGCGCAGCTCGCGCAGCAGGCCGCGCAGACCGTGCGGCGCGACGTGATGCCGGGGTTCATCGCCGCCGAGCTGATCGTCTGGCTAAACGAGCACAAGATCATCCGGCCCGGCTATACCACCCTGCAAGAGCTGGTGAGCGAAGCCCTGTCCGCCGAGCGTCGGCGGCTGGCTGGCCTGCTGTCGGAAGTGTTGGACGAATCGGCCAAGGCCGCGCTGGGTCGGCTTCTAGTGCGTGACGACACCCTGTCGCAATTGGCGGCGCTCAAGCAGGACGCCAAGGACTTTGGCTGGCGTCAGATGGCCCGCGAACGCGAAAAGCGCGCCACGCTGGAGCCGCTGCACCGGATCGCCAAGGCGCTGCTGCCCAAGCTCGGCGTCTCGCAGCAGAATCTGCTGTACTACGCCAGCCTGGCGAACTTCTACACCGTCCACGATCTACGCAACCTGAAGGCCGATCAGACCTACCTCTACCTGCTTTGCTATGCCTGGGTGCGCTACCGGCAGCTTTCCGACAACCTGGTCGATGCGATGGCCTACCACATGAAGCAGTTGGAGGACGAAAGCAGTGCGGGCGCAAAGCAATCCTTTGTCGCCGAGCAGGTGCGCCGTCAGCAAGACACACCGCAGGTCGGCCGCCTGCTGTCGCTTTACATCGACGACAGCGTGCCCGATCCCACGCCGTTCGGCGATGTGCGCCAGCGCGCCTACAAAATCATGCCCCGCGATACGCTGCAAACCACCGCGCAGCGCATGAGCGTGAAGCCGGTGAGCAAGCTGGCTTTGCACTGGCAGGCGGTGGACGGCCTGGCTGAGCGCATCCGCCGCCATCTTCGGCCGCTGTATGTCGCGCTCGACCTCGCTGGCACTGATCCGGGCAGCCCGTGGCTCGTGGCGCTGGCCTGGGCCAAGGACGTGTTCGCCAAACAGCAGCGCCTATCGCAACGGCCGCTCGCCGAATGTCCAGCGGCCACGCTGCCGAAACGCTTGCGACCGTACCTGCTGACCTTCGATGCCGATGGCAAGCCGACGGACCTGCATGCCGACCGCTACGAGTTCTGGCTGTACCGCCAGGTCAGGAAGCGCTTCCAGTCGGGTGAACTCTACCTCGACGACAGCTTGCAGCACCGGCATTTTTCCGACGAGCTGGTTTCGCTGGATGAGAAGGCCGCCGTGCTGGCGCAGATCGACATCCCGTTCCTGCGGCAGCCACTCGATGCCCAGCTCGATGCGCTCGCGACCGAGCTGCGCGCTCAGTGGCTGGCCTTCAACCGCGAGCTGAAGCAGGGCAAGCTGACGCACCTAGAATACGACAAGGACACGCAGAAGCTGACATGGCGCAAGCCCAAGGGCGAGAACCAGAAGGCGCGCGAGAAGGCGTTCTACGAGCAACTGCCGTTCTGCGACGTGGCCGACGTGTTCCGCTTCGTCAACGGCCAGTGCCAGTTCCTGTCGGCGCTGACGCCTTTGCAGCCGCGCTATGCGAAGAAGGTCGCCGACGCCGACAGCCTGATGGCGGTCATCATCGCGCAGGCGATGAACCACGGCAACCAGGTCATGGCACGCACCAGCGACATCCCGTACCACGTGCTGGAGAGCGCCTACCAACAGTACCTGCGCCACGCAACGCTGCACGCGGCCAACGACTGCATCAGCAACGCCATCGCCGCGCTGCCGATCTTCCCGTACTACTCGTTCGACCTCGATGCACTGTACGGTGCCGTCGATGGTCAGAAATTCGGCGTCGAGCGGCCGACCGTGAAAGCGCGCCACTCGCGCAAATACTTTGGGCGCGGCAAGGGCGTGGTCGCCTACACGCTGCTGTGCAACCACGTGCCGCTCAACGGCTACCTGATCGGCGCGCACGATTACGAGGCCCATCACGTGTTCGACATCTGGTATCGCAACACGTCGGACATCGTGCCGACCGCGATCACCGGCGACATGCACAGCGTCAACAAGGCCAACTTCGCTATCCTGCACTGGTTCGGCCTGCGTTTCGAGCCGCGCTTCACCGACCTTGGCGATCAGTTGAAGGAACTCTACAGTGCCGACGATCCGGCGCTGTACGATCAGTGCCTGATCCGGCCGGCCGGGAGAATCGACCGCGATCTCATAGTCAGCGAGAAGCCGAACCTCGACCAGATTGTCGCCACGCTCGGACTGAAGGAGATGACGCAGGGCACGCTGATCCGCAAGCTATGCACCTACACCGCGCCGAACCCCACGCGGCGCGCGGTGTTCGAGTTCGACAAGCTCATCCGCAGCATCTACACGCTGCGCTACCTGCGCGATCCGCAACTGGAGCGCAACGTTCACCGCTCACAGAACCGCATCGAGTCCTATCACCAGCTACGCTCAACCATCGCCCAGGTCGGCGGCAAGAAGGAATTGACCGGGCGCACCGACATCGAAATTGAGATCAGCAACCAGTGCGCCAGGCTGATCGCCAACGCGGTCATCTTCTACAACTCGGCCATCCTCTCGCGGCTGCTGATGAAGTACGAGGCGAGCGGCAACGCCAAGGCGCACGCTCTCCTGACCCAGATATCGCCGGCGGCCTGGCGGCACATCCTGCTGAACGGGCATTACACCTTCCAGAGCGACGGCAAGATGATCGACCTGGATGCGCTCGTGGCGGGGCTGGAGCTGGGATGACGGAAATTTCGGCGGTTCTGGCTTAGAACCCCAATTGGGAACACGACTCATATCGCTGGACTAAAGGGTTCAAGGCAACGCGGTTTGTTAACCGTGTAGCCTGGCTAGACCAAGTTCTTTACGCGACGGGCCACTTCAATCGCCCGCCCCACCCTGGTGTCAGTGATGGTCGAACACTGCGCCATCCTTGGCGGACTAACGTCCGGTGATCGTCGCAACGCCTGAGCTATGAGGAGTTCGAGATTTCGCTACATCACTAATGAACAGCAAGGAATGGCTACGCCGAGGCCTGCAAGGCCACGGATGCGCCGTGGCGGGGCGAGCCAGCGCAGGGTGTTCCTGCTCGTGAAGCACTGGATCAATTTCTCGTCGTGCAGAAGATACCGTCACGCTGTTTGTAGGCCAGCTTCAACCGGGACCCCAGGCCCTCGTACTGCAGCTCGTAGTCATGCTCTTTCAGGATTTCGATGGGTTTCTGGCTGACCTGTTCGGTCACCCACACATAGACCTGGGTGATGGGCAGATCCCCCAGGGCGGCTGCGAGGAAGTACGAGGAGAGGATGTCTTCGGCTTCGGGGCCAAGTAGGCATCGGGTTTGGACCCGGGGGTCCGGGATCCGACAGCGAAGTGCTGGGTGAGATTGTAGGCCTTTTCTTCGTCTGTGACGTAGGAGAGGGGGTTTCCACCACCAGTCCAGTTCCTCTGGGCGATGTTCTGCGAATTCATTCGACCTTCCCACTTTTTTCATACCAGCGGGTGTCGGTGTCGTTCAGGCCGTCGGTCTTCTCGATGGAGGTCAGCCCGATTTGGACGGGGATCCCCGGGCGGCCGCCGACCTTGATGAGGAACTTCCCCCGGTCCGGGGTTCGACGTCGAGACCGCGTGAGTCCCACGCGGGCGGGTCCTGCCAGGAGATGAGTTTCTGCTGCTCCTGGCGGGAGAGGAGAATCGCAGAGGTCAGCAGCGGCATCTCCGAGGCCGGCAGGCCACCGCAGATCACCATGCCGGAACGCTCCACGAAGCCGCGGGCCTTCATCCGGTCCTCTTCTGCCGGCAGGGCCCAGCAGGTCGGACATGGTGTGGGAAATCATGATCTGCCCGACGCCCACTGACCGGTTCAAACGGGTCAGGGCGTCCACCCGGTCAACCATGCCCTTACCGGAACGCAGCGCCCGCCACAGCTCATCCAGGACCACGAAGTAGTTCCGGCGCGGTTCCAGTCCTGCGTCGGCCAGGGCGTTGGCGACGTCGACCGTGCCGAAGCCGTAGGACCAGCACGGCGGCCTGCGGGTCAGTCTCGGTCTCGTCGATGCTGGAGACATCGAGACCACGGCGCCGTCACGCTTCACGGGGTTGGTGGTCTGCCAGGAAAAGAACTCTCCCAGCTTCCCGCCCCCGGTCTGCCCATCAGGGTTGCTTCCAACGCCCGGGTCTCCTGCAGGTAGACAGTCATGTCGCCACGGTCCAGTGCGACCTGGCGTAGCTCATCCGGTGCGGACACAATGACGTCCAGAGGTCCTTTAGGACCGGGTTGCCCTCGAAACGGTCATCGAGGCTGGCCGCAACTGGCGCCAACGAAGCCCAGATCCGAGGTCGTGCTGCTGCAGACCGCAGTGAGCGAACACACCCAGCGCAGCGCTCATCATGGGTAAAGCAGCAGCCAGGGCCAATAGGACCCGCACGAGCGCAGCCTTGGGTGCAAAACGAGGCAAGAGCGGACCCAGCCGTTAGTCGAGAGCCGAGGGGGAGCAGCCAAATGGATAGGTGCTGGCCCCCGGACACCGGGCTGCGCAGTCCGCCTATGCGGTGCTGAGTTGGCGGAATGAGCTTCCGTGAAAAACAAGCGGGGAGGCTTCAGGGTTCCCAAGCAATTCATGGACCTGGAGTACAACAATGACGTGGTCGCCTGCAGGGAATGTCTGATAGATGGAACAGTCAAGCCACGCCGCGGCATTTTCAAGCAGCACCGCGCCATCTTCTGTTGCAGTCCAGGCGAGCCCAGCAAAACGGTCACCCACCTTTGCCGCGATCTGGCGGCATGCCTTGACATGCTCATCGGCCAAGATGCTGACGCCAAGCCGGGTGGAGTTGGCCAGTTTCGGCCACGTCGTCGAATTGTCTTGAACGCACACCGAGACCAAAGGCGGGTCCAAAGACACGGAGGTAAAGGAACTTGCGATGATGGCGTCTGGCGCACCATCGATAATTGATCCGATGGCTGTAACTCCGCTTGGGAAGCAGCCGTAGGCACTTCGTAGTGCTAGCGGGTCGGGGCCGACAGGCTGAAGCTCAATTGTTGTCATCTCAACTCCTGGTTGCATGTAGGGCGCCAACCCTTGCGGCCGGGGCCGCGGCGCCATGTGGGACCGGTTCTTCTGGGGCAGTGGCCTGATGTCCCAATTCGATCAAGGGTGACGATATGATGTGCACCACTCTGGACCCATCTGCTTAGTGTGTCAAGTTTTCGTTGTCCGCAAAAAAATGTCACTTAGCGTGGTTGATCAATCAAAGTATGTCAATAGACCAGCCGATTTTCGCGTGGCCCGGAGTCCGGGCAATGAGGAAGTGCGACGTAAACCTCAGAAGGTATTGCGTCAAATTCAAAACGCACGTATACTTTGTGACACACGAACTGCTGCCCACTGCAGATCATGGTCACGTATCGTTCCATCCTTAGATTTGGATCTCCAGCGAACATTGCTGACGAGAAGGAGCGTGAGTGACCTCTGGTCTTGTCCTTCAGCGCTTCGCCAATCGTCGTTGGATGACTCCAGGATGCGGTTCGTCGTATTGCAAGATTCATGGAATAAGCATCAAAGGAGAAGCATGTCCACTGAATTGTCAGTCAAAGAATTGTCAGTCAAAGATGAGAACTTCGTTCGGCTCAAGGAGCAGTACCCCGAACTGGAAACTGACGAAAATGGGATGACCCATCGTGAACGCTTCTTGCGTCGGCGTTTGTCTATCGGGCTCTTCCTCCCGACAATGAGCGGAGGCGGCAGCGGGCACTACCCCAGCGCCTTGGATCTTTACGCCCCTACTTGGGACTACAACCTAGAGTGCGCGGCCCGTGTGGACGAACTCGGTTGGGATTTCATATTTCCCGTTGGGCGATGGCGCGGGGATGGAGGGGACACTCACTTCCAGGACTTCCAGCTAGATGTCGTCTCGCTTACCTCGGGCCTAGCAGCGCGGACCAAGCGATGCATGGTTTTCACCACGTGGCACGTTTTATATGGATATCACCCTATGCACGTAGCGAAGATTGGGGCTGGAATCGACCATGTCAGCGGTGGACGTTGGGGCCTGAACGTAGTGGCTGGATTTAAGCCCAGCGAAGTCAAGATGTTCGGCCTTCCATTTGTTGACCGCGAGGAACGCTACGAGATGGCAGACGAATTCGTTTCGATGGTGAAACAGTTGTGGGACACCGAGGCCCCAATCGACTTGGACGGCAAGTACTACCGTGGAGAGGATTGCATCGTGCTGCCCGGGCCCGTGCAGGATCCCCGACCTTTGATCATCAATGCAGGACAGTCAAGTGAAGGTTTCGCGTTTGCCACCCGGCATGCGGACGTAGTGTTCATCCAGGGCGGCAGTGGGAGTAAGAGCGACGACGTCCAGGCCGTCGGGGAAGTGGTGCAGCGTGTCCGGGCGGTTGCGGCGGAGAAGGGCCGCACCCTTAAGGTGCTGCTGCCGGTCGTCCTTCTTGCCCGGGACACCGAAGAGGAAGCTTTGGAGTTGCGACAGAGAATTCTTGATCACGCCGACTACGAAGCTGCCCAGAACATGCTAAATGTCCTTACGTCGGGCAGCGCCTTATGGGCGGCTCATACTCTCGAACCCGTGGTTCTCGGACTGGGTGGGTTTAAGCTCATCGGGACGCCCGAGAAGGTCGCGGACACGCTTGAACAGTTGAGCAATGTAGGGGTAGACGGTGTCCAGATCATCCTCTTCGACTACAAGAATGACATCGAGTACTTTGCGAAGCGTATTCAGCCCCTGCTCGATGAACGCGGCCTGCGCGATGTGATTTAGGTTGTGCCCCATCGCCAAACTATGATCAGGAAACATTCGGGCCGATCACCACGGTGGTCCGGGTTTCCGGTGTTGAAGAGGCAGTCCAGGTGGCCAACGACACCGAATACGGTCTTGCGGCCGCAGTATTCGGGGCCGACAGCACGCGGGCATTGCAGGTTGCCATGCGCATCCAAGCCGGGCACGTCCACGTTAACGGGGCGACCGTCCAGAACGAGGCTCAGGCGCCATACGGGGGCATGAAAAACAGTGGCTATGGCCGTTTCGACGGCCGGGCAGTCATCAACGAGTTCACCGAGTTGAAATGGATCACTGTCGAACAATCTGACCAGCCATACCCGTTCTAATTGGAGGGACCTAATGCGGCCACTTTTCTGAGCAATCTCAACGCGAAACTTCCGAAATAGGAATGGGAGTGCGCCTCCTCCTGCTGGCCGAGGAACCGCACTGCCACCAGTTCCATGCCGATGCTCTCTCGCTCTTCTGGTTACGGACTGGAAGCGAAACGGCTGGTCACCAGGCCAAGACTTGGCTTCAAACGGTCGTTGCAACACCCAGAATTTTTGGGAGTTGCAACGACCGTGTCGTCTTTGAACGAACCGGCCGGTGGAGGAAGGAAGTACCCGCCCGGGCGAAAGGAACCTCAATGCTTCCGTCAAGCCGCCTGAGCGGTAAGGCTACGCATTGGTTCCGGGTAGATGGTGTGGTCGCGGAACATGGCTCAGAGAACGTTCATACGACGTAGGGCGAGTGCGGTCAAGGCCTATTCGTGGGATTTTTCTTCGCTACGTCAGGAAAGTCAATGAAATCAACGATCTACCAACACCACCTCCGCGCCAGTGCTAGCTTTTCGTACCGTCACTTATTGCACTGAAAACGAGGAGACCCCGGGCAAGAACACCAATGTGTACCTGGGCTCAGCCGAACTCTCGGCCATCTGCTCCAAGCTGGGCCGTATTCCCAGCAAGGAAGAATATCTGGCCGACGTGGGCGTCATTAACCAGAGCAGCGACAAGATCTACCAGTACCTGAACTTCGACCAGATCGAAGAATATGTGGAGAACGCCAAGGAAGCGACTGCCTGAGCGGCGATGGCTCCCTGAAACAACAAACGGCCCTTCGGGGCCGTTTTGCTGCGTAGCCTGGCTGAGGAGAAGTCTGCAGAATGCTGTGTATTTACACAGTATTTATGCCAGCCACCTCCAAGCCCAAGCTCTACAACCCGCGCCACCCCGAGCGCACGCTGCTCTACCAAACGGTGGCCGAGCATTACGAGACCTGGCTTGATCTGGCCAGCGCCGGCCAGTTCGACGGCCAGGGCGACCACCGCAGCCCCAAGCCCTATGTGCGCCAAGCGTTTGCCAAGTACCTGGAATGCGGCATCTTTGCCCACGGCTTTGCCCGTGCCCGCTGCGACGACTGCGGACACGACTTTCTGGTGGCCTTTTCCTGCAAAGGCCGGGGCGTCTGCCCCTCGTGCACCACGCGGCGCATGGCCGAGACAGCGGCACACCTCACCGACCACGTCTTCCCCCGCCTGCCAGTGCGCCAGTGGGTGCTGTCGGTTCCCAAGCGGCTGCGCTACTTTATGCAACGCGACAGCGTGGTGCTGGGCATGGTGTTGCGCATCTTCTTGCGCGTCATTGAGCAAACCCTGCAAGCCAACAGCCCATGCGCAGCGCATGCGAACAAGGCCGCCCTGCACATCGGTGCAGTCGCCTTCATTCACCGCTTTGGCTCCAGCCTGAACGAGCATGTGCATTTCCATGTGTGCGTGGTCGATGGCATGTTTGAGGCGGTGGCAGGGGAGGCGAGTGAGCAGGGCACCCGCACCACAGCGATCAGCGTCATGTTTCACCCGGCTATCGGCATCGACCCCGAAGCGGTGACCCAAGCCCAGGCCAGTTTGCGTCGGCGCATCCTGCGCGCCTTTGTGGGCCGGGGCCTGCTCGAAGGCTTCGAGGCCCAGGAGATGCTGGGGTACAAACACAGTGGGTTTTCGGTAGACACCAGCGTGTGCATAGCAGCACAAGACCGAGCGGGCCTGGAGCGCCTGCTGCGCTACTGCGCACGGCCCCCGTTTGCGCTGGATAGGCTGCGCAAAGCGGGCAGTGAGCTCATTTACCGCTGCGCCAAGCAGCACAGCGAGCCTGGCAGTGACCGGCGCGACCAACGCAAGGCAAAGCGAGGTGTTCGGGCCGACGAACTGCACCTCACGCCGCTCGAACTCATCGACCGCCTTGCCGCGCTGGTGCCGCCACCGCGTGCGCACCGCCACCGGTACTACGGCGTGCTGGCGCCCAATTCACCCCTGCGGGCTGCGGCGGTTGCACTGGGCGCAGGCCAAACCGCAGGCGCGGGCACGGGCACGGCACAGCCCGAGCCAGGCGGTGTGACCGCAGCGGTGGATGCCATGGGAGTGGCCACGGTCGGTGGTCCCAGCCAGCCCGAGCCCACCCAGCCAGCTCTGCCCAAACGCTCAGCTCACATTCTGTGGGCGGTGCTGATCGCCCGCATCTACGAGGTGTTGCCGCTGTTGTGCCCGCTCTGCGGTGGCCAGATGCGCATCATCGCTTTCATCACCTACAGTGCCGACCTCCGGCACATCCTGGAGCACATCGGGGTGGAGACAGAGCCGCCTCGCATCGCGCCAGCACGCGGGCCGCCGCTGTGGGATGGGTGCGATGTGCCGATGGGCGATGGTGTCGAGGTTGAGCCAGATTGGGGCGAGGCGGCCCAACCGGCGCCGGACTTTGAGGTCGATCAGCGCGTCAGTTGGTAAGGGAAGGCAGCAGCGGTTTGGCCGCGCGGCAGGGCTGCGTCTGTCACTGCCAAAAAATGTGCAAACCGAAAAATCTCGGGCTACTGGCGCTGATCAAGCGCTCAGGCAGGCTCAGCCTGAAGGCCTGTGATGCCCAAAACCTGGGCCATAATCGTCCTCCTGTGGTTGGATTTCCTATCCGCAACCATCCACCCCCTGATGGCCACCCAAATTCCCCCGTCTATGGCCACCTCAAACTCCCCCACCTGAACTGATCGGGGATAGGGGTTTAACGCCGGCGTCGTCGGCACCTGTTGGCAGGACATTGATCCAGTCTTCCCCGAGGGAAGGCCAAGGAGTGAATGTCTTGAAGTCCAACCAACGCGCCACCATAGAGACACTGCTGGAGCGCAACACATCGCAACGCGAGATCGCCCGCATCACGGGCATCGACCGCAAGACGGTCAGGAGCTACCACCAGCGCTGGCTGGAGCAACTGCAGTCAAATTCCCCCGGGGTGGCCACCGGCTCGGCAGGTCAAATTCCCCCACCCTGGCCACCGGCTCCTGGGCCGGTGGCCACCTCCCTGTGCGAACCCTGGCGCGAGTTCATCGAAGCCCAGCTGCGGCTGAAGCGAAACGCCACGGCCATCTACCAGGACCTGGTCGACCAGCACGGCTTTGATGGCCAGTACAACTCGGTCAAACGCTTCTGTGCAAAGTTGCGGCACAAGGAGCCCGAGCAGTTCGATCGCCTGTCCTTCCTGCCCGGCGAGGAGATGCAGGTGGACTACGGCGAGGGCGCGCCCACCCGCGTGCCCGGCAGCGACCGGTACCGCAAGCCCCGCCTGTTCGTGGCCACCTTGCGGTATTCCCGTGCCAGTTTCCGGTGCGTGGTCTGGAAGTCCAGCCAGCAGATCTGGGCCGAGCTGCACGAGCGGGCCCTGCGGTACTTCGGGGGCTGCCCCCAGTACGTGGTGCTGGACAATCTGAAGGAAGGCGTCCTCAAGCCCGACCTGTACGAGCCCGATCTCAACCCGGTGTACGCCGCCGCCCTGGCGCACTACGGCGTGGTGGCCGACCCGGCGCGGGTGCGAGACCCCAACCGCAAGGGCACGGTGGAGCATGCCATCGGCCATACCCAGGCCACGGCCTTGAAGGGCCGGCGCTTTGAGTCCATCGAGGCCCAGAACGAGTTCCTGGCGCACTGGGAGAAGAGCTGGGCATCCAAGCGCATCCACGGCACCGAGCGACGCCAGGTGCAGGCCATGTTCGAGGAAGAGCGCAGCCACCTCAAACCCCTGCCAGTGCTGGGAATGCAGTATTTCGACGAGGCGGTGCGCACCGTCTGCGACGACAGCTGTGTGCGGGTGGATCACAGCAGCTACGCCGCTCGCCCGGCGAACATCGGCTCCAAGGTGTTGGTGCGCATCTACGCCCAGCGCATCGAGATTCGTGACATGCACACCCGTGCCTTGCTGCGCACCCACGCCAAGGCCGAGCGTCCCGGCACGGTGATTCTGCCCATGGAGGAGCGGGTGTTCAATCCGTCTCGCGAGACCCGCCTGATCCTGCGTCAGGCCGGCGAGATTGGTGAGCACGCCAGCCGGCTGTGTGAGCTGCTCTTTGCCATCGAGGGTCGTGTCGGGCAGCGCAAGCTCTGGGGCATTGTGGGACTCATGCGCCGTTACCCGGCGCACTGCATCAATGCCGCCTGCGCCCAGGCCCTGGAGCAAGGGGTCTACAGCTACAAGCGCGTGCTGGCGCTGACCGAAGCCCTCTTTGCCCAGGCGATGGCGGCCATCGAGGCTACCTGCGGCGAAGCACCCGCCGCCGGTGCCCACGCGCTGACGCAGCAGCATGAGCTCATCCGAGACGCTGAGGAGTACAGCGATCTCTTCGCGCTCGCCGCCGCCACGGCAAACACCACCACCACCACCACCACCACCACCAACAACACCACCAACGCACCGGGAGTTCAGCCATGAACATGATCGAGATCGAACGCGCGCTGCGCGAGCTGCGCCTGTCCGGCATCGCCGAGACCCTGTCCACCCGCGTGATGCAGGCCCAGGCCGCCCAGCAGCCTTTCCTGGAGACCTTCGCCGCCATGCTGCAAGACGAGCTGGACCGCCGGCGCTCTCGCCTGACCGAGCGCCGCTTCAAGCGCTCGGGTCTGGATGAGCGCCCCTCGCTGGCTGACTTCGACTGGCGTTTCAACCCGAAGCTGCCGCGCAGCGCCTGCTTCGAGTTGCACACCCTGAAGTTCATCGGCGAGGGGGCCAACGCGCTGATCATCGGCAAGCCGGGCACCGGCAAGAGCCATGTGGCCAAGGCCGTGGCCTACCAGGCCACGCTGCAGGGCTATGACGTGCGTTACCTGGAAGCCGACACCGAGTTCGCCCGTTACGCGCTGGCCACTACGGCAGAGCGCACCGAGCTGCTCAAGGACTGGGTCGCGCCGGACCTGCTCGTCCTCGATGACCTGTTCCTGGCCAGACGCATCAGCGAGCATGCCGCTGAAGTCCTACAGGCCATCGTGCACCAGCGCTACAAGCTGCGCCGCGCTGTTCTCATCACGTCCAACCGCGTGGTGCAGGACTGGGGCAAATACCTCGGCGACGCCACCATGGCCAGCACCATCCTGGATCGCCTCATGCACCGCTGCGCGATGCTGGAGTTCGAGGGCAAGAGCTACCGCCTCAAGGAGGCCGCTGCACGCATCGCCATCACACCCGAGTCGTCATAATCCGACCGTCCTGCCTGGGGGAATTTGGGGTGGCCAAGGGTGGGGGAATTTGACCTGGCCATCGGGGCCCACCACAACAACAACTGGAGACACACCATGCCATTGCATTTCCCCCGCCGGCTGACCAGCCTCGCCGCCACCGTCGCGACTTTGACGCTGGGATGGATCGGACCGGCCCAGGCCACCGAGGGCGGCGGCACCACTGCCGCTGCGGGCACCGAGGGCTTTCTGGCCGGTGCCCTGCCGCCACCGGGCACTTACGGACTGCTCTACGCCAACCACTACCAGGCCGACCGCTTCAACGACGGCCAAGGCAACTCGGCGATCCCAGGCTTCAAAGTGCGCGCCGACGTGCTGGTGGGCCGCGTAGTGCACATGACCGGCACCACGTTGCTGGGTGGCCAGCTGGGCTTCTACGGCGTGCTGCCGCTGGTGAAACTGAAGGTGCAGGCCGCAGGGGCCAGTGACAGCAGAACCGGTTTTGGCGATATCGAGGCCGCGTCGCTGCTGGCCTGGCATGGCCCGCAGTGGCACACCGCCGCAGCGCTGGCGGTGGTGCTGCCCACCGGGTCCTACAGCGCCACCCGCATGGCCAACCCAGGCAACAACATCACCACCCTGCGCCCGGTGGTGGTGGCCTCCTACCTGACGGAATCGGGGCTGGACCTGTCCACCAAGCTCACCTACAGCATCAACCGGAAAAACAGCGACACCGATTACAAATCCGGTCAGTACCTGCACGCCGACTTCAATGCCGGCATGCGCGTGGCACCGGCATGGCAGGTGGGTCTGCAGGGCTACCTCATCCACCAGACCACCGATGACCGGCAAAACGGCATCACGGCGGGACCAGACGGCAACCGCACACGCGTGCTCGCACTGGGCCCGGCGCTGCGCTGGCAGACCTCGCCCGCCGCTCCGTCGGTGGAGCTGCGCTGGCTCAAGGAGATCCGTGCGCGCAACCACACCAAGGGCGACGCCCTGTGGCTCAAGGCGGTATGGGCACTGTGAGGCGCGTGCGGCACTGACGCGAGGGGGGCTTTCTTGCCATGCATGCTCCAACCCATGGTTGACATCACCCCCTCCACAGTGCCGGCCGACGCCGGCGGCTAGCCTCAATGTCGGGAGCCAGTCTTGACGCACCGCATGGGTATCGGCTCTCACGTAAGTCTGCCCTTGTACCCGATTCAGTAACGCTCAGAAGTAGAAACGTCCGGCTCACCGTCTGGATCTCCTCTGAACGAAACGGTGGCCTTGGTCGCGCCAATAAGCACTGAGCGCTCCCCAATCAAACAGCCCAAGCAAAAGCGCGCAAAGGCGAAATCGCCGAAGAGGCGGAAGCCCTGAACAGACTGCTTCCCTATGCTGCGTCGAAACTGGCCGAATGTGGCCATGGTCACACTGTCGCTCTAAGCGCCCATAGCGTCTCGCCTTGTGTAGCCAAGCGCCGGCTGCACCCGTGAGCAACAGCTCTTACGCTTTTTGGTTCTGCGCCATCGAAATGAAACGATTGATCCGATCACCAAGGCGCGGCTTCACACCTTCCTGGCAGACAAGCTGGGGGTGGCGTTTCCAAATGCAGCGCAAGAGGGGCAAGAGCCAGATAAAGCAGATCGGCTCTTTGAATCCGCAACTCGGTGGCTCCTGGAGCAGACACGTGACACCAGCAAGCACAGCCTGCTGTTCACGGAGAACATCTCTTACGGGTTCCGACGGAACATGCTGGGTATGCGATGGATCGGTCTGACATCGGCCGTTCTGGCTGCAACCTGGCTAGTGCTGGACAAAGTCGTAGCCCTGCCGACAACGTGGGCCGACCTTTGGGGTCTGCTTGTCACGATGCCGACTGGACATCGACTCGGTGTGATGGTCTGCGCAGTAGCCGCTGCCTTGTGGATTCTTGGAGTGTCCAGAGATCGCGTTCGCGCTGCAGCGTTCGCGTACGCCGAGCGGCTGATCGCGGCTTGCGAAGTGCTCTCGGACCGCCAGCCAGCTGCTGGCGTCTCGGGATCAGAGGCAACCAAGTAGCGCCTCAAGCCCGCCGGCGCAGGTTAGAACCTCCATCCCGCGACCGGGTGAGACTATCAGTGTGACTTCGTGGCGGCTGCCAGTTGCACTCTAGGCCTCGTCACGGTCGCGTTCGATGGTGCCCTTAGGTCAGCCCGACAGGAAATATTCCAAGCCCGACAGACTCTATTCCTGCAGATCAACGCCGCCCCCAGCGCGCTCCGGTCATTCGACCGTCACGCTCTTGGCCAGGTTGCGCGGTTTGTCCACGTCCGTTCCCCGCGCACAGGCCGTGTGATACGCCAGCAGCTGTAGCGGCACCACGTGCAGCAGCGGGCTGAGGTGGCCGTAGTGTTCGGGCATGCGGATGACGTGGATGCCCTCACTGCTTTCGATGTGGGTGTCGGCATCGGCCAGCACATACAGCACGCCGCCGCGCGCGCGCACTTCCTGCATGTTGCTCTTGAGCTTTTCCAGCAGCGCGTCGTTGGGCGCCACGGTGACCACCGGCATGGCGCTGGTCACCAGGGCCAGGGGGCCGTGCTTGAGCTCGCCGGCCGGGTAGGCCTCGGCGTGGATGTAGCTGATTTCCTTGAGCTTGAGGGCGCCTTCGAGCGCGATGGGGTAATGCAACCCACGGCCCAGGAACAAAGCGTTTTCCATGCGCGCAAAGTCTTCGGCCCAGCTGATAACCTGGGGTTCCAGCGCCAGCACGGCCTGCAGGGCCACGGGCAGGTGGCGCATAGCCTTGAGGTGGGCGGCTTCCTGCTCTTCGCTCAGGCGGCCTTTGGATTGGGCCAGCGCGAGCGTCAGCAAAAACAGGCCTGCCAGTTGCGTGGTGAAGGCCTTGGTGCTGGCCACGCCGATCTCGACACCCGCGCGGGTGATGTAGGCCAGCTTGCATTCGCGCACCATGGCGCTGGTGGCCACGTTGCAGATGGTCAGCGTGTGTTGCATGCCCAGGCTTTGCGCGTGGCGCAGTGCAGCCAGGGTGTCGGCGGTTTCGCCCGACTGGCTGATGGTGACCACCAGGGTGCGCGGATTGGGCACGCTGGTGCGGTAGCGGTATTCGCTGGCCACTTCCACCTGGGTGGGAATGCCGGCGATTTCCTCCAGCCAGTATTTGGCCGCGCAACCGCTGTAGTAGCTGGTGCCGCAGGCCAGGATGAGCACGCTGTCAATTTCCTTGAAGACGCGCCAGGCGGCGGCGCCCGGCTCACCATGCAGGCCAGCGCCGTCAAACAGCTCGGGCACGATGCCCGCGACGCCTTCAAGCGTGTCGGCAATGGCGCGCGGCTGCTCGAAGATTTCCTTTTGCATGTAGTGGCGATAGGGCCCCAGCTCGGCCGCTCCGCTGTGCGCCTGCACGGTGCGCACGGGGCGTTGCGCCGGCGTCAACGCCGTGCCGTCTTTGCCCACGATCCAGTAGCGGCCCAGTTGCAGGTCCACCAGGTCGCCCTCTTCCAGGTACACGATCTGGTCAGTGACGCCGGCCAGGGCCATAGCGTCGCTGGCCAGGAAATGCTCGCGGGTCGCCGAGGCCCCTTCGGTCGCCTCCTTGCCCACACCCAGGATCAGCGGCGAGCCCGCACGCGCGCCCACCACGCGATGGGGTTCGTCCTTGTGGATCACGGCAATGGCGTAGGCGCCATGCAGCTCGGCGATGGCGGCCCGCACGGCGTCGAACAGGTCGCCGCTGTAATGGCTGTCCACCAGGTGCGCAATGACTTCGGTGTCGGTCTGGCTCACAAACACATAGCCGCGCGCCTGCAGGGTGGCACGCAGCTCTTCGTGGTTTTCGATGATGCCGTTGTGCACCAGGGCGACGCGGCCCGGCCGCGCCGGGTCGCTTTCGGCTTGCGGGCCTGTAGCGGCGTCGCTGCCCGTGCCGTGGCTGAAATGGGGGTGGGCGTTGTGCACCGCCGGCGCACCGTGCGTGGCCCAGCGGGTGTGGGCAATGCCGGTGGCGCCTTCCAGGTGGTCGGCCTGCACCTGCGCCAGCAACTCGGCCACGCGCGCCGTGCTGCGGGCGCGCCGCAGTCCACCGTCCGGCGTGCCATGGGGCGCCGCGTTCAGGCTGGATGTGTGCACGGCCACGCCGCACGAGTCATAGCCCCGGTATTCGAGCCGCTGCAGGCCCTGGACGAGGATGGGAACGATGTTGCGCGTGGAGACTGCGCCGACGATGCCGCACATGGTGGTTGCCTCAGTTGGAAAGAGATGGGCCGATGGTAGACAGCATCGAGAAAAATATTCGATTGATATTTGGTTGTATTTGAACTTTAATTTCATGCATCGCAACGAATGAAATTTACGTTCATTTTTAATTGATATATGGAACAAATATCACTCGACGCCACCGACCTGCAACTGCTCAACCTCCTGCAAACCGACGCCGCGCAGAGCAACCAGTCGCTCGCGCAGCAGGTGCATGTGTCGCCGCCCACCTGCCTGCGGCGGGTCAAGCGCCTGCACGATGCCGGGCTGATCGAGCGCCAGGTTGCCCTGCTGCAACCCGACCGGCTGGCGGCGCTGCAGGGCCACGGGCTGTCGGCCATGGTGGAGGTGACGCTGGACCGCCAGGGCGGCGAATGGCTGGATGCGTTCGAAGCCCGCGCCGTGGCCGACGACTGCGTGCAACAGTGCTGGCGCGTGTCGCCGGGGCCGGATTTCATGCTGGTGGTGCACACGCGCGACATGCCGGGCTACCTGGCGCTGTCGCAGCGCCTGTTCACGGGCGATGCCAATGTGCGCAATGTCAAAGCCTTTTTTGCCACCCGCCGTGCAAAATTTGAAACAAAAATACCGCTAGCGCTTACCTGACAAGCGGTTGCAGCTATCTTTTTTGACGCTCCAAGGGTGCATGGCGCCTGCGGCAAGCGCCCCCGGATTGCCATGGCGCCAGCCCGGCGCATACAGTAGCCCCAGCAGCTGCCCCGTGCAGCCCCACCGCGAAGGAAACGCCGCATGGAATTCAAGGACTATTACCAGGTGCTGGGTGTCAGCAAAACGGCCACTGCCGATGACATCAAGAAGGCCTACCGCAAGCTGGCGCGCAAATACCACCCCGACGTGAGCAAGGAAGCCGACGCCGCAGCCCGCATGGCCGAGGTGAACGAGGCCAACGCCGTGCTCTCCGATCCCGAAAAGCGCGAAGCCTACGACGCGCTGGGCCGCCAGGCGCCACACCGCCCGGGGCAGGATTTCCGACCGCCACCCAACTGGGACGCCGGCTTCGAGTTCTCCGACGGGGCCGGCACCGCCGGTGGGCCCGACGGCGAATTCAGTGACTTCTTCGAGCAGCTTTTTGGCCGCCATGCGCGCGCCCAGCGTGCCCAAAGCCAATACCGTGAAGCGCCACGGGATGCCGAATGGGGTGGGACACCGCAGCCATCGCGCGGCAACGACCACCACGCCAGGATCGAGCTCGATCTGCTGGACGCCTACCAGGGCGCCGAGCGCAGCCTGACGCTGCGTGGTGCCCGGCTCGACGACGCGGGCCGCATGGTGCACGAACAACGCAACCTGCAGGTCAAGATACCGAAGGGTGTGCGCGAAGGGCAGCTCATCCGCCTGACGGGCCAGGGCAGCCCCGGCACGGGCGGCGCCCCTGCGGGCGACCTGTTCCTGGAGGTGCAATTCAAACCCGACCCCCGCTGGCGCGCCATCGACCGCGATGTCTACCAACCCGTGGCCGTGGCCCCCTGGGAGGCCGAACTGGGCGCCGTCATCGAGGTGCACACCCCCGCCGGCGCCCTGGAGGTGACCGTGCCAGCACACTGGAAATCCGCGCGCAAGCTGCGCCTGAAGGGCCGGGGCATTCCCGCCGCCACGCCAGGAGACCTGTACTTGGAACTGAGCGTCGCCCTGCCGCCGGCCCACAGCGACGCCGAGCGCGCCGCCTACACCGCGATAGCCAAGGCCTTTCCCCGCTTCGACCCGCGCGCCACCCAGGGAGCCTGACCATGACAACTGCCCACAACACCCCCAACGTGCAGCCGGGCGAACTGCTGGACGACACCGCCCTGTTTTCCCTGGAGGACCTGGCACGCATCTGCCACGTGGCGCCGGGCTGGGTCAGCGAACGGCTGGAGGCCGGTCTGCTGCAGGCCGACAGCCTGGGCGGCCACTGGCGCTTTGCCAGCGCCACCGTGGTGCGCGCGCGCCGGCTGGCCCAGCTGGAAACCACCTTCGACGCCGACCCCCAGCTCGCCGCCCTCACGGCCGACCTGATCGAAGAAGTGGCACACCTGCGCCAGCGCCTGCAACACCTGGAAGCCGCCATGGGCCACGGACCACGGCCTGGGTGACATTCCCGATGAAAGCCCCGGTGACATTTTTTGCTGGCGCTGGCGGGGCGCCACCTGTAGGATTTGGTAACAACCAACCCCTTGCACGCTCCCAGCACATCGCGTCCCCGCGGCGTCTGCCTGACTGATCCACCATGCCCGATCCCAAGCGCCAACTCCCCCGTCGGGTCTATCCCTTGCGTGTGCTGGGCATGGGTCTGGGCGCAGTGGTGGTGAGCGTGGTGCTGTGGGAGCGCAACGCCAGCGTGGTAGCCTGGCTGTACATGGCGCTGATCAAAAAGACCGGTGGGGCATCTTCCATGCGCAGCCCTTTGTGCTCAATGAGCGCCAGGCGGGCGTGGCCATTGAAGGTGTCATCCGCCAAGAAAAGCTGGAGACCAGCCAGCTTGCTGTGGATACCCATGGCTACACCGACTTTGCCATGTCACATGCCCGTTTGCTTGGTTTTGATCTTTGCCCGCGGTTGAAGGAACTCAAACAGCGCCACCTCTTTGTGCCACGCGGCACCAAAGTGCCCGCAGAAATCGCTGCGGTGTGCGAAGCCAATGTCGACGTCGCTTTGATCGAAAAGCATTGGGATAGTCTGGTGCACCTGGCAGCCTCGGTCATGAGCGGACATGCCAGTGCGGTGGCAGCTCTTGCGCGGTTCGGTTCTGCCGCCCAGGGCGATCCAATCTATGAGGCTGGCGTGCAATTGGGGCGGTTGCTGCGTACGGCGTTTTTGGCTGACTACTTTGTCAAGGACGCTTTCAGGAACGAGTTGCGCCGGGTGCTCAATCGGGGCGAGGCTGTTAACGCCCTCAAGCGCGCCATTTATACCGGCCGGATCAGCCCGGCGCAGGCCAAACGTGTCGATGAAATGCAGGCTGTGGCCGATGCGTTGAGCCTGATGGCCAACATCGTGATGGCGTGGAATACCTCACAGATGCAGGCGGTCCTGGATCGCTGGTCGAACCGCCGCCAGGTCATTCCACCGGAACTGATCGGGAAGATTGCGCCCACCAGGCTGGAGAGCATCAACTTGCGGGGTGTGTTTCGCTTCCCGGTTGACCGCTATGCTGACCAAATCCTGCCTTCGCGGCCAAATGCATCGATAACTGGCACCAATGGATGAAACCGACCACGGTTTGACGCCACGAATCGCAGATTTGAAAGTGAACAGGAAAGTCAATGAAATCAACGATCTACCAACACCACCTCCGCGCCAGTGCTAGCTTTTCGTACCGTCACTTATTGCACTGAAAACGAGGAGACCCCAGGACGCCCGAAACCGGGCGAGGGTAGGGGATAGTGCCGCCAACCCTGGAAAACGCCGCCACGGCCCGCCCAGGCCCGAATTTCGACCCCCGACGCGCTCCCGGCCGGGCTGATCCAGGCCATGCGGAAAATAATGGCTTGCATAATAAGAAGAATAATAATATTATTCTTCTTATCTTATCCACCGGAGCCGATGCCATGACACCGCAAGCCCCCCAAATCCCCGCCGACGTGCGCGAGCGCATCATTGCCGCCGCCACTGATCTTTTCGAGCAGTCGGGCCGCGAGACGATGCCCACGGTCGATGCGGTGCGCCGGGCCGCCCGCGTAGATATGAACGCAGCCAGCGCCGTGATGAAGGAATGGCGCAGGGCGCAGACTGCCCAGGCCGCCCCGGTGGCCGTGGCGGTGCCGGAGGTCGTGCAGCAGGCCAGCAGCGCCGCCGTGGCGACGATCTGGCAGCAGGCCCAGGAGCTGGCGAACGAATCCCTGCGCAGCGCACAGGCCGCATGGGAAACAGAGCGGGCCGAGCTGGACGCGATGCGGCAGGAGCTGGCCGAGGCTTTCGAGCGCCAGGCCGGCGAGCTGGAGGCGACCACGGCCGAGCTGACCGCTGAGAAGGCCGCCGCCGAAAAGTTGGCCCAGGAACTCACCGCCGTTCGCCAAGAGCTGGCAGCGGCCAGTGAGCGGGCCGCCACGGCCGAGGCCAGGGCCGGCGAGCTGCGCACCGAACTTGACCGCGCCCACGAGGACGCAGACCAAGCACGCCGGGCGCTGGCCGACCAGCAGAAAGCCGGCCAGGCTGTCGCCGCTCAACTTGACCAGGTGCGCGAGGAACTGGCGACCGTCCGCGCCAAGGCCGATGCCGAGCGCGAAGCGCACCAGGAGCAGCGGAAGGCCGCAGCGGTCGAGGCGCAGCGTATGGCAGAACGCTTGACGGCAGCGCAGGCCGAGCGCGATCAGGCCGCGAAGGCCACCGCGCAGGCTCGTGAGGAAGCTGCCCGCATGGCGGGGCAACTCGACACGCTCAAGGAGCAATCTGCCGCGCTGCTGGCCCGTATCACGCCGCCGGCGGCCGAGGCGAAGCCTGCGACCAGGAAGAAGCCAGGCGGCGAGTGACCGGCCCACCAGGGGGGGCGATTTCACGAACTCGGGGGAGGCCCGGATATTGACATTTGAGGGGCGCGGGCCTGCCCCTAGCGGCCAGGTTTGGCCGTCCTGATCTGTTGGCCGGTGGGAGGCGCAGGGGGGGGGGCGATTTCACGTCATGGGGTTATTGACACTTGAGGGGCCGGCCGACTGTCTTCCCTTGGTGTTCATCCCCCCATCAGGGGCGGCTTACAGCAAGTCCTCTTTGTTCGGCGTCGGGTTGAAATTGAAGCTGGGAATCTTCCCGGCTTGCTCGCTGGCAGGGCTGGCCGGAGCTGATACGGCCGGCTTTGGCGTGACGGCTGGAACGGTGGTCGGCGAGTTGCTGGCCGACCTGGTGGCGGCCTTCGGTGTCGGCGGCGCGGTGTCGGCCGGCGCTGCCTTGATGAACCGCTGGACGTGCCGGCGGAACGTCTCATAGCTGGTTTTCACCCGGCCGGTTTCGTGCATGTGATCGTAGATCGTCGTCAGCGCGTAGCCGGCTTCCATTGCCTCGACCACATCCCCGCGCACCGCCAGAAACGCTACTGCCGCCGCGTCCTGGCGGCGCTTCTTCTCGGCCTTCTGATCGGCCCAGGCGGCAAGTTCATCGGTGTATCGGGTTCCCATCGGCTTCATTCCTGTTTATGTAATGCGCGCGGGTTCATGTGTGTAAAGCTAGTGGAAAGCACATGGAATGTGCGCTGAAACAGCGTGTTAAGTCCTGCGAGCAAGCGGATTTCCCTGCATTTTGCCGTGTTGCATCCATAGGCGCTAGGTTTCCTTGCTAGATACCATGCAAATCCACAATGGCGCGTGTATAGTTTCCTTATTGAATGCAACGCTGAATAGAGGGCAGGATGTGTGAAGTAGGCCCACCATGCAAGCATGGTGATCCTCTTCACTTCCCCTTATTCGCGCCTGCGGCGCTCAACGGGGCATCCTGCCCTGCGGGGCCAGCCGGCGGCCGCCGGCAACGACAGAGGACGCCAAGATGGAGGCCAACGAGAACAAGGTAACGAGGAAGGGCAGCACGCCCATCAAGGTCTATTGCCTGCCGGACGAACGGGCCGCCATCGAGGCCAACGCCCAGGCCGCCGGCATGAGCACGTCCGCCTACCTGCTGGCGGTCGGTCAGGGCTACCAGGTCAAAGGCGTGACCGACTTCGAGAACGTGCGCGACCTGGTGCGCGTGAATGGCGACCTCGGGCGGCTGGGCGGCTTGCTCAAGCTCTGGCTGACCGACGACCCGCGCACGGCCCGCTTCGGCGATGACACCATCCGGGCGCTGCTGGCCCGGATCGAGGCGACCCAGGACAAGATCAGCACCATCGCGGAAAGCGTGGTGCGGCCGCGAGGCGGGCAATCGTGATCGCCAAGCACGTGCCCATGCGCTCGCTGGGCAAGTCCGACTTCGCCGGCCTGGTGCGCTACGTCACCGACGCGCAGAGCAAAGACCACCGGCTGGGCCAGGTGCAGGTCACGAACTGCGCCGCCGACACCGTGCGCGATGCAATCACCGAGGTACTGGCAACCCAGCAGGCCAACACGCGGGCCAAGGGCGACAAGACCTATCACCTGATCGTCAGCTTTCGCGCCGGCGAGCAGCCGAGCGCCGACACCCTGCGGCAGATCGAGGCCCGCATCTGCGACGGGCTGGGCCTGGGCGAGCATCAGCGCGTCAGCGCCGTGCATAACGACACCGACAACCTGCACATCCACATCGCCATCAACAAGATTCACCCGACCAGGGGCACGATGCAGGAGCCGTACTACTCGCATCGGGCGCTGGCCGACCTCTGCACGACCCTGGAACGCGACTACGGCCTGGAACGCGACAACCACGAACCACGCCAGCGCGGCGCGGCCGCCAGGGCTGGCGACCTGGAGCAGCACGCCGGCGTGGAAAGCCTGGTCGGCTGGATCAAGCGCGAGTGCCTGGACGAGATCAAGGACGCGGCAAGCTGGGCCGAGCTGCACCAGGTCATGCGCGACAACGGCCTGGCGCTGCGCGCACGCGGTAACGGCCTGGTCATCGAGGCCGGCGACGGCACGATCATCAAGGCCAGCACCTTGGCCCGCGACCTGTCCAAGCCCGCCCTGGAAAAGCGGCTTGGCACGTTCGAGGCGTCGCCCGAGCGCCAGGCCGCGCCGGCACGGCGCAACTACCAGAAGGGCCGGCCGATGCGTCTGCGCGGCGGCCTGGATACGACCGAGCTTTACGCCCGGTACAAGGGCGCACAGCAGACCCTCACAGCCGCCAGGGCCGGCGTGCTGGCCGAGGCGAAGCGCCGGAAGGATCGGGCCATCGAGCACGCCAAGAAGGCGGCGGCCACCCGGCGGGCGGCCATCAAGCACCTGACCGATGGCCGGCTGACCAAGAAGCTGCTGTATGCCCAGGCCAGCGCCGCTCTGCGGGCCGACCTGGAGGCGATCCACAAGCGCCACGACCAGGAGCGGGCGGCGATCTACAACGAGCACCGCCGGCGGCCGTGGGCCGACTGGCTCAAGCAGCAGGCAACGGCCGGCGACGGCCAGGCGCTCGATGCGCTGCGCGCCCGCGAGGCGGCCCAGGGCCTCAAGGGCGACACCATCCAGGGCGACGGCCAGGCGAAGCCCGGCCATGCCCCGGTGATCGACAGCATCACGAAGAAGGGCACGATCATCTACCGCGCCGGCAGCTCGGCCGTGCGCGATGACGGCGAGCGCCTGGCCGTGTCCAGCCAGGCCGACCGCGCCGGCGTGGCGGCGGCGCTGCGCCTGGCAATGGAACGCTACGGCGAGCGCATCACTGTCAGCGGCAGCGTGGAGTTCAAGGCCGCCGTGATCCGGGCGGCCGTCGATGCCCAGCTCCCCATCACCTTCGCCGATCCGGCACTGGAAAGCCGGCGGCAGGCCGAGGCCACCAAGGCCCAGGCCAAGCGCCGGCCAGGTGTGCCCCCTGTCGGCCAGGAGCCGCCGCCACATCGCCGGCACGGCCTGCGCACGTTGGGCCAGCTCGACGGGCTGCACATCGAGGGCGAAGCCCAGCGGCCGGTACAAGCGCCGACCCAGGCCACCCCGACACCGCCGCCGGCCAAAGTTCAGCAGCCGGCCAGGCCCGCGCCGTCCGAGCTGGAACAGCGCGAGACGCGGCTACGGGCGCAGATGGAAGCCAAGAAGGCGAAACGCCAGGAGGGCAAGAAGCGCGGGCGATGACGCTTGCGAATTCTCGGATGTTCGATTAGCATCCGAATTAGCAGCTAGAAGCTATATAGCAGCTAGTTAGCTTACACCGATGTTCAACAAAAACGTAAGCCCGGACGCGACGGTGTCGTCCTGGGCGGGTACCTTGACAGTCTTTTCGTGGCGAACTGTCTCGTGATGGCCCAACCCCATGACCAGCCTTGTCGGTAGGTCGTGGGGCAGATTAGCCGCTCATCACATCGAGGTACTCGACCATGAAACACGTCCGCCTTTTAGCGGCTAAAACCGCGCTCGCCGCTGCCCTGGCCGGCAGCATCATCATTACCCCGGCGCAGGCCGGCATTCCCGTCATCGACGGCGGCAACCTGGTGCAGAACGTCATGACGGCCATCGAGTCGGTGGCGCAGACGCTCAAGCAGATCGAGCAGTACCAGACCCAATTGCAGCAGTACGAGAACATGCTGCAAAACACGATGGCCCCGGCGGCCTACATCTGGGATCAGGCGCAGTCCACGATCAACGGGCTGATGAATGCCGTCAACACGCTGGACTACTACCGGAACCAGCTCGGCAGTCTCGACAGCTACCTGGGCAAGTTCCAGGACGTGGCCTATTACCGTGGCTCGCCGTGCTTCTCGGCCGCCGGTTGCTCGGATGCAGAGCGCGCCGCGATGGAAGAGAACCGCCGCCTGGCGAGCGAGAGCCAGAAGAAGGCGAACGACGCGCTTTTCAAGGGTCTGGAGCAACAGCAGCGCAACCTTACCGCCGACGCTCGCCAGCTCGAACGGCTCCAGTCGGCCGCGCAGGGTGCGACCGGGCAGATGCAGGCCATCGGCTTCGCCAACCAGCTCGCCGCCAACCAGGCGAACCAGCTCTTGCAGATTCGCGGCCTGCTGATCGCGCAGCAGAACGCCGCGACCGCCAGGATGCAGGCGCAGGCCGACCTTGAGGCGCAACAGCAGGCCGCCGGCGCGACTTCCAGGGAATCCAGGATCGAGCGCACGGCGAGCCCGAAGAACTGGCTCGAACTGACCCGCTGACGGAGGCCCTGCACCATGAAGAAAACGATGCTGCTTGCCGGCCTCGTGGTGGTGCTGGTGGCTGGCTGCGACAACAAGCCGGCCATTCCGCCCATGCCCGAGGTCAATGACACCAATTGCCAGATCGAGGCGATCAAGAAGATCGAGGACAGGGGTACGCGCGAGAAATTCGCCGGGCTGTGCTCGCGTCGGTCGCCGGCCGCCGGCGGCATCGCGCCGACCGAGAAGCCCATGAACTGGCTCGAACTGGCCGACCCGAAAGACCAGGAGGCGAAGCCATGAAAGCACTGCACAAGGCGGCGCTGATCGGCGTCACGCTCGCGCTTTACTCCACCGCCGCATCGGCCCAGCTCACCAATCAAGGGATGCTTGACCAGGTGGTGACGGAGTTCGCCACGCGGGCCACGTCCTGGCAGACGGTGGTGATGAATGCCGCGATGTTCCTGTTCTGGACGCTGGGCACGATCTCGCTGGTTTTCACGTTCGGCTTCATGGCGCTGCGCAAGGCCGACATTGGCGAGTTCTTCGCCGAGTTCATCCGCTTCATCCTGTTCTTTGGCTTCTTCCTCTGGCTGCTGCGCAACGGCCCGGCCTTCGCCAACTCGATCATCCAGTCATTGGCCCGGATCGGTGAGCAGGCGTCCGGGGTGGCATCGGTGACACCCTCGGGCATCGTGGATATCGGCTTCATGATCTTGAAGCAGGCATTCAGCAACTCGTCGATCTGGTCTCCCGTGGATAGCTTCATCGGCGTGGCCTTGAGCCTCGGCATCCTGATCCTGCTGGCTGTCGTTGCCATAAACATGCTGTTGCTGCTCGTCTCGGGCTGGCTGCTGATGTACGCCGGCATCTTCTTCCTCGGCTTCGGTGGAAGCCGTTGGACGTCCGACATGGCGATCAACTACTACAAGACTGTGCTGGGCGTGGCCGTGCAGATCATGACGATGGTGCTCCTGGTCGGCATCGGGAACGACCTGCTTTCCAGCTTCTACGCCAGGATGAACACCGGCACGCTGAACTTTGAAGAGCTGGGCGTGATGCTGGTTTTCTGCGTGGCGTTGCTCATGCTGGTCAATCGCGTGCCGCCGCTGGTCGCGGGCGTCATTTCCGGTACGGGCGTGGGGAACGCTGGCGGCATCGGTAATTTCGGCGCGGGCGCTGCCATCGGTGCGGCTATGGGCGCGGCGAGCATGGCCGCTGGTGCGGCAAGCGTAGCCGGTGCGGCCGTGATGGGTGGTGCAACCTCGGCCGCCGGCGGCATGTCGGCCATCAAGGCAGCGTTCGAGAAAGCGGGATCGAGCGCCGGCGGCGAGTCGGGCGGAATGCCCATGCTCGGTGGCGGCTCCGACCCCGGCAGCGATGCAGGCTCGTTTGCGCAAGCTGCTGGCTTTGGTGGCGGGTCAAGCTCAGGTGCGGGCACCACTACACCACTTGCACAGGCCGCCGGTTTCGGCAGCAGCTCGGGCAGCGGTGCCAGCGGCTCGGGTGGAAGCAATGGGCAGCAGCCCGGTAAATCGGGTGGAGGTCCCAGCTCGAAGGGTGGCGACGAAGCCGGCAGCAAGAAAGCCCAGCAAGGCGGCCAGCAGGCCGCACCAGGCAGCACCGGCCCCGGCTTGCTGGCCTCGGCCGCATCGGCGCTTGGCACGGCGGGCCGCGTGACGGCCGACGCCGGCGCGAACCTGATGCAAGGCGTCGGCGAGGTTGCGAAGGCCAAGGCCGCCAGCATGCGCGACGCCGCCGCCGAACGCATCGCTGACACCACCGGCGGGAAGATCGCGGCGGCTATCAGGGCGAGTGCGGAGAGTGACCAGGCCGCCGCTGTCGAGGCGGTGCCGACATTCGGCGGCAACAACCTGGCAGGGGCCGATTCGGCTGCTGCCGATCCTGATGACGAAGTGGCCGCGTTCGCCAACCGCGAGCACGGTAAATCGGAGGCGTGACCATGAAACGTAGTGGCTTTTTCGACTGCCTGGCGCTCGACCAGGTGCAGCGGCCGGCGGTGGAGTTTGAGCAGCCTGGCGATCAATCAACCGAGCTTGATGCAGCGGCGGAAGTGGCGGCCTTCGTTGATCGCCCTGCCCCGTCTGCCATCGAGGCCATCAGGCCGGCGGCCAAGTCATCGAGCAACAGCTACAGCGGCAGCAACAGGAACACGCCGCTGGCCGAGGCCGCCGGCATCTACAGCAGCGGCCAGCGATAAAGCGCGCCGGCCGGCGTGGGGCCGGCCGACACTTCCACAACCCACCTACCACAGAGGTGAATCATGGCAACTTTGAATCCTACCAATGCAATCGCAACCCAGGCAGTCCATCATGCGGCCGCACAGCTCGCGGCCCTGGACTGGATCGACCAAGAGGCGGCGCGGCAGCTCTCGCCGATGGCGGAAGCCGTCGCCAATATGTTCATGGTGCTGTACTACCAGGCCGAGACGGGCCAGGCTACGCGGGACGACTTCCGCCAGGCCCTGGACGCGGTGCGGCAGTCACTCACCGCGTAGGCTCTACCAGGAACAGCAAGGGCGGCCGGTGGCCGCCCTTGTCGTTTTCGGGCCTGCATCGCCGTTTCCGACGATGCGCGCCGGCGTTCTCGAGCATCGCCAGATCGAGCGATGACGGCCGCCCTGCCCTTTCCCTTGGCGTGGATCTCGCATCGTCATTTCCGGCGATGAGATCCACCTGCAGCACCGCCAGAAATGGCGATGCTGGCCAGCGCCGCAACTTCGCGGGCGTGCTGGATATAGGCCGGGTCGGCCGTGGTTTCGGCATCGGCCAGGAACGCAGCTATAGCTTCGGCGGTTTGCAAGTCCTCGGGCAGCAGCTCACGGCCAACGGCCGGGGCATCCACCCATTCGCGTTGCTCAGGCGGCAATGGATACTGGCCGGATGCTTCGGCTTCGGCCAGCAGCTCATCGAGCGTGTAGCGCACCTGGTCAGCCGTGACGGCGCGGGCCGGGTCGGCCTTCAATGCGTCATAGGCCGGGCCAGCTTTCTCATGCAGCCAGCTTTCCAGGTTCTTCGGGTCGGTCATCGGCGGGCCTTATTGAGCCAGGCCAGCGTTTCAGCATCGCGGGCGGCTACGCGGGCCAGCAGCTCGCGCAGCAGCGCGGCCATGCTCATGCCGTGCGCGGCCGAGATAGCGGCAGCTTCGGCCTTCACGGCCGCCGGTACGGCGGCGCTCACGGTCTTGGTGGTCATCAGTAGCCCGCCTCTTTCTGGTGCCGGAAGGCCAGAACATACACCGCATCGTCGGCCGGTTCGTGGCGGTACAGGGCCACATAGCCGGAATCCCCGAAGGCAATCACCAGCTCGCGCAGCTCGGGCATTTCAGGGAACGGCCGGCCAATGTCCGGGGCCGTCTCCAGCAGCAGGAATTGCCGCTCGATGGCCTGGCCGGCACGCCTGGCGGCGTCCGGTGCCTTGACGGCCAGGAACCGCCGGCATCGTTCCAAGCCTTCCGCCGCGCCTTCGGTGACGATTACTTGTGGCACTCAGGCACCGCCCTTTCGTCATTGGTGCCCCAGGTGTTCAACCAGGTGCGAACTTCCTGGCCGGTCAGGTGGCGGCCGGTTTCCTTGTAGGCCGCCCAGGACGCCAAGGCTTCCTGCTTGAAGCTCTCGCGGGCTTCTTCGCGCTCGACGTACTGCTGGATCGCTTCGAGCATGATCCAGTGGGGCGAGCGGCGGCGCTGGCTGGCGAGGTGCTGGACGCGACCTTTCAGCGTGTCGTCGATCTTGAGAGACGTTGCCATAGTGGGCCTCTTATCACATGGTAATACCTAGTGATAATAGCCCTTCCCTGCCCCCAAGTCCATCACGCTGAAACTGTCTTGAAAAGGCTCTTTAAGGCTGGCGTTTTGAGCTAGGCGCATATTGTCGTTTTCAGAAGACGACCGCACCATCTGACTGGATGTAACGCCTGGTGTGCATACGGCTCCTGACAGCCCAATATCAGGAGTCGTCTGCACCAATCTCGACTATGCTCAATACTCGTGTGCACCAAAGCGAGGTTTGGGCATGACATCAGACACTCCACCGATTGCCGCGCAAGGCGTGGCCACCCTGCCCGACGAGGCATGGGCGCAAGCCCGGCACCGGACGGAAATCATCGGGCCACTGGCAGCGCTTGAGGTGGTCGGGCATGAAGCCGCCGATGAGGCAGCCCAAGCGCTGGGCCTGTCCCGGCGACAGGTATATGTCCTGATCCGTCGCGCCCGGCAGGGTACTGGCCTGGTAACAGACCTGACGCCCGGCCGATCCGGCGGCGGCAAAGGCAAGGGGCGCTTGCCGGAACCGGTCGAGCGCATCATCCGCGAGCTGCTGCAAAAGCGCTTCCTGACCAAGCAGAAACGCAGCCTGGCGGCGTTCCACCGCGAAGTCGCGCAGGCGTGCAAAACCCAGAAGCTGCCGGTGCCGGCGCGCAACACCGTGGCCCAGCGGATTGCCGGACTACACCCGGCGAAAATAGCCCGCAGCCGGGGCGGGCAGGACGCTGCCCGTCCCTTGCAAGGCGCGGGTGGCATTCCGCCAGAAGTCACCATGCCGCTGGAACAGGTGCAGATCGACCACACCGTCATCGACCTGATCGTGGTCGACGAGCGCGACCGGCAACCGATTGGCCGCCCATATTTGACCCTCGCCATCGACGTGTTCACGCGCTGCGTACTCGGCATGGTGGTCACGCTGGAAGCGCCGTCCGCCGTCTCGGTCGGCCTATGCCTCGCGCATGCCGCCTGCGACAAGCGGCCCTGGCTGGAAGGGCTGAATGTGGAAATGGACTGGCCGATGAGCGGCAAGCCCAGGCTGCTCTATCTGGACAACGCGGCCGAGTTCAAAAGCGAAGCGCTGCGCCGTGGCTGCGAACAGCATGGCATCCGGCTGGACTATCGCCCACCAGGCCAGCCGCACTACGGCGGCATCGTGGAACGGATCATCGGCACGGCGATGCAGATGATCCACGACGAATTACCGGGGACGACCTTCTCCAATCCCGGCCAGCGCGGCGAGTACGATTCCGAGAAGATGGCCACCCTGACGCTGCGCGAGCTGGAGCGCTGGCTCGCGTTGGCGGTAGGCACCTATCACGGCTCCGTGCACAACGGCCTGCTCCAGCCGCCGGCCGCGCGCTGGGCCGAGGCCGTGGAGCGCGTTGGCGTCCCGGCCGTCGTTACCCGCCCCACCGCGTTTTTGGTCGATTTCCTGCCGGTGATCCGCCGCACCCTGACCCGCACCGGCTTTGTCATCGACCACATCCACTACTACGCCGACGCCCTCAAGCCGTGGATTGCCCGGCGCGAGCGCTTGCCCGCCTTCCTGATCCGGCGCGATCCGCGCGACATCAGCCGCATCTGGGTACTGGAACCGGAAGGTCAGCACTATCTGGAGATCCACTACCGCACCTTGTCCCATCCGGCCGTCACCCTCTGGGAACAACGCCAGGCGCTGGCCAAATTGCGTCAGCTCGGGCGCGAGCAGGTGGACGAGTCGGCGCTGTTCCGCATGATCGGGCAGATGCGCGAGATCGTGACCACCGCCCAGAAGGCCACGCGCAAGGCGCGGCGCGACGCTGATCGCCGCCAGCACCTCAAGACGTCGGAGCCACCGGCCAAGCCCATACCGCCGGATGTGGACATGGCTGACCCGCAGGCAGACAACCTGCCGCCGGCCAAACCGTTCGATCAGATCGAGGAGTGGTAGCCGTGGACGAATATCCCGTCATTGACCTGTCCCACCTGCTGCCAGCGGCACAGGGTTTGGCCAGGCTGCCGGCAGACGAGCGCATCCAGCGCATTCGCGCCGACCGCTGGATCGGCTACCCGCGCGCGGTCGAGGCGCTGAACCGGCTGGAAACTCTGTATGCGTGGCCGAACAAGCAACGCATGCCAAACCTGCTGCTGGTCGGCCCCACCAACAACGGCAAGTCGATGATCGTCGAGAAATTCCGGCGGGCGCACCCGGTCGGCACCGACGCTGACCAAGAACATATCCCGGTGCTGGTCGTGCAGATGCCGTCAGAGCCATCGGTGATCCGCTTCTATGTCGCGCTGCTGGCTGCGATGGGCGCGCCGCTGCGCCCGCGCCCACGGCTGCCGGAAATGGAGCAACTGGCGCTGGCCCTGCTGCGCAAGGTCGGCGTGCGCATGCTGGTGATCGACGAACTGCACAATGTACTGGCTGGCAACAGCGTTAACCGGCGCGAGTTCCTCAACCTGCTGCGCTTCCTCGGCAACGAGCTGCGTATCCCCCTGGTCGGGGTCGGCACGCGCGAGGCGTACCTGGCCATCCGTTCGGACGATCAGTTGGAAAACCGCTTCGAGCCGATGCTGCTGCCGCCGTGGGAGGCCAATGAGGACTGCTGCTCGCTGCTGGCCAGCTTCGCGGCGTCACTCCCGCTACGGCGGCCATCCCCGATTGCCACGCTGGACATGGCCCGCTACCTGCTCACCCGGAGCGAAGGCACCATCGGCGAGCTTGCACATCTGCTGGTGGCGGCGGCCGTCGCCGCCGTGGAGAGTGGCGAGGAAGCGATCAACCACCGCACGCTCAGCATGGCCGACTACATCGGCCCCAGTGAGCGGCGGCGACAGTTCGAGCGGGAACTGATGTGAAGTCCGCGCCGCGCTGGCCGCTGCATCCGGCACCCAAGGAAGGCGAAGCCCTGTCCTCATGGCTCAACCGGGTCGCCGCCTGCTACCAGATGGACGTGCACGAGCTGCTGGCCCACGATCTTGGTCACAGCCAACTTGATGACCTGGATACCGCACCATCCTTGTCGTTGCTGACGGCGCTCTGCCAGCGCAGTGGCGTCGAGCTGGAGCGGTTGCGCAGCATGAGTCTTGCAGGCTGGGTGCCGTGGCTGCTCGACAGTCTCGACGATTCGGTACCAGCAGCCTTGGAAACCTATACATTCCAATGCGCGGTGCTCCTGCCCAAGCGCACCCGCAAGGTGCGGTCCATCACTCGCTGGCGTGCCTGGCTACCGAGCCAGACGATTCGCCGGGCGTGTCCGCAGTGTCTGAACGATCCAACGAATCAAGCTGTGCTACTCGTCTGGCAGCTCCCCTTGATGCTGAGCTGCCCGCAGCATGGCTGCTGGCTGGAGTCCTACTGGGGCATGCCCGGCCGGTATCTTCAGTGGGAAATCGCCGATGCTGCGCCGCGCCCTGCCGATGACGCAATCGCCTGCATGGACCGGCGCACCTGGCAGGCGCTGACGACGGGTTTTGTGGAGCTGCCGCGTCGGCGTGTCCACGCCGGCTTGTGGTTCCGGCTGCTGCGCACCCTGCTTGATGAGCTGAACACGCCGCTCTCGCACTGCGGCAGTTGCTCGGCGAGCATCCGCCATGTCTGGGAGCGCTGCGGCCATCCGCTGCGCGCCGGGCAGAGTCTGTGGCGTCCCTACGAGATTCTGGCCCCGGCGGTGCAGTGGCAGATGCTGGAGGCGGCGGCCACCGCCATCACGCTGATCGAGTCAAAGGCGCTGATCCCGCGCGGGGAACAGGCCGCGCTGTTTCAGACGGAGCCGCACACTGGTTTCACCAACGGCCTGCCGGCGAAGGTGCCGAAGCCGGAACCCATCAACCACTGGCAACGAGCAGCCCAGGCCATCGATGAGGCCATCATTGAAGCGCGACACAACCCGGAGACGGCCCGCTTGCTGTTCACACTGGCGTCCTACGGGCGACGCGACCCCGAATCCCTGGAACGTTTGCGCGCCACGTTCACCAAGGAGGGCATCCCGCCGGAGTTTTTGTCACATTACGAGCCTGAATGGCCGTTTGCAGGTCTTAGACTAAATGACGGGTTAAGTGACAGTTTTTGACGGCGAGAACTTTCTGGCTCACACTGTCACATAATCGAACGTATATGTGACAGGTACGACATGCTGATAGGCTACATGCGGGTATCGAAGGCGGACGGCTCCCAGGCTACCGATTTGCAGCGCGACGCGCTGATTGCCGCCGGGGTCGATCCAGTACATCTTTACGAGGACCAGGCATCCGGCATGCGCGAGGATCGGCCCGGCTTGACGAGCTGCCTGAAGGCGTTGCGAACTGGCGACACACTGGTCGTGTGGAAACTGGATCGGCTCGGACGCGACCTGCGACATCTCATCAACACCGTGCACGACCTGACTGGGCGCGGCATCGGCTTGAAGGTATTAACCGGGCACGGCGCGGCCATCGACACCACGACCGCCGCCGGCAAGCTGGTCTTTGGCATCTTCGCCGCCCTGGCCGAGTTCGAGCGCGAGTTGATCGCGGAGCGCACGATTGCCGGCCTAGCCTCGGCCCGCGCGCGCGGGCGGAAAGGCGGCCGGCCGTTCAAGATGACCGCCGCCAAGCTGCGGCTGGCGATGGCGGCAATGGGTCAGCCAGAGACCAAGGTCGGCGACCTGTGCCAGGAACTTGGCGTCACGCGGCAGACCCTGTATCGGCATGTTTCACCCAAGGGTGAGCTACGTCCAGATGGCGAGAAGCTACTCAGCCGAATTTGATGCCGGCATGAGGCAACGTAGCGACAGCGTGGTTTGTCTCAATGGGAAGCGCTCATGATCGATCTTTGAAGGCCCGCAGCAGTCGTGTCACAGACAGGACGAACAAACCGGTCAGCGTGAGGGCTGCGATACCCCAGTACTCTCCGATGAACGCGCCGGCCGTCGTGCCGGCCAGCACAATGGCGAGAATCGGCAAATGGCAGGGACAGGTGAGCACGGCCAGCGCGCCCCACAGGTAGCCGGTGATCGGTTTGTGCGTCTCGGACGGCAAGCGCTCGGGGCTGTTCATGGCAGACTCTCCGCGTGCTGTGCCGGCTCGGTCGGCATGGTGGCCAACTGCACCTCCAGATCGGCCAACGCTTCGCGCCGACGCTCGACGAACTGGCGCAGAACGGCAAGCTGCGCGGCCGCTTCATCGCCGTCCGCAGCATCCAGCGCCCGGCACAGCCGCGCCAGCGCGTCCAGGCCGATGCCCGCCTCGAAGGCCGCCCGCACGAAGCACAGCCGTTGCAAGGCGGCATCATCGAACAGGCCATAGCCGCCCGGGGTGCACGCCACCGGACGCAGCAATCCGCGCAGCAGGTAGTCGCGCACGATATGCACGCTCACCCCGGCATCAAGGGCCAGCCGGGACACGGTGTAGGCGCTCATTGAAAACCTCCTTTTTTTATCCAGCGCAGCAGGAAAGCTGCTTCACGTCCTTGTTGAAGGTCTGCGCCGCAAGCTTCAACCCCTCGACCATTGTCAGGTAGGGGAACAACTGGTCGGCCAGTTCCTGCACCGTCATGCGGTTGCGGATGGCGAGCACCGCCGTCTGGATCAGTTCGCCCGCTTCCGGGGCCACCGCCTGCACGCCGATGAGCCGTCCGCTACCTTCCTCGATGACCAGCTTGATGAAGCCGCGTGTGTCGAAGTTGGCAAGCGCTCGCGGAACGTTGTCGAGTGTCAGCGTGCGACTGTCGGTCTCGATGCCATCGTGGTGCGCTTCCGCCTCGCTGTAGCCCACGGTGGCGACTTGCGGGTCGGTGAACACCACTGCCGGCATCGCGGTCAGATTGAGGGCTGCGTCGCCGCCGGTCATGTTGATCGCGGCACGGGTGCCGGCGGCCGCTGCCACGTAGACGAACTGCGGCTGGTCGGTGCAGTCGCCGGCCGCGTAGATGTTCGGGTTGCTCGTGCGCATGCCTTGGTCGATAACGATGGCCCCTTGCGCATTGACAGTGACCCCCGCCGCGTCCAGCGCGAGGCTGCGCGTATTCGGTGCCCGACCGGTGGCAACCAGCAACTTGTCAGCGCGCAATTCACCGTGTCCGGTGGTCAGCACGAATTCGCCGTTCACATGGGCGACCTGGCTGGCTTGCGTGTGCTCCAGCACCTCGATGCCCTCGGCGCGGAAAGCGGCTGTCACGGCCTCGCCGATGGCCGGGTCTTCCCGGAAGAACAAGGTGCTGCGTGCCAGGATCGTGACCTGGCTGCCGAGCCGGGCAAAGGCTTGCGCCAGTTCCAACGCCACCACCGACGAACCGATCACGGCCAGGCGTGCGGGAATGGTGTCGCTGACAAGCGCTTCGGTGGAAGTCCAGTAGGGTGACTCTTTCAGGCCCGGAATCGGCGGCACGGCCGGACTGGCACCGGTGGCGACCAGGCAGCGGTCGAACGTTACCTCGCGCTCGCCACCCTCGTTCAAACGGACGACCAGGCTCTGGTCGTCCTTGAAACGCGCTTCACCGTGCAAAACGGTGATGGCTGGATTGCCGTCCAGGATGCCTTCGTATTTGGCGTGCCGCAGTTCATCGACACGGGCCTGCTGCTGGGCCAGCAGTTTGCTGCGGTCAATCGCAGGCACAGTTGCCGCAATACCGCCGTCGAACGGACTTTCCCGGCGCAGATGGGCAATATGGGCAGCGCGGATCATGATCTTGGACGGCACACAGCCGATATTGACGCAGGTGCCGCCGATGGTGCCGCGTTCGATCAGCGTGACCGTCGCGCCTTGCTCGACGGCCTTCAGCGCCGCCGCCATCGCGGCCCCGCCGCTGCCAATGATGGCGATATGCAAACCGGCGCCCTCAAGTGCATCACGGATTTTTGGTTCATCTTTGAAATCACCAACCCGGATCGAGCCTTGATAACCCAATGCGGCGATGGCGGCCAGCAGTTGGTTGTGGCTCACGGCGGTGTCTGCCATGACTTGCGCGCGGCTTTCTGGATAGGACACCACAGCGGCATTCACGCCGGGAATCTTTTCCAAAGCATCTTTGACATGGGTGGCGCAGGATGTGCAGGTCATGCCATTCACGGTGATTTCGGTCATTTTTTTACTCCATTGAATTTCGGTGTGCAGCAGGCATCGGCTTGGCGTTTTCGTTGGATGGCGTAGATGGTCAAGCCGATGAAAATCGCCAGCGCAGGCAGCAGCACATAGTCCAGATAGCCGGTCAGCGCGGACAAGCCGACCACACCGAGCAAAATGACCAGAACAGGGGTGAAGCAACACAGCGCCACGAGGGTTGTGCCAATGATGCTGACCCGCAGCAGTGTCTTCGGGTCTTTCATGATCAGTTCTTGACTGATGATGGGTAGCCCGCATCCTCGGTAGCCTTGGTCAGTTTCTGCACGCTGGTCTTGGCATCATCGAAGGTGACCACCGCTTCGCGCGTCTCGAAGGTCACGTCAACTTTACTGACGCCATCGACCTTGGAAATCGCCTTCTTGACAGTGATCGGACAGGCCGAGCAGGTCATGCCCGGTACGGACAGCGTAACGGTCTGGGTGGCGGCCCACACGGGGGCAACAACGGCAGCGAGGGCAAGGGCGGAAAGCAGCTTTTTCATGGTGAACTCCTGTGATCAATAGAAAAATGGCACGACGTAGGGAAATCCGAGCGCGACCAAAACCAGCACGGCCACGCCCCAGAAAATGAGCTTGTAAGTAGCTCGCACTTGGGGAATCGCGCAAACCTCACCCGGTTTGCAGGCGGCTGACGGCCGGTAGATGCGCCGCCAGGCGAAGAACAACGCCACCAGCGCCACGCCGATAAAGATGGGGCGATAGGGTTCCAACACCGTCAAGTTGCCGATCCAAGCGCCGCTGAACCCCAAGGCGATCAGAACCAGCGGCCCGAGGCAGCAAGCCGAGGCGAGGATGGCGGCCAGCCCGCCAGTGAAGAGCGCGCCGCGCCCGTTTTGAGGTTCAGACATACGTTTGTCCTTTCGAATCTGAATTGGATAGCTTAAGCTTACTTCCGTAGTTATGTACGGAGTCAAGCGATATGGAAAACAATTTGGAGAACCTGACCATTGGCGTTTTCGCCAGGACGGCCGGGGTCAATGTGGAGACCATCCGGTTCTATCAGCGCAAGGGCTTGCTCCCGGAACCGGACAAGCCTTACGGCAGCATTCGCCGCTATGGCGAGACGGATGTAACGCGGGTGCGCTTCGTGAAATCAGCCCAGCGGTTGGGCTTCAGCCTGGATGAGATCGCCGAGCTGCTGCGGCTGGAGGATGGCACCCATTGCGAGGAAGCCAGCAGCCTGGCCGAGCACAAGCTCAAGGACGTGCGCGAGAGGATGGCTGACCTGGCGCGCATGGAGGCCGTGCTGTCTGATTTGGTGTGCGCCTGCCATGCGCGGAAGGGGAACGTTTCCTGCCCGCTGATTGCGTCACTGCAAGGGAAGAAAGAACCGCGCAGTGCGGACGCGGTGTAGCCCGAGGGAACTACGCCTTAGCGTGCTTTATTTTCCGTTTTCTGAGGCGACTCCAACGTCAGAAAAGACCGTGCGGTCGACTTTTGATATTTCGTGCTGTCGCCTTCTGAAAGTGACAACCCGGTCATACGGTGATTGAGGTCCCAGGCGTCAGCTACCGCACCTGAAGCCGTCGTTCATCGCTCCAAAGCCGGTGCCTGTCTCCGTTCGCCCAGGCCAGGGTGTCGTAGTACTTGTGCAGCAGCTCGGTAATGGCGGCGGTGTCGTCGGTCATGGGGTTTCCTTGGGGTTGGCGGTGAGGACTGCCTGGACGCGTGCTTGCAGCGCGGGCAGCACGTCTTGTTGGAACCAGGGGTTGCGCACCAGCCAGCGATTGTTGCGCGGGCTAGGGTGAGGCAGGGGGAACGCTTGCGGCCAGTGCTCGCGCCAGGCTTCGACCACCCGGGTGAGCGGCGTCTTGCCAGTACCGAGGTGGTAGTCCATGGCGTAGCTGCCCAGCACGATGACCAGCGACAGGCGCTCGAAACGCTGCATGAAGGCTTCGCGCCAGGCGGGGGGCGCACTCCGGGCGTAGCGGCAGGTCACCGCTTTTGCCGGTGCCCGGATAACAGAAGCCCATGGGCAGAATGGCGATGCGGGTAGGGTCGTAGAAGGTGTCGCGGTCCACGCCCAGCCAGGCGCGCAGACGCGCGCCGCTGGCGTCGTCGAAGGGCACGCCTGAGGCATGGACCCGGGCCCCCGGTGCTTGGCCGGCGATGAGGATGGGCGCACTCGGGTGAAACTGGAAGACCGGCTGCACGCCGTGTGGCAGATGCGGTGCGCAGCGCGTGCAGGCGCGGACGTCGGTCAGAAAGGCGTCGAGTGTCGGCATGGCGCGCTTCCGGAAAGGGTGGCTCGCGCAGGACGGAGGTGCCATCCTGCGCGAAGCGTAACCCGGCAGCAAGTCAGTGCTGGGTCAGTGTCGGATAGCCCTGGATGAATACGCGGTCGGTCTTGGCCGCCGGCACATGGCAGCCCATGCAGTCGGCTTCGTAGCTGACGGCGACATTCTTGGCGGGGGCGTCGGCCTTGAACAGCGCCCAGCCCCAGCCGTCGCCCCACAAGGGGTTGCTGGCGAAACGGCCTTTGGCGTCCTTGACCATCACGAACCACACGGCCGCATCGGAACCCCAGACCACAGGGTTGCCAGTGGTCATGGCGCTGGTTTCGAGCTTGCGGATCTCTTTCACCAGCGTGGCGCCGTCCAAGAACTTGCCGGTCTTGCGGTAGTGCTCGGCCGAGGCCTTTAGTCGCCGGCCGTGACGGCCAGTGGCAGGACGAGGGCGCTGGCGAGCAGAGCGCCGGTGAGTGCGATTTTCATCGTGTTCTCCTTATATGCCTATGGAGATCAGACGGCGACCACGGGGAAATCCACCGTGGGGTCGGCGATGTGGTTGGTGTAGTTGGTGAGCGTGTTCAGCGCGACGTTGGCGATCACTTCCAGTATCAGGCCGTCGTCGAGCCCCGCGCGGCGGTAGTTGGCCATGGCGTCGGCCGACACCACGCCGCGTTGCTCGACCAGCGCGCGGGCAAAGCCGGCGATTGCATCGTCAAGTGCGTTGGCCGCCTGGCCGGTGCGGGCCGCGGCGATGGCCTCTGCCGACAGTCCGGCACCTTTGCCGATCAGGGTGTGTGCGCTCAGGCAATACTGGCAGCGATTGGCTTGACCGGCAGCGAGCGCAACGATCTCGCGCTGGGAGGCATTCAGGCGGCCGGTGCCCAGCGTTTCGGACAAGCCGAGGTAGCCATTGAGCGCCGCCGGCGCGTGGGCCAGCGTGGCGAACAGGTTCGGCACCATGCCAAGCTTGGCTTTGACGGCCTTGAGTGTGGCAGCGGTAGCGGCGTCAGCGGTGTCGATGGTCAGGGGGGCGATTTGGGTCATGTCTATCTCCGTAGTGGGTGAGGTGCAAGAGCACGTGGGCATGATCGCCCTTTGTTTGGTACGATATGGCACGTAAAGTATCAAATACGTAACCTATCGTCTTATATGGAGAGTGGAATGGCGGATCGACTGGCCGGCTTGCTCCGGCACTACTCGCTTTCGGCGCGCGTTTTTCACAGCGGCGCCTTCTGTGGGCAGCATCATTACGCGGCGCCGCATGGCTATATCCATCTGGTGCGGCGCGGCCCGATTACGGCGCGTTCGCCCGTGCATGAAGATCTGCTGGTTACCGAGCCGAGCCTGCTGTTTTATCCGCGCGTGGCGTCGCATCGTTTTGTCGCCGCCCCCGGCGATACCGCTGAGCAGTTGTGTGCGGAGGTCGACCTGGGCGCTTCGACGGGCAATCCGTTGGCCATGGCCTTGCCGTCGATGCTGCTGATTCCGTTGGCGGACTTGCCCGGCCTCGGGCCGACGCTAGAGTTGCTGTTTGCCGAAGCCGAGCGCGACCAGTGCGGTCGGCAGGCCGCCATCGACCGCTTGTGCGAGTTGCTACTGATCCAGTTGCTGCGTTATCTGATGGATGGGCGGCTTGGCGCCACCGGACTGCTGGCGGGCCTGGCCGACCCGAAACTCGCGCGCGCCATAACCGCCATGCACGATGCGCCGCAGACCGCGTGGTCGCTCGAGGCGCTGGCGGCGAAGGCGGGCATGTCACGCGCGCGCTTCGCCGCCGCGTTCAAGGACGCGGTGGGCGTCACGCCGGGCGACTATCTGGCCGACTGGCGGATGAACGTCAGTTGCACCCTGCTCAAGCAGGGGCGGCCGGTGGCGGTGGTGGCCGACCGCGTCGGCTACGGCAGCCCGAACGCTCTGGCGCGCGCCTTCCGCGTGCGCATGGGCTGCGCCCCGCGCGACTGGCTGGCGCAGCAGCGCGGTGACGCGGCGCTCAGCGGTTCGTGAGTTTGAGTTCGATTCGCCGGTTCTTGGCGTAGGCGGCGCCGGTGTTGCGCTCGTCGAGCGGGTGAAATTCGCATCACGCCGGAACAACTGGCGGAACTCCAGGTGGCGATCCGTCAACGGCTGGTCAGTCTGTTCGTGCGGCGCGGCCGGCTGGACAAGGCTGAGTCAGTGGCGCAGGTAGCTGGATGACGCTGTCCCGCCCTGAGCCGACGCTCACAGGCGGGGATTTCCAGTGTCGTCATTGTCGGCTATTGGCCGGCAGCAGCCCGTCGTTGCCTGATGGATCCAACCCCTCCGCTGCTATAGTGCAGTCGGCTTCTGACGTTCAGTGCAGCCGTCTTCTGAAAACGACACATATAGATCGTTCTTTGATAAATGAGCCTTCCGGGCTACGATAGGCGCATTCAGGTATGCCCAAAGGAGCCAGAATGAGCAGGACGAAGCCAGCAGCCGCGCCGATGGTGGCGCGGGTCTATCTGCGCGTCAGCACCGACGCGCAAGACCTTGAACGCCAGGAAGGGATCATCACGGCCGCGAAGGCCGCCGGGTACTACGTCGCCGGCATCTACCGCGAGAAAGCCAGCGGCGCACGCGCTGACCGGCCCGAGCTGCTGCGCATGGTGGCCGACCTGCAACCGGGCGAGGTGGTCATTGCCGAGAAGATCGACCGCATCAGCCGCCTACCCTTGCCCGAGGCCGAGCGCCTGGTGGCCTCGATCCGGGCCAAGGGTGCGCGCCTGGCCGTCCCTGGCGTGGTCGATCTATCCGACCTGGCGGCCGAGGCCCAGGGCGTCGCCAAGATCGTCCTGGAATCCGTCCAGGACATGCTTTTGAAGCTGGCCCTACAGATGGCCCGCGACGACTACGAGGACAGGCGCGAGCGGCAGCGCCAGGGCATCGAGCTGGCGAAGCGGGACGGCCGCTACAAGGGCCGGCGGGCCGATCCGAAGCTGCGCGCCCAGGTGATCGCGTTGCGCAGCATCGGCCAGAGCATCGCGGAGACTGCCAAGCTGGCCGGGTGCAGCGTGGCCCAGGTCAAACGGATTTGGGCCAGCCGTGACATGAGCCGGGCCGAGGCGGCCAGGCATGGCGCTTTCGTGGAGGACGCATTGACCGAGGCCGACGCCGGCGCGGCGGCCGACGTGGAGCAGGGCGCGGCCGAGCTGCCCGAGCCGGCTTTTCTGGACGATGAAGGCCCAGTCGCCGATCTGCCGATGCCCCCGTACCGAACCCAAAACCTGCCGCAAATCCTGGCGGCCCTCACCGATGACGAGCTGGCGACGTGGCCCGGCGACCTGGCAGACGCCGAGCGGGCGCGGCGGCGCAAACTTTAGCGGCTAAAATCTATCTAGCTACTATCTTGTATCTAGCTTCTATCTTATAATCGTTGCTACCTAGCAGCTAGATAGGGGCTAAATTATGGCGGCGATTGTCGCATTCGTCTCACAGAAGGGCGGCGTAGGGAAATCCACCCTGGCGCGTGCCCTTGCACGCGAAGCGGCCGCCGGCGGCTTGCGCGTGAAGGTAGCAGACCTGGATACACAGCAGGGAACTGCTGTCGATTGGCACCGCCTGCGGCTTTCCCAGGGCATTGAACCCGTGGTGTCCGTCGAGGCGTTCGCCACGGCCGCGCAGGCCCTGGAAGCGGCCAAGGGTTACGACCTTCTCATCATCGACGGGCCGGCCCGCACCAGCTCGGCGACGCTCGACATAGCCCGCGCTGCCGATTTGATCGTGCAGCCGTCCGGCGCATCGAGGGATGACCTCATTCCGGCCGTGCGCGAGTTCCACGCGCTGACGAAGGCCGGTGTCCCGAACGACCGCCTGGCGTTCGCCCTCAACCGCATCGGCACGCCGGCGGAAGAGGTCGCGGCGCGGGTCTATTTACAGCAGGCCGGCTACACCGTCCTGGATGGGAGCTTGCGCGACCGGCCGGCCTACCGCCAGGCGCAAAACACCGGCCACAGCATCACAGAAACCCGCTTTGCGGGCCTGAACGAGCGGGCCGACACACTCATTCAATCGCTCATCGACCGGGTGACAAATGGCTGACGTATCCAAGCTCAAGAAATTGAAAGGCCGGCGCGACGAGCTGGGCGCACCGCCGACGCTGGACGAGGCCAGCACGAACCTGACCGCGCCGGAGGTTGCACCGGTAGCCAGGCCGGCCGCCGCCAACCCACCACCGCAAGCGCCGGCGGCCAAGAAGATCGACGGCCGGAGCGCCCGCAAGACGAACCGCACGGTGCAGTTCGCCACGCGGGTGACGCCGGAATGGGATGCCCGCATCCGCGCCCTGGCGCAGCGTGAAGGTGTGCTGCTGGTCGAGATACTGGAAAAGGCCCTTGACCATTACGAACAATCTAGCAGCTAGTTTGCTGCTAGGTAGCAGCTACATAATCGAAAACCGACACCTGCATTTTTCGTTAATGCTGGACACTGCTGCGAAGGTGGGGCATGATTACGTTTGATTCAAAGGCTGTCATCAATCCGACCGCATTTAAGGAGGTCGTTTTGGTGGGCGGCGTACAGGGTGCGACTGTCACCGTTGCAGAGAAGGGCCTGGTTCTGGCGCTTCGGATCGGCGGAGAAAATCGCATCCTTGGGCAGTATCGGGGCGGCCCCCGCTACTTCCGCACGATTGACGCGGCGGCGTCGTTGCTGATTCAGCACGGCATCTACCGCTTCGAGGCGGACGTGGCCGGGTGGAAGCCCAAGACGCTGACCCGCAAAGGTGGCGAGTTGCTGGGTGGCACCGGCATCGAGCCGTAAAAATGCAAAAGCCCCGTTTGGCGACGGGGCTTTGGCGGGGGTTCCGGGCCTACCAGCTTTGGCGAGCTGATAGACACGACAGCCGATGAATGAGGTTATGGGTTCAACCGCACCCACGACTGTTTAGCTAAACCTCATTCTACGGCCTGACCCCTTCAATGGCAAGAGTCACGCGCGGATTCCGTGCGGGAAGGGGTTATGGCAGGACAGGCACAACTTGCCTTGTTCGAGCCGGCCGACGAGGCCGGCACCTACCATGACACGGCCAGGACGGGCTTTTTCTCGCTCCTGGTCGCGGTAGGGAAGGACAAGCGGCAAGACTCATACAGGCTCACAGACATGCCCACGATCTTGGGCATGGTCGATCAGACCCGCGACACCTGGCTGACGCAGGCCGAGTTCATGCGCCCTAACCGGCGCGTGGTGAATCTGGCGCGTGTCGGGCTGCTGTTCGCCGACCTGGACACCTACCGGCAGCCGTGGGCCACCGGCAGGACGCCGGAGCAACTGGCGGCCACCGTGCTGTACCACTGCGCCCAGGAAGGCATCCCCACGCCCTCGCTGCTGGTCTATAGCGGCCGCGGCATACAAGCCAAGTGGCTGCTGGACGGCACCTTGCCGCGCCAGGCGCTGCCGCGCTGGAACGCCTGCCAGCGGTATCTTGTCGATCGCCTGGCCGGCCTCGGCGCCGACCCCCAGGCCAAGGACGCAAGCCGCGTGCTGCGCCTGGTCAGCACCGTGAATACCAAGAGCGGCGATGTGTGCCGCGTGGTGCATGTCGAGCACGGCCAGGACGGCCAGCCCGTCCGCTACGGTTTCGAGTACCTGGCTGAAATGCTGCTGCCAGTAGCCCGCTGGGACATCGAGCAGCAACGCCGCGACCGTGCCGAACGCCGGCAGCTCAAGCTATTGCCAGGCGGCAAGGCCGACAACCTGCGCGGCTTCTCCGGTCGGCAGCTCGCATGGGATCGCCTGGAGGACTTGCGCAAGCTGGCCGAGCTGCGCGGTGGCGTCAGGGAAGGCGAGCGGATGCAGCATCTTTTCTGGCGTCTCAACTTCCTGCTGCTGTCTGGTGCTACGCACAGCGGGCAGATGTACCACGAGGCGGCCGCGCTGGCCGGCGAGCTTGATCCGGCCTGGTCGTATCGCTCCAAGGAGCTGATGACGTTGTACGCCAAGGCAAAGGCGCACGAGGCCGGCGAGAAAGTGGAGTTCGGCGGCAAGCAGCTTTCCCCGCTCTACACGCCCAAGAACGACACCATCATCAGCCTGTTCCAGATCACCGACGAGGAACAGCGCAAGCTCCGCACGCTCATCAGCTCGGATATGGCGAAGGAGCGCGACAGAGAGCGCCACACGGCCCGCCGGCGGGCTGCTGGGGCGGTAGATCGGCAAACCTACGAAAGCCGCTCCTTGAGCCGGCAGAAGCCTTGGGAAGCCCTCGGTATGAGCCGGGCGAGCTGGTATCGAGCTGGCAAGCCAGCCGCGCCGGCGAGTGAGACAAGTCCATCCGTATTACAGGCCCAGGCGGCCGACCTGGCCAGCATCGCCGGAAGTGACGAGGGCGGCCACAATGCTTGAGACAAGTCCGTCCGTATTACTAATGGCGAAGCCTAGCGGCTTGTCCGCCTCGGCCGTAGGCCGGAGTAGCCCCCTGCGTTTATATAACGCGAGTAGCCGGCAAGGGCGGTGGGTAACTTGCTTGCAAGTTATCCACGGGCCGCGCAGCGCCGGAACGGCGCGGAGGGGCCGAAGGCCCGGAGTAGCCCGCCGCCCGAAGGGCGGCTCCCTCGTCCAGCTCGCCGGGGTGTTGTCATGAGCCGCGCCCGGCGAGCTTTCCCGCCGGAGTTGTTGGCACGCCTGCACGCGATGCAGGTAACGGCCACGCTCGATCTCTTGGGCCTCTACTGGAAGTACGACCCGGATTTCAAACCGATCAAGGACAAGGCCACGGTGCGGGTGAATGTCGCGCTGGGTGGCGGTGGCGTGGAGCTGCTGGCGACCGGGCCGAAGTGGTACGACACCCGCGCAGAGAAGGGCGGCGGTGGTGCCATCGACCTTGCCATGCACCTGCTGCGCCTGGACTTCGTTTCAGCCGTGAAGCGCCTACAGGCCGCGACCTAATTTTTAGCCGCTAAATCTGACGCCAAGGGGAAGCCAGGCCGGCCGTGGTCTGGCTTTTTTCGTTTGCGCCGGAGATCGGCCGCGTAGAAACGCCCAGGACGGGGTCTCCTCGTTTTCAGTGCAATAAGTGACGGTACGCAAAGCTAGCACTGGCGCGGGGGTGGTCTGGGTAGACCGTTGATTTCATTGACTTTCCTGTTCGCTTTGTAAACGGGTATGGTGGCCTCCCACTTTTGAGGTTCACGATGCAGGGTTGGCACACAACGTTTT
>NZ_CP021650.1 GCF_002176815.1 Acidovorax sp. T1 | reverse complement strand
TGTTCGCTTTGTAAACGGGTATGGTGGCCTCCCACTTTTGAGGTTCACGATGCAGGGTTGGCACACAACGTTTTTGGGGATGCGTGGGCTCCCCCGCGATATCAGCGACTTCGAGATGAAGGCATTTTTCACCTTCGATGGTGCCGAGCGCGACGCAATCAATGCACGCCGAGGTGATTCCCACAAGCTTGGTCTGGCGCTCCATATTGGTTTCCTGCGCATGAGTGGGCGTTTGCTCGGTGCCTTTCGGGTAATTCCAGTAGCCTTGTGGCGCCACCTTGGCAACGAGCTTGGCATTGCAGCACCAGAAGTCGCCTCGCTGAGAGCCATGTATGAACGCGGGCGCACGCTATTCGATCACCAACAAGTAGCCTGCACGGTCCTTGGATTCCAGTGGATGAGCGAGCACCAGCGCCGCTCACTGGTACGTGAACTGCGCGACGAAGTGGCGCGCTGCGCCGACCGCGATCAGCTACTCGTGCGGGCGCGTCAATGGCTGTACAAGAACAAGCTGGTGATCGTGCACGAGCGGGCAATTCGGACACTGATTGCGGCGGCACTTGCCCAGCTTGAAGTTGAAACAGGCACCGCCATCGCCGCCAGCGTTGATCCAGCAACACTTGATCGCTGGCGAGCCTCAGTTTCAGAGCTGCGCCCAGATGGACAAACCCAGCAGAGTTGGCTATGGGCTGCACCGGCGAAACACTCAACCCGCCAAATCAGCGAGGTACTGGAGCGCATCGACCTGCTTTACACGCTGGACGTTCATAAGCACCTGGCAGACATCCCCGATCTCATCTTGCGCCGCTACGCGCGCCGACTTGTCTCCAGGCCGCCCTCAGCCGGAGCCAAGATCAAAGAGCCAGCGCGCACCGTGGAGGTCGCATGCTTTCTTCGGTATTGCCTGTTCACCACCACAGACCAGTTGATCCTTATGGTGCAGCGCCGGATCGCCGATCTGTGGCGTCAGGCTGCCGCCGATGTCCCCGCTACCGTCAATTGGGCCGCAATGTACAAAACGCTGCTCGGCGAACTTGTTGCCTTGAGCGCGCAAGGTGCGGTGCCAGATGCTGAGTTGCGTGCCCGTCTTGAAGCCTTGATCACCGAAACCCAGAAACGCAAACCACCGAGCAGGGCCTCCCTGGTCCGCGAGGGATTGATTGATGGAATTCGCCCCGTGCGGTCGTTGCTCGTCGCCATTGCAAAGCTGCCCTGGCAGGCCACCGGCGAGCATCCTGCCATCGAGTACCTTGCCAAGCTGCAAGCTTTATATCTCAAAGGATCCAGAAAGCTGCCAGTTGAAGTGGTGGCACCAAGTCTGGGAATGATCTGGCAGGTTTCGATCTCCAGCCCAGACCGGGAACGGGCGTTTCAGGCGTTGGAGGTGGCCACCCTGTTTGCCCTGCGCCGCGCGGTGCGCAATGGCTCGGTCTGGATTGAGCACAGCCTGAGCTTTCGGGGTCGTGCGCGCTTGTTCTTCACGGACGAGCGTTGGCAGGCAGAGTCCAAGAAACACTATGCCCGTCTATCGTTACCCAGCAAGGCTGCCACTTTCTTGAAGCCTTTGCTGGCCAGAGTAACTGCCGGTGTCGATGCGGTGGCCGCTGCAGCCCGCAGTGGCGTACTGCGCGTGGATGATGAACTCCATTTGTCGCCATTGCCCGCAGAGGACGAAGACCCAGAAGTGACCAAGCTGCGCGCGGCTTTGGATCACCGCATCGGTGAGGTTCAATTGCCGGAAGTGATTCTGGCCGTTGACGCCCAGGTGCGCTTTAGCTGGATCATGCTCGGACGTGAGCCGCGCTCTACCGACGAGCTGCTGATGGTCTATGCCGGCATCATGGCCCACGGCACCAGTCTGACTGCGGTCGAATGCGCGCGCATGATTCCGCAATTGTCTGCCACCAGCATTCGCCAGGCCATGCGCTGGGCGCGGGACGAACGGCGTCTGAGCCAGGCCTGCCAGGCTGTGCTGGAATTCATGCAGCGACACCCGATTGCCGCCACCTGGGGGCGGTCCGATTTGGCATCTTCTGACATGATGAGCATGGAGACCACCAAACGGGTGTGGCAAGCCCGGCTTGATCCTCGGCGCAACACACCTTCCATTGGAATCTACTCCCATGTAAAAGACCGGTGGGGCATCTTCCATGCGCAGCCCTTTGTGCTCAATGAGCGCCAGGCGAGCGTGGCCATTGAAGGTGTCATCCGCCAAGAAAAGCTGGAGACCAGCCAGCTTGCTGTGGATACCCATGGCTACACCGACTTTGCCATGTCACATGCCCGTTTGCTTGGTTTTGATCTTTGCCCGCGGTTGAAGGAACTCAAACAGCGCCACCTCTTTGTGCCACGCGGCACCAAAGTGCCCGCAGAAATCGCTGCGGTGTGCGAAGCCAATGTCGACGTCGCTTTGATCGAAAAGCATTGGGATAGTCTGGTGCACCTGGCAGCCTCGGTCATGAGCGGACATGCCAGTGCGGTGGCAGCTCTTGCGCGGTTCGGTTCTGCCGCCCAGGGCGATCCAATCTATGAGGCTGGCGTGCAATTGGGGCGGTTGCTGCGTACGGCGTTTTTGGCTGACTACTTTGTCAAGGACGCTTTCAGGAACGAGTTGCGCCGGGTGCTCAATCGGGGCGAGGCTGTTAACGCCCTCAAGCGCGCCATTTATACCGGCCGGATCAGCCCGGCGCAGGCCAAACGTGTCGATGAAATGCAGGCTGTGGCCGATGCGTTGAGCCTGATGGCCAACATCGTGATGGCGTGGAATACCTCACAGATGCAGGCGGTCCTGGATCGCTGGTCGAACCGCCGCCAGGTCATTCCACCGGAACTGATCGGGAAGATTGCGCCCACCAGGCTGGAGAGCATCAACTTGCGGGGTGTGTTTCGCTTCCCGGTTGACCGCTATGCTGACCAAATCCTGCCTTCGCGGCCAAATGCATCGATAACTGGCACCAATGGATGAAACCGACCACGGTTTGACGCCACGAATCGCAGATTTGAAAGTGAACAGGAAAGTCAATGAAATCAACGATCTACCAACACCACCTCCGCGCCAGTGCTAGCTTTTCGTACCGTCACTTATTGCACTGAAAACGAGGAGACCCCAACGTGGACATCCAGATGCGCACCAATGTGCCGCACATCTTCGCCATCGGCGACATCGTGGGCCAGCCCATGCTGGCGCACAAGGCGGTGCACGAGGCGCATGTGGCGGCGGAAGTGATCGCCGGCGAATTGCAGGGCAACAAGGAACTGGCCAGCGCCGCCTTCAACGCCCGCGTGATCCCCAGCGTGGCCTACACCGACCCCGAAGTGGCCTGGGTGGGCCTGACCGAAGACCAGGCCAAGCAGCAGGGCATCAAGGTCAAGAAGGGCCTGTTCCCCTGGGCGGCCTCGGGCCGCGCCATTGCCAACGGCCGCGACGAAGGCGTCACCAAGCTGCTGTTCGACGACAGCCCCGAAGCAGGATCAGGAGACGGCCATGCTGGCCGGGGCCACGGCAAGATCCTGGGCGGCGGCATGGTCGGCACGCATGCGGGCGACATGATCGGCGAGATCGCCCTGGCCATCGAGATGGGTGCGGACGCTGTCGACATCGGCAAGACCATCCACCCGCATCCGACGCTGGGCGAGAGCATCGGCATGGCGGCGGAAGTGGCGCATGGCAGCTGCACGGATGTGCCGCCTGCGCGCAAGTAAGTCCGCAGCCAAGCTACCCTGACAAGGCCCGAACTGGCGACGGTTCGGGCCTTGTGCTTTGCGTACCCAAACAATCGCCGCAGAATACTGTGCATTTGTACAGTATTCATGTCAGCCACTTCCAAGCCCAAGCTCTACAACCCACGCCACCCCGAACGCACGCTGCTCTACCAAACGGTAGCCGAGCACTACGAGACCTGGCTAGAGTTGGCCAGCGCGGGTCAGTTCGACGGCCAGGGCGACCACCACACCCCCAAGCCCTTCGTGCGCAAAGCGTTTGCCAAGTATCTTGAGTGCGGCATCTTTGCCCATGGCTTTGCCCGCGCTCGCTGCGGCGACTGTGGGCACGACTACTTCGTCGCTTTCTCCTGCAAAGGCCGGGGAGTCTGCCCCTCGTGCACCACCCGGCGCATGGTGGAGACAGCAGCGCACCTGAACGATCACGTATTCCCCCGCCTGCCGGTGCGCCAGTGGGTGCTGTCGGTTCCCAAGCGGCTTCGTTACTTCATGCAGCGCGACGGAGCGGTGCTGAGCATGGTGCTGCGCATCTTTCTGCGGGTGATCGCACAAACTCTGCAGACCCACAGCCCCGGTGCGGCCCATATGGACAAGGCAGGCCTGCACATCGGTGCCATCGCCTTCATTCACCGATTCGGCTCCAGCCTCAATGAACACGTCCACTTCCACGTTTGTGTGGTGGACGGGGTGTTTGAGGAAGTGGAGGGCGAGGGCGATGCTGATGCGACCCCTCGAATCTCATCGCCGGGTGTCATCTTTCACGCGGCCACCGGCATCGATGCGGCTACCGTGGCCCCAGTGCAGACCACACTGCAAAAACGCATCCTGCGCGCCTTCGTTGCTCGGGGCCTGCTGGAGAACTGTGACGCCAAAGACATGCTGGGCTACAAACACAGCGGCTTCTCGGTGGACGCCGGTGTCTGCATCGAAGCCCACGACCGCGCTGCGCTGGAGCGGCTGCTGCGCTATTGCGCGCGTCCACCGTTTTCCATGGAGCGCCTACGCAAAGAGGGAAGCAAACTGGTGTACCGCTGTGCCAAACAGCGCAGCGAGCCCACCAGTGACAAGCGTGGTGCCAAGGCAGATGAGCTGCACCTCACACCGCTGGAACTGATCGACCGCATCGCCGCGCTGGTGCCACCGCCACGCACCCACCGGCACCGCTACTTTGGTGTGCTGGCACCAAACTCGCCGCTGAGAGCGGCGGTAACGGCGCTGGCTCAGCCTGCTGCGTCGCAACCAGCCACGGTGGAGACTGCACAACCTGGCGCGGGCGTACCTGGGGTGGCGGCGCCGGGCAACGCGGCCACACCCACACCCGAACCTGAAGCACGCCCGAAGCGAGCGGCGCATTACTTGTGGGCGGTGCTGATTGCCCGCATCTACGAGGCATTTCCGCTGCTGTGCCCCATGTGCGGTGGGCAGATGCGCATCATTGCCTTCATCACCCACAGCGCCGAAATCCGCCACATCCTGAACCACATCGGGGTGGAGTCTGCCCCCCCGCACATCACCCCGGCACGCGGGCCACCGCTGTGGGAGGGCTGCGACGCGCCGGTGGATGATGGTGCGCAAGGCGAGCCGGATTGGGATCTGGCAGCTCAACCCGACGAGGTAGACCAGCGCGTCAATTGGTGACCCAGTGAAGCGGCGGTATCCATCGCTGCGGGGAAGCAGCTGCGCGCGCGCCAGGCCCAAATGCATACTGCCTCCCAAGCTCTTGCCATTGAGCGGCAAGCGAGCGCTCAACCTTCCTTGGCCGAACGTGTTTCGAGGCCCAAAACTCGTGCCATACTTGGCCTCATGCGGTTGAATTTCCTATCCGTTCACCTTGCCGGTCTTCATGTGCGGCAGCGCTGCCATCAAGTTGCTGAACTGCATCTGCACCTGCCCGCTCACGACGTCCGTCAGTGCCTGCGGCGCGCTCTTGTATGGCACGTGCGTCAGCTCGAACTTGCCGGTGAGGCGAAAGAGTTCCGCCGAAAGATGCCCGGCCGTGCCGTTGCCCGCGGTGGAATACGTGAGCGGCGCGGTACGGCTGCGTGCAAGCGTCATCAGTTCGCTGACGCTTTTCGCCGGCACGGAGGGATGCAGTATCAGCACGTTGGGGGACGAGGTGAGCTGCGTGATCGGCGCGAAATCCTTCAGCGTGTCGTACGGCAGCTTCGGATACATGCTCGGATTGACGACGTGCCCGGTGCCGACGATCAGCATCGTGTAACCGTCCCCCGGCGCCTTTGCCGCGGCCTCGGTGCCGATGATGCTGCTCGCCCCCGTGCGGTTGTCAACGACGACTTGCTGTCCAAATTCGTCCGTCAGCTTCTGCCCGATGGAACGCGCAAGAATATCCGCGCCGCCGCCCGCGGCGAAGGGTACGATGAACCGCAGCGGGCGCGTGGGGTACTGTTGCGCGAGCGCCGGTGCGGTCACGATCAAAGCAGCAAACGCCAGCGCCTGTCGATTCATGGCTATTCGAACCTCGTCGGGTTGAAGGGGGTGATGTCGAACGGTGCGTCGCGACCCGCGACGAGCGCGGCAATGGCCTGCCCGGTGGCGGGAGACGCCATCAGCCCCCAGTGTCCGTGGCCGAAGGCGAAATAGGCATTGCCGAGTTTCGGCGAACGGCCGATGACCGGTATCGAATCGGGCGTGGAAGGCCGATGTCCCATCCAGCGGCTGTGCGGCTCGACGTCGATGCCGGGCAGCATGCCCCTCGCGAGCCGCGCTAGCGCCTCGGTGCGCCGCCAGTTGGGGGACTGTCCGTACGGCGCGAACTCCGAGGTTCCAGCGATGCGGATGCCGCCCTCCATCGGTGTTGCGATGAACCTGCCTTCGCCATCGGTGACCGGCACGTCGAGCTTCACGCCGGGCGTCGGGATCTCGATGTGGTAACCGCGCTCGCCGATGAGCGGCACACGCGCGCCGAGTGCCGCGGCCAGCGGACGCGACGCAATACCCGCGCACAGCACGACGGCGGACGCCTCGACCACTCCGCTCGCCGTCTTCACACCGCGGACCTTGCCGCCGGCGTCGTCGAAGCCCATGGCCTTTTCACGCAGCAGCGTGCCCCCGTTGCGGACGAAGTAATCGCAGAGCGTCGTCACCACGCGATGCGGGCTCCGCACGTGGCCGCCGTCGGGCAGCATGAAGCCGTAGCGATATTCCGGCGACAGCGCCGGTGCCATGCGCCGTATGTCCGCCTCGCTGACGACGACGACCTCACATTCGTTGTCGGTGCGGATCTTCCGGCCGAGCGCGCTGCCCGCGAAGCCTGCTTCGGTGCGGTAGACATTCAGCATGCCTTCACGACGCAGCAGATCGGATGCCCCCGCCTCGCCGAGCAGCTGCGCGTAATCGTGCACCGAGCCCTTGTTGAGGCTGCGCATGGCTTTCGCCGAACGCGTCACCGATTCGAGATTGCACGACTTCGAGAACTGCAGAAGCCACGGCAGCACGCGCGGCAGGTGATGCCACGAGATGCAGAGCGGCCCGAGCGGGTCGAGCACCCATTTCGGCACATGCTTGAACGTGCCCGGCATGCCCAGCGGGATGATGGATCCGGGTGCGAGCGACCCCGCGTTGCCGAAGGAGGCGCCCTGTCCCGGCGGATCGGGATCCATGATGGCCACGCGGTGGCCTTCCTTCTGGAGACTCAAAGCGGTCACCACGCCGACGATGCCCGCGCCGATGACCACGACGTCCTGTTTCTGCTCGCTCATGATTCCCTTTGTCGTTTCCCCGGATGTACCGGTCAGTACTGCTTTTCTCGTATCACGTAGTCCGGCTTCGCCGCGCCGTACTTCGCCTCCAGCTGCTCTTCCAGCAGGTACGCGGATTCGAGTTCCGCGATCTTTGCATAGCCCACGAGGTCGGTTATCTCTTCCATGCCGTAGATGAGATCGGGCCGGTCCCGCACTTCACCCGTCTCCATGCTTTCCCTGAGGACCTCGAGCGCCCGGTGCATGCCCATCAGGGCGGCGGAGGGCAGCATGCGCGCCATCGTGACGCGCGCGACACCGATCTCCGCGAGACGCCTGATGGGGATCAGCGGCGTCGTGGGCCGGGATCGGATGGCGAATCCCATGTTGATGCTGACCGGGGCTTTCACCGCATCGACGAAGCGGCGGATCTCGTCTTCCGAATGCACCGCATCGGGAAACACCATGTCGGCACCCGCGGCGATGTAGAGGTTCGCCCGCTCGATGGCGCGTTCCATCCCTTCCACCGCGATCGCGTCCGTGCGGGCATTGATGATGAAGTCGGAATCCTTCTTCGCGCGCACGGCGGCCTCGACCTTCTTCGCCATCTCGCGTGCATCGATCAATTCCTTGCCCTGCATGTGGCCGCAGCGCTTGGGGCTTACCTGGTCCTCGAGGTTGATGCCGACCACACCCGCCTCCTCGAAATACTCGACGGTGTGATGCACGGTCACCGCGTTGCCATAGCCCGTGTCGGCGTCGGCCATGACGGGTATGGAGAGATTGCGCACGATGTGACGGCACGCCTCTACGTTTTCCAGCATCGACATCAGGCCGATGTCGGGCTGACCGATGCGCGAATTCGTGATGGCGCTGCCGCCGGTCGCCGCGGCCTTGAAACCCATCTTCTCCACCATGCGGCCGCTGAAGCCGTCGTAGATGCCGGGCGACACGACGATGCCTTCCTTGAGCAGTGCGCGCATGAGCGCAGCCTTGGTCTCTTTCATGCGGGGAGACTCCGTGACGGGCGTTGGTTCTTCGATCGATTATCGCACGCAGCCCCGGTGCGTTTGACACTTTCCGGAGCGCTCGGTTACCGTGCTCCCGATCATTCGCAGAGTAAGCTCTGCGCACCCCCCTTCTCCCCCCGGGTGAAGGGTCGGGGATGAGGGCGGCCGGAGGTGGCCTGCCACTTTCGCCCACAATCGCGGAGGAGTGTTCATGTCAGACAGCGTGCTCGTCTACGACCCGGTCGCACCGGGCGGCAACGCAGGGCTTGCGCAGCGCGTATCGCTCGACACGCTCGCCGGCAGGGTCGTCGGCTTCATCGACAACGCCAAACCGAATTTCCATCATCTCGTCGACGAACTTGCCGAATTGCTGCCCGCCCGTTACGGCGTGGCGCGCGTCGTGAAGATGAGAAAGCGCAGCGCATCGATGCCCGCACCGGCGGAGATGCTGCGCGAGCTCGCCGACACCTGCGACGTCGTCATCACGGGCTCGGGCGACTGAGGCTCCTGCACGTCGTGGAGTGTCCACGACAGTGTCGAGATGGCGAAGCAGGGTATCGCCTCGATGACGGTCTGTTCGGAAAGCTTTCAGGGGCTCGGGCGGGCGCAGCAGAAGGCGCTCGGCGCCGCGGATCTTCCCATCGCGGTCATTCCACATCCCTTCGGCACGCGAAGCCGCGAGGAGCTGCGCGAGATCGCGGGACGCTGCGTCGACGAGATTGCCCGGCTGGCCTGTGAAAAAGTCGCCGCGACATCCGCTTCAGGCAAGGCCACCGTACCGCGTGCGGCGCTGATCGAGGCCGAGGACGATCTGGAAGGCATCAACCGTCTCTTCCAGGAACGGCGCTGGACCGATGGCCTCATGATCATGCCGCCCACGAAGGAGCGCGTGGCCCGCATGCTGCAACATACGAAGCGCGCCCCCGACGAGATCGTCGCCACCATTGCGCCGCGTTTCGGTGCGGCCACGGTGGAGCACATCGCGATCAACGCCGTGATGGCGGGCTGCTACCCGGAATACCTGCCGGTGCTGATTGCCGCGGCGGAAGCGGTCGCGGACCCGCACTTCCATCTCCAGGCGCTGCAGGTCACGACCAATCCGTCCGCCGTGTTTCTCGTCCTGAACGGCCCCATCGTGAAGACGCTCGGCGTCAACAGCGGCGGCAACTGTCTCGGCCCCGGCACGTGGGCCAACGGCACGCTGGGTCGGGCGCTGCGCCTCATCCTGCAGAACATCGGGGGTGGATTGCCCGGCGACATGGACAAGGCCACACAGGGTCAGCCGGGCAAGTACACCTTCTGCTGCGCGGAGAACGAAGGCGCCTCGCCATGGGAGCCGCTGCATGTCGAGCGCGGTTACCGCGCCGAACAGAGCACCGTCACCGTCGTGGGCGCGCTCGGCACCTGGAACATGAACATCACGGCGCGCGACGCTGACGACGTCATCGCAATGATCGCGGACACGATGCAGTATCCCGCGAGCAGCGACTATATCTACGGCGGTGCGCCGTGGCTGATACTCGCACCGCAGCACGCGCAGCTCATGGCGAGAGCGGGACTCAGCAAGGCAGACGCCAAGCGGCGATTCTGGGAGGAATCGAAAATGCGCGCCGGCCGGTCCCGCGGAAGTGAGTTCGACCGCATGAAGACGGGGCGTGCGCACGAGCTGGGCGAGATCGGCCCCGATACGATGGTGCCCATCTCGGAGAAACCCGATGACCTGACGCTGCTCGTGGCGGGAGGCGCTGTGGTGGACGGGGTGTTTGAGGAAGTGGAGGGCGAGGGCGATGCTGATGCGACCCCTCGAATCTCATCGCCGGGTGTCATCTTTCACGCGGCCACCGGCATCGATGCGGCTACCGTGGCCCCAGTGCAGACCACACTGCAAAAACGCATCCTGCGCGCCTTCGTTGCTCGGGGCCTGCTGGAGAACTGTGACGCCAAAGACATGCTGGGCTACAAACACAGCGGCTTCTCGGTGGACGCCGGTGTCTGCATCGAAGCCCACGACCGCGCTGCGCTGGAGCGGCTGCTGCGCTATTGCGCGCGTCCACCGTTTTCCATGGAGCGCCTACGCAAAGAGGGAAGCAAACTGGTGTACCGCTGTGCCAAACAGCGCAGCGAGCCCACCAGTGACAAGCGTGGTGCCAAGGCAGATGAGCTGCACCTCACACCGCTGGAACTGATCGACCGCATCGCCGCGCTGGTGCCACCGCCACGCACCCACCGGCACCGCTACTTTGGTGTGCTGGCACCAAACTCGCCGCTGAGAGCGGCGGTAACGGCGCTGGCTCAGCCTGCTGCGTCGCAACCAGCCACGGTGGAGACTGCACAACCTGGCGCGGGCGTACCTGGGGTGGCGGCGCCGGGCAACGCGGCCACACCCACACCCGAACCTGAAGCACGCCCGAAGCGAGCGGCGCATTACTTGTGGGCGGTGCTGATTGCCCGCATCTACGAGGCATTTCCGCTGCTGTGCCCCATGTGCGGTGGGCAGATGCGCATCATTGCCTTCATCACCCACAGCGCCGAAATCCGCCACATCCTGAACCACATCGGGGTGGAGTCTGCCCCCCCGCACATCACCCCGGCACGCGGGCCACCGCTGTGGGAGGGCTGCGACGCGCCGGTGGATGATGGTGCGCAAGGCGAGCCGGATTGGGATCTGGCAGCTCAACCCGACGAGGTAGACCAGCGCGTCAATTGGTGACCCAGTGAAGCGGCGGTATCCATCGCTGCGGGGAAGCAGCTGCGCGCGCGCCAGGCCCAAATGCATACTGCCTCCCAAGCTCTTGCCATTGAGCGGCAAGCGAGCGCTCAACCTTCCTTGGCCGAACGTGTTTCGAGGCCCAAAACTCGTGCCATACTTGGCCTCATGCGGTTGAATTTCCTATCCGTACGAGGAGGGCGAGGACGATCACGACGACCATGAGGACGGATCGGCAACGCCCGCCGACGAGCACGATCACGGCGACACCGATCCGCATATCTGGGGCAACGTCCAGAACGCGATCATCGCCATCGGCACGATCCGTGACGCGCTGATCGCCGCCGATCCGGACAACACCGATGCCTACACCGCGAATGCCGAGGCCTACCTCGGCGAGCTCGAGACCCTCGACGCATGGGTGAAGTCCGAGGTCGCGAAGATCCCGGAGGAGGATCGCAAGCTCGTCACCTCGCACGATGCTCTCGGCTACTACACCGATGCCTACGGCTTCACGATCGTCGGCACGGTCCTCGGCCTGACGACCGAGGAGGCAGAACCATCCGCGCAGCAGGTCGCGGAGCTCGTCCAGCAGATCCAGGATTCCGGCGTCAAGGCGATCTTCGCCGAAACGATCGAGAATCCGGCCGTGATCGAGGCCATTGCTGCCGAGGCCGGCGTGGTTGTCGGCCCGGAACTCTACACCGACGCACTCGGCGAGGCGGGTTCCGATGGCGACACCTACATCAAGATGATCACGTTCAACACGAACGCCATCGTGAGCGCCATTCTCGGCGAGTAACGCCGCGCTCCCTCCCGCTATCCCCTCGCGAAACGGCCCGGATCGACGACGATCCGGGCCGTTTCGCATCCCGATCGATTTCGCGTAGGATTAGGAAAGCGAACCACGCACGCTCGTCACCATGCCCTATTCCCTGGAGAGCAGCACCTCATGGCATCCTCGACCGCCACCGCCCCCGATCGCATCGAGATGATCCCGGTCACGCAACCGGTGATCGGCACTGCCCGCGTCCCCGGCTCGAAGAGCATCACGAACCGCGCGCTCCCGATCGCCGGTCTCGCGAACGGGCACTCGTCGCTGACCGGCGCGCTCTTCAGCGATGACACGCATTACATGGCGGAGGGGCTCGCCGCGCTCGGCATCGACGTCGAGGCGTTCCCGGAGGATGATCGCTTCGAGGTCGATGGGGGCGACGGCCAGTTCCCGGCCACGGAGGCGGATCTGTTCATCGGCAACTCCGGTACGACGGCACGCTTCCTGACCGCGATCCTCGCGATCGGCCACGGCACCTACCGGCTCGATGGCGTGCCGCGCATGCGTCAGCGCCCGATCGGTCCGCTGCTGAGCGCGCTCCGTCAGCTCGACGTCGACGCGACGAGTGAGGCCGGCACCGACGCGCCGCCGATCATCGTGCGCGCGAACGGCCTTGCCGGGGGACGCGCCGTGGTGCCGGGCGATCTGAGCAGCCAGTTCTTCACGGGACTGCTCCTCGCCGCACCGTACGCGCGTGATGGCGTCACGATCGAGGTCGAGGGCGAGCTCGTCTCGAAGCCGTACATCACGATCACGGCCGACGTGATGCGCGCGTTCGGGGTCGAGACCGAGATCGACGATGTCGACTGGAAGACGTTCCGCGTCGCGCCGGGGCAGCGCTACGCGGCGCGCGACTATCACATCGAGCCGGATGCCTCGAACGCGTCGTACTTCTTCGCAGCGGCGGCGGTGACGGGCGGCGAGGTGCGGGTGAACGGCCTCGGCACGCGTTCGACGCAGGGCGATCTCCAGTTCGTGCGCGTGCTCGAGCAGATGGGCGCGACGGTCACGATGACGGAGACCTCCACGACGGTCCGCGGTCCTCAGGATGGCGTGCTGCACGGCGGCGACTTCGACTTCAATGTGATCTCGGACACGGCGCAGACGCTCGCCGCGATCGCGCCGTACGCGGACGCCCCGATCACGATTCGCGGAGTCGCGCACAATCGCGTCAAGGAGACCGATCGCATCGCGGATGTCGCGACGGAGCTGCGTCGTCTCGGGCAGGTGGTCGACGAGTTCCAGGACGGTCTGACGATCCATCCGCAGCCGGTGACGCCGGCGGAGGTGCATACCTACGACGATCACCGCATGGCGATGAGCTTCGCGCTGACGGGCCTCCGCGCGCCGGGCGTGACGATCCTCGATCCGGGGTGCACGGCGAAGACCTTCCCGGATTACTTCGACCGCCTCGGCGAGCTGGTGAAATAACCCCATCACTGCCCATCACGTCAGATACGAGCCGGGGAGGAGACGATCGTCTCCTCCCCGGCTCGCGTTTCGACGCTTCCCTCGAACTATTGACTCTCCCCCGGGAACCAGATACAGTTTCTTGCAGACAGGCGAAGCCTGTCACGACCTCATCCAGAGGGGCAGAGGGACCGGCCCAATGAAGCCCCAGCAACCCCCCGATCCATATCGGGAAGGTGCTAAGTCCGGCAGGGAATCCTGGGAGATGAGGGAGCGCCACACCGTCAGGGGTGGTCTGCCTCCCGTCGTCCCCACGATGAGGAGGCTTTTTCGTGAGAATCACCCTCGCCACATCCGTCGATCGGCTCCGCTCCGGGATCAGGCATCTCGCCGAGCCATGGCTGGAACGACTCTTCTTCACCTCCCCCGCCTGGTATCCCTGTCACCTCTGACCTTGACTTCATCTTCTTCATCTACGCGCAGCGACTCGACGCGTTCGCCGCGCCCCAGTCGACCGATCCCGGCATCACGACCGAGTCGTCCGATGCCGCTCAGCACGAAGGACCCCTGTCATGAGTCAGACTCCATCGACCCAGCCGCTCCGCCGTCTTGTCGACCGCTTCCGCGCCGGTGATCTCTCCCGCCGCGACTTCGTCCAGCGCGCGACCGCGCTTGGCGTCGGACTCGCTGCGGCCAACGTGATCGCCAGCGAGGTCGCCGCCCAAAGCGCAACGCCGAGCGACGCGGCGTCGCCCGTCGCCTCGCCGGTTGCCGGATTCCCGGATGACGGCACCGAGGGGCAAACCCGCGGCGCCGGCGGCGAGCTGCGCATCATCCAGTCGCAGGCGCCGTCGGTGCTGAGCACGCATCGCTCCACCGGCAGCAAGGATGTCTACGCCGCCAGCCTTGTCCTCGAGCCGCTGCTCACCTACTTCGCCGATGGCTCGCTCGGCCCACAGCTCCTCGCCAGCGTCCCGTCCGTCGAGGATGGCACGCTCTCCGAAGACCTCACGCAAGTCACGCTGACGCTCAAGGAAGGGCTCCTCTGGAACGACGGCGAGCCCGTCACGTCGAACGACATCGTCTTCACGTGGAAGTGGGTCACCACCGCCGAGAACTCCTCCTCGAACATCGAGCTCTGGGGGCTGATCGAGACCATTGAGACGACCGACGATCTCACCGCCGTCGTCACGTTCTCGTCACCGCAGGTCGCCTTGAGTGCGGCATCTTTGCCCATGGCTTTGCCCGCGCTCGCTGCGGCGACTGTGGGCACGACTACTTTGTAGCCTTCTCCTGCAAAGGCCGGGGAGTCTGCCCCTCGTGCACCACGCGGCGGATGGTGGAGACGGCGGCACACCTGAGCGACCACGTTTTCCCCCGCCTGCCGGTGCGCCAGTGGGTGCTCTCCGTGCCCAAGAGGTTGCGGTACTTCATGCAACGCGACGGAGCGGTGCTGAGCATGGTGCTGCGCATCTTTCTGCGGGTGATCGCACAAACTCTGCAGACCCACAGCCCCGGTGCGGCCCATATGGACAAGGCAGGCCTGCACATCGGTGCCATCGCCTTCATTCACCGATTCGGCTCCAGCCTCAATGAACACGTCCACTTCCACGTTTGTGTGGTGGACGGGGTGTTTGAGGAAGTGGAGGGCGAGGGCGATGCTGATGCGACCCCTCGAATCTCATCGCCGGGTGTCATCTTTCACGCGGCCACCGGCATCGATGCGGCTACCGTGGCCCCAGTGCAGACCACACTGCAAAAACGCATCCTGCGCGCCTTCGTTGCTCGGGGCCTGCTGGAGAACTGTGACGCCAAAGACATGCTGGGCTACAAACACAGCGGCTTCTCGGTGGACGCCGGTGTCTGCATCGAAGCCCACGACCGCGCTGCGCTGGAGCGGCTGCTGCGCTATTGCGCGCGTCCACCGTTTTCCATGGAGCGCCTACGCAAAGAGGGAAGCAAACTGGTGTACCGCTGTGCCAAACAGCGCAGCGAGCCCACCAGTGACAAGCGTGGTGCCAAGGCAGATGAGCTGCACCTCACACCGCTGGAACTGATCGACCGCATCGCCGCGCTGGTGCCACCGCCACGCACCCACCGGCACCGCTACTTTGGTGTGCTGGCACCAAACTCGCCGCTGAGAGCGGCGGTAACGGCGCTGGCTCAGCCTGCTGCGTCGCAACCAGCCACGGTGGAGACTGCACAACCTGGCGCGGGCGTACCTGGGGTGGCGGCGCCGGGCAACGCGGCCACACCCACACCCGAACCTGAAGCACGCCCGAAGCGAGCGGCGCATTACTTGTGGGCGGTGCTGATTGCCCGCATCTACGAGGCATTTCCGCTGCTGTGCCCCATGTGCGGTGGGCAGATGCGCATCATTGCCTTCATCACCCACAGCGCCGAAATCCGCCACATCCTGAACCACATCGGGGTGGAGTCTGCCCCCCCGCACATCACCCCGGCACGCGGGCCACCGCTGTGGGAGGGCTGCGACGCGCCGGTGGATGATGGTGCGCAAGGCGAGCCGGATTGGGATCTGGCAGCTCAACCCGACGAGGTAGACCAGCGCGTCAATTGGTGACCCAGTGAAGCGGCGGTATCCATCGCTGCGGGGAAGCAGCTGCGCGCGCGCCAGGCCCAAATGCATACTGCCTCCCAAGCTCTTGCCATTGAGCGGCAAGCGAGCGCTCAACCTTCCTTGGCCGAACGTGTTTCGAGGCCCAAAACTCGTGCCATACTTGGCCTCATGCGGTTGAATTTCCTATCCGTCGTCCCAGCCCAGCTGGAAGTCGATGCGCCAGACGTTGTCGCACTCCTTGTGCAGCAGCACGCTCTGGTTGCGGTGGAAGGGCGGGTCGAACCAGAACCAGCGCTCGGTGGGGAACTCGGTCTGGCTGATGACCACATCGGCAATCAGAAAACGGTCCTGGAAGAAGTGGCCGGTGAAGTCCGCGCCCACCATGCGCCGGGTGTCGCTGTTGGCACCGTCGGCGGCAATCACCCAGTCGGCCTGCAGTTTGAACACGCCGTCGGGCGTTTCCACCGTGAGCGTGGCCACGTCGTCACCGGTGCCCGAGGTTTGCTCCAGGCTCAGCAGCTTGTGCTTCCAGCGCAGGTCCACCAGCGGGTGGGCGTCGCAGGCCTTGACCAGCTCTTCCTCCAGGTAGTACTGCTGGAGGTTGATCATGGCGGGCATCTTGTGGTGGGCCTCGGGCAGCAGGTCGAACTGGTAGGCCAGGTCGTTGCGGAAGAACACCTTGCCCACTTTCCACTGGATGCCGCGCGCGGCATACCCTTCACCCAGCCCCAGCCGGTCCCAGATTTCCAGCGGACGCTTGGCGTAACACACCGCCCGCGAGCCGATGCTGACGGTGTTGTTGTCGTCCAGGATCACGCTGGCCACGCCGCGGGCGGCCAGGTCCAGCGCCTGGGTCATGCCGATGGGGCCCGCGCCGATGATGACCACCGGGTGGCGCTTGACCTCGCCCGCCGCCTGCTCGGGGCTCTGGCGGTAGGCAAATTCGGGGTAGGTGTAGGTTTGGAGCATGGGCGGCTTTCGCGTGCGGGGCCGGGCTCAGGCCTGGGTGGCGGGGTTGAACTCGCGCTCGTGCATCCAGGCGGCGTGCTGCGGGGCCTGCTTGGTCTGGGACCACTCTTCCAGCATGTCCCACTTCACTTCGTCGAGCTTTTGGTACATCTCGGGTGTGCCCACGTCGGCGGCCAGTTCCAGGCGGTGGCCGTTGGGGTCGAAGAAATAGATGCTCTTGAAGATGGTGTGGTCGGTGGGCCCGATCACGTCCACGCCAGCGGCCTGCAAACGGGCCTTGGTGTCTTCCAGCGTCTGCACGCTGTCCACCTTGAAGGCGATGTGCTGCACCCAGTCGGGGGTGTTGGTGTCGCGGCCCATGGCGGGCGAGTTGGGCAGCTCGAAGAAGGCCAGGATGTTGCCGGCACCCGCGTCCAGGAACAGGTGCATGTAGGGGTCCGGGGCCTTGGTGGAGGGCACCTGGTTTTCGGCGATGGCCAGCACGAAGTCCATGTTCAGGTGCTTGACGTACCACTCGACGGTTTCTTTGGCGTCCTTGCAGCGGTAGGCCACGTGGTGGATGCGTTCGAGTTTCATGGGGTGTCTCCTTCAAAATTGAGAGCGAACAATGCCGTCCTTCCTGCGTGGAAGGCTCAAAAAGCTTTGAATTTGGGGCGGCCAACCTCAGCGGCTGGCCTGGGTGCGGTGGCGCGGGCTGGCGGGCGTCAGCCTTCCAGCGCCTGCCACATGGCCACGTCGCGCTCGGCCGTCCAGATGCGCGGGTCGGGGTACTGCGTGGCTTCGTCGTAGGCGCGGGTCACGTCGAAGGGCATGCAGTGGTTGAAGATGACCCAGTTGCCGTACTTGGGTTGCATCGCCGCAAAGGTGCGCTCGTACACCTTGCGCAGGTCTTCGCCTTGTTCAGCGCCGGCCTTGACGTTGCTGTACAGGTCAGAGATGAAAGCGCGGGTGCCGGCTAGGCCCGCCTGCACCTGTTCAGGCGTTTGCAGCGCGGCGCCACGGCCGGGCACCAGCTTTTCGGGCTTCAGGGCTGCAATGTTGTCCAGCGTCTGCGGCCAGTCTTTGAAGTAGGCGTCGCCAGCGTAGGGGGTGGCGTCGAACTCCACCAGGTCGCCGCTGAACAGGATTTTTTCCTGCGGCAGCCAGGCCACGGTGTCGCCCTTGGTGTGGCCACGGCCCAGTTGCAGGATCTGCACTTCCAGCTTGCCCAGCCACAGGGTCATCTTGCCGGTGAAGGTGAGGGTGGGCCAGGTCAGGCCGGGGGGCACGCTTTCCACGTTCTGGAACAGGCGGGGGAAGCGGCCGATTTCGCTGGCCTTGTCGAACTCGCCGCGCTCCACGATCAGGTCGTAGGTGTCCTGGCTGGCGATGATGTGGTCGGCGTTGTAGGCGCTGGCCCCCAGCACGCGCACGGCGTGGTAGTGGCTCATCAGCACGTACTTGATGGGCTTGTCCGTCACCTCGCGGATGCGGCGGATCACGTCCTGCGCCATCACCGGCGTGGCCTGGGTGTCGATCACCATGACCGCGTCGTCGCCAATGATGATGCCGGTGTTGGGGTCGCCCTCGGCGGTGTAAGCGTAGGCGTGGTCCGACAGTTTGTCGAAGCTCACCTTCTTGACTTCCAGGTCGGCGGCAGAAGCAAAGGTCTTGGGGGCGTTCATGGGCGTTCGGTGGTGGGTGAGTTTGTAATCAACGAATTCGTTTGATCAATGTCAAGCGATTGTGGGTTTGAAATTTGTTTTAGTCAAATGCGTTCGATAGGTGTAAACCCTTGGGTGTGACCCCTGGGCCAGTGACGCGACAATCCAAGGCATGTCCAAGCGTTCCGAATCCGTTTCATTGCCGCCCGATGCCGAACCAGGCATGGACGATGGCGCACGCACCTCCCGTGGCATCCAGAGCGTGGAGGTGGGCGGGCAGCTGCTCAAGGCCCTGGCCCGCTCGGGGCGCCGCATGGCGCTCAAAGACCTGGCGCGCGACGCCGACATGACGCCCGCCAAGGCCCACCCCTACATGGTCAGCTTCTGCAAGCTGGGGCTGATGGAGCAGGACCCCGTCTCGGGTCACTACGGTCTGGGCCAGCTGGCCGTGCAGCTGGGCCTGATCAGCCTGCAGCAGGTGGACCCGGTGCGCCTGACCATTGCCGAGTTGCCCGCGCTGGCGCAAACGCTGGGCGTGACGGTCTCTGCTGCGGTGTGGGGTGGCAACGGCCCCATCATCGTGCGGGTGGAAGAGGGGCCGCGGGCGGTCAACGTCAGCATGCGCCACGGCATTCCGGCGTCGCTGCGGCACACCGGCACCGGCAAGATTTTTGCCGCCTTCATGGAGCCTGCCCTGGTGCAGGCCGCACTGGTGGCGCAAGGCGAGCCCACCGCGTGGGCCGATGCCACCTTTCACGCCGAATTGGCGCGGGTGCGTCAAACCGGACTGAGCCTGGTCAACCAGGAATTGCTGATGGGCATTTCAGCCATGGCGGTGCCGGTGTTCGACGGCTTTGGGCGGCTGGCGCTGGCCATCGCGGCCATGGGTCCGTCGGGCTTGATGGACGTGTCGGACGGCAGTCCGCAGGCCCAGGCGCTGCGCGAGGTGGGGCAGCGCTTGAGCCTGCGCCTGGGGGCCCCAGCCTCGTGCGTGCCGGGGATGGGGGGCTGAGCCCGGCGGGCACCCGCCGGTCAGAGCATTCCGGGCAACGCACCCAACACACTGCCCAGCACGCAGGCCAGCCCCACCACCGCCCAGGCGGGCCATGCCCGCCACACCGGGCCTGCCGATGGCTCGACCGAGGTGCCAGCCCTGCCGCGGGTCGGTCCGCCTTGCAGCAGCCCCAGCAGCGCGATCACCAGCACCCCATCGCCCACGCTGTGCAGCGCACTCGAGAGCACCGGGTCCACCCACGCCGCCGCCAGCAAACCCACTACCGCTGAATTGATGCCAAAAATGGCCTTCCGCGCAAGAAGGGTGGACTTCCATTGCTCCCAGAAAGGGAGTGATCCGGCCAGCAGCATCCACGCCGGGGTGAAGACGGCCACCAGGGCCAGCAAACCCCAGCCCAGGGCCGCCAGGGTGCTGAGCCAGGCGGGGGCCGGGTCCAGGTTGCTGGCCACCGGGGCCAGGGCGGCACCCAGGTAGGCCGCAAACGTGAACAGCGGCCCCGGCACGGCTTGCGCGGCCCCATAGCCCGCCATGAAGACCGAATCGCTCACCCAGCCATTGGGCACCACCTCGGCCTGCAGCAGGGGCAGCACCACATGGCCCCCGCCAAACACCAGGGCCCCGGTGCGCACAAAGGCGTCGGCCACCGCCAGCGCCATGCCCGGCCACAGCGCCATGGCCGCAGGCAGGCCCAGCAACAGGGCGGCCAGTGCACCCAGCCACAGGGCCCCCTCCCGCCGTGACAGGGGCCAACGCATGGGGGGGCTGGCTGTGCCCGTGTGGGGGGCCGCAGGGGTTGGCGCCCACAGCGCCCAGGCCACACCGGCTGCGGCCATCAACCCCACCTGCATGCCGGGTTGAGGCCAGGCCCAGGCGAGCACCGCGATCACCGCCATGCACAGACGCCGCGGGGTGTCGGGGCACAGGGTGCGGGCCATGCCCCACAGCGCCTGCGTCACCACCGCCGCGGCCGCCAGCTTGAGGCCGTGCAATGCCCCTTGCAGCAGCGTCGGGTGAAGCGCATGAGCCCATTGCCCCAGGCCCCAGGCCAGGCCGATCAGCAGCAATGCCGACGGCAGGGTGAACCCCGCCCAGGCGGCCAGTGCCCCCAGCCGCCCGGCACGCCACAGCCCCAGGGCCATGCCCACCTGGCTGCTGGCCGGTCCGGGCAAAAACTGGCACAGCGCCACCAGGTCGGCGTACTGGCGGTCGTCCATCCAGCGGCGCTGGACCACCAGCGCCTGGCGGAAATGCCCCAGGTGGGCCACCGGCCCGCCAAAGGCGGTCAGACCCAGTTGCAGAAAGGTGAGGAACACCTGCCATGCGGAGTCCGTGGGGGCCGGGTGCAGGGCCGGATGCGGGGCGGGGGCGCGGGGTGGGGTCTCCATGCGCGGATTGTGGCCGGGCGTTCGCCTATGGAACTGCGTGCACCCGGGTGTCCAGCGGGCATGGCGGGGATGTCAGCGCCTGCAACCAGGTCAAGGCCTGCTGTCCGGCGTCGTCCAGCGTGCCGTCGTTGGTCACGGTCAGGCTGAGTGGGTGACGCACGGCGGGCAGCGCCAGGTTGCGCTGGAGACGGGCTTCCACCTGCTCGGGGGTTTCGCGCTGGCGGGCCAGCAGCCGTGCGCGCAGCACCTGCGGGCTGGCGGTGACGTGCAGCACGGCCAGACGGGGGAACTGTTGCAGGGCATCGTCCAGGTGCGCACGGGAGCCGTTGACCAGGACCACGCTGCCTGCTTCAGCGCCACGCACCTCCTGGTGGCGCACGCCGTAGCACAGGCCATGGGCTTCCCAATGCAGCACAAACTCCCCGCGGGCACGGGCCGTGGCAAAGGCCTGTGGCGACAGGGCTTCGTGGGCCTCGCCACCTGCGTCGGCGGCACGGGTGATGGTTCGGCGCGCCTGGCGCAGCGCCGCCGGGCCAGGCCAGTGCCTGATCAGCCAGGCTTGCAGGCTGTCCTTGCCGGCACCCGACGGGCCCAGCACGTACACGACCTGGGCGTTCATGCGTCCGCCCCGCGCAGGGGGCAGCTGGCCTCCCAGCGGAAAGGGCCACCCGGTGTGGGCTCGACAAACCAGGCCAGCCTGTCCAGCGCGAGCCGCGGCAGCGGTGCAAACCAGGCGGTGGCCGCCTGCATCAGGCGGTCCACCCGTGCGTCGGACAGCCCGTTCAGCGGGCCGGTCAGCGAAAAGTGGAACCGAAAGCGGTCCAGCACATGGGGGTAGCCCCACTGTTGCAGCAGAGCTTCCTGGTGGGCGTCCAGGCCAGCGCTGCGGCGGCGGGTCAGCTCGGACGCGGACAGGGGGGCGGCCAGGTCGTGCAAGCGGGTGACACAGGCCGCCGCCAGGGCCTGCACCTGTTGGTCGTCGCCGTCGATGACCAGCGCCAGGAAGTGCCCGAGCCGACGCACCACCAAGGGCGGCAGGGTCACGGGGGGCAGCTGGTTGGCCAGGGTGGTCAAACGGTCGTACCACTGTTGCGGGGTGACACCATCGGCCAGCGCCACCGGGGCTTTCAACGTGGCGTGCCAACCGTACCGTCGGGGCTCTTGGGTGAGGTGGTGCATTTCGTCCGGGGTGAAGCCCGGCATCCACGGGTGATTCAGCGTCGCCCCGGTGGCCGCGCAGCGGCCCAGCCACAGGCTTCCCGCTTGCCACCAAGGGCTGTCTGGCGCGGGGACCGCGTACACCGCGTGGCGGGGCGCTGGGGCCTGGGAAGGGGTGTGGGGATCATTCGCCATGTTGCACCGTGAGGGAAATGCGGTCTGCGGGAAACCAGGCGGTGGCGGCCTCGATGGGCACGCCCTGCGGGTCGACGTTGACGCTGTCCACCCGCAGCACCGGCTGGCTTTGCGGTTGGTGCAGGTGGGCGGCCACCACAGGGTCGGGCAGTTCGGCGGTGATGTGGCTTTCGCGCCGCAGGTAATCGGTCACACCGTGGGCGGCAAAGGCTTCGGTCACAGACCCTGTTTTCTGTAGCACTTCCAGCAGGTCGGGAAAGCGCTGGAGCGGAAAAAACCGCTCACTCACGCTCAGCGGTTGGCCTTGTGCATCGCCCATCACCCACAGGTGCAGCAGGCGGCGGCGCGGAGGCACGGCCAGCAGGCGCGCCAGCGTGGCGTTGGCCCCCACCACGTCGTGGGTCAGCACCTGCAGGCTGCCCCTGAACCCGGCCAGCGCCAGGTTCTGGCGGTGCCGGGTGCGGCGTGACAGCACCAAGTCCACCGCAAAAGCCTGCACGTAGGTGCCGCTGCCTTGGGTGGAACGCAACACGCCCTGGGTGCACAGGCTGGCCAGGGCGCGTGGCACGGTGTGGCGGTTGACCCCGAAGGACTCGGCCAGCGTGTGCTCGGGCGGCAGGCGCTCGCCGGGGGCATAGGTGCCACGGGCGATGGCGGCCGACAGGTGGCCGGCAATCTGGCTCCACATGGGCGGACGCGAGCCTGCGTCGGTGTCGGAGGGGGGTGTTTCGGTGGTTTGAAGCAGTGTCATGAAACCTACATCCAGGCGGATTAAGCTGCGCGGGACGTTTCAATTTGTCTAGACAACTTGCAGAGTAACACCGACATGTTTCATGCGTTTGACAAACCCGGCGCTCCACCGAGCCCCGATCGCGCTGGCTGGATGGCCTTGCTGTCACGGGCACCCGTGGCACTGCTGGAGCAAGGCTTGGGGAATTGGTGCGAGCACCCGGTGCACTGGCTGCGCCCGCCCGAAACCGGGCTGATGATGGTCCAGGGCCGTGCGGGCGGTACCGGCGAGCGCTTCAACCTGGGCGAGGTGACCGTCACCCGCTGCGCGCTGCGTCGTGCGGAGGGCGGCCCCATGGGTGTGGCCTATGTGCTGGGGCGCTCGCACCGCCAGGCCCGCCTCGCCGCGCTGGCCGATGCCTTGCTGCAAAGCCCTGAGGTGCTGCCCGACGGCACCGCCCGCCTGTTGGCTCCCGTGCAGCAATGGCTGGAGACGCAGCGCGCGCAGCGCCACGCCGATGCCCAAAGCACCCGGGTGGACTTTTTCACCGTGGCGCGCGAAAGCGACGCCGGCAACGATGAGGACGACGAAGAATGACCGCCATGCACCCCTCCGCCCCGCCGGGAGCGGGCTTTTCCGATCCCGCTCGCGGCAGCCATGCCGTGTTCCGTGCGGTGCTCACGGCCTGGTCGCACCCCGGGCGCGGCGTGGCCCTGGTGTCCGACGCCGAGGTGCCCGCGGGCGTGAGCCGCGAGGCCGCCAGCGTGCTGCTGGCGCTGCTGGACGCCGAAACCACCCTCTGGCTTTCGCCTCGGTTGCAGACCGGCGCCGTGGGGGATTGGCTGCGCTTTCACACCGGTTGTGTGCGGGTGGACACCGCTGCCCAAGCGCAGTTTGTCTGGGTGGCCGCCGGTGATGCCTTGCCCCTACTGTCCGAGCTCAACGTGGGCACCGACGCCAGCCCGGAGACCGCCGTCACCCTGTTGGTGGAGACCCAAGGCTGGGCCTCTGCACCGGGTGCCTGGCATCTGAGCGGGCCGGGCCTGCCCCACCCCCAGCCGCTGGCGCTGAGCGCCGACGGGCCCGAGCGTGTGCAGGCCCTGCGCGGGCTGCACCAATCGGCTGCCGGGCTGTTCCCCCGTGGTGTGGACATGCTGCTGACCTGCCCCGGGCAGGTGCTGGGGCTGCCGCGCACCACGCGCATCCATGTGAACGCCACCCCGGTGGCCGAGGAGGTCTGACCATGTACGTGGCCGTCAAAGGTGGGGAAACCGCCATCCTGCAAAGCCACCGCATGCTGGCCGAGCACCGTCGGGGCAACCCCGATGTGCCCGAGCTGGGTGTGGAGCAAATCCGTGAACAGCTGCGCCTGGCCGTGGACCGGGTGATGACCGAAGGTTCGGTGTACGACCCCGAGCTGGCCGCCCTGGCCATCAAACAGGCCAGTGGTGACCTGGTGGAAGCCATCTTCCTGCTGCGGGCCTACCGCACCACCTTGCCCCGCCTGGGCACCAGCCGTCCTTTGCGGACCGAGGCCATGTGCGTGCAGCGCCGCATTTCCGCCACGTTCAAGGACTTGCCGGGCGGACAGGTGCTGGGCCCCACCCACGACTACACCCAGCGCCTGCTGGACTTTTCCCTCTTGGCCGACGGTGCCGAACGCGCCACCGCCGAGGCCCCCACCGCCACGCAGACCCCCGAGCCCGTGGCCACACCGCGGGTGGTGGACCTGCTGGACCAGGAGGGCCTGATCGAGCGCCGCGAACCGCCCCCGGGCGACCCCCAGCCCGTGGACCTGACCCGTCAGCCCCTGCGCTTTCCGGCCCAGCGTGCCACCCGCCTGCAAAACCTGGCGCGCGGGGACGAGGGCTTTTTGCTGGCCATGGCGTACTCCACCCAGCGGGGCTATTCGCACACCCACCCGTTTGTGGGCGAAATCCGCTTTGGCACCGTGGAGCTGGTCATTGCCCCTGACGAGCTGGGTTTTGACCTGTCGATTGGCGACCTGCCGGTGACCGAATGCGAAATGGTCAACCAGTTTGCCGGCAGCAAAACCCAGCCGCCGCAGTTCACCCGCGGCTATGGCCTGGCCTTTGGCCACAGCGAGCGCAAGGCCATGGCCATGAGCCTGGTGGACCGGGCCTTGCGCGCCGACGAGCTGGGCGAGGCCGTCGAATCACCCGCGCAGATGCAGGAGTTTGTGCTGTCGCACAGCGACAGCCTGGAGGCGTCGGGTTTTGTGCAGCACCTGAAGCTGCCGCACTACGTGGACTTTCAAGCCGAGCTGGACCTGGTGCGCCGCATGCGCCAGACCGCCGAACACGCCCCCCAGGCGCAGGAGGAAACCGCATGAACACCACCCCCACGGCTGAAGGCTTCAACTTCGCCTACCTGGACGAGCGAACCAAACGCATGATCCGCCGCGCCATCCTAAAAGCGGTGGCCATCCCGGGCTACCAGGTGCCGTTCGGGTCGCGCGAGATGCCGCTGCCCTATGGCTGGGGCACGGGCGGCATCCAGGTGACGGCGTCGGTGATCGGCCCGGACGACGTGCTCAAGGTCATCGACCAGGGCTCGGACGACACGGTCAACGCCGTCAACATCCGCCGCTTCTTCCAGCGCACCACGGGCGTATCCACCACCACCCGCACGCCCGAGGCCACGCTGATCCAGACGCGCCACCGCATTCCCGAAACGCCGCTGCGCGAGGGCCAGGTGCTGGTGTACCAGGTGCCGGTGCCCGAGCCCATGCAACGGCTGGAGCCCCGCGAGGCCGAAACCCGCACCCTGCACGCGCTGGGCGAGTACGGGTTGATCCACGTGAAGCTGTACGAGGACATCGCCCGCCATGGCCACATTGCCACCACCTACGACCACCCGGTGCGGGTGAACGGGCGCTACGTCATGTCGCCCTCGCCCATTCCCAGCTTCGACAACCCCAAGATGCACCTCAACCCGGCCTTGCAGCTGTTCGGGGCCGGGCGCGAAAAACGCATCTACGCCGTGCCGCCGTACACCCCGGTGGAAAGCCTGGGGTTTGACGACCATCCCTTCGAGGTGCAGCGCTGGGATGTGCCCTGTGCCCTGTGCGGGGCCACCGACACCTTCCTGGACGAAATCATCACCGACGACGCGGGCACCCGCCTGCACGTCTGCTCCGACTCGGACCACTGCGCCGAGCGTCAGTCGGCGCAGCAGGACGCACAGGCGTCCGAAGCCGCTGCGTGCACCACGCAACCCACCGCAGAGGAGGGGCAGGCATGACCTCCGCCCTCCAGATCCGGCAGGCCCAGGCCGCTGACCTGCCCGCCGTGCTGGCGCTGTACCAGCAACCCGGGTTGGCCGACGCCGACACCCTCACGCTGGCGCAGGCCGAGGCCATGCTGGCGCAGTTTGCGCGTTACCCCCACTACCGCCTGTTCGTGGCGTGCGAGGGCAACGAGGTGGTGGCCACCTACGCGCTGCTGGTCATGCACAACCTGGCGCACGGCGGGGCCCCGTCGGCCATTGCCGAAGACGTGGTGGTGACCGCACAGCGCCGCGGCCAGGGCCTGGGCCGTCAGCTCATGGCCCACGCGGTGGCCGAAGCCGCTGCCGCGGGTTGCTACAAGCTGGCGCTGTCGTCCAACGCGCGGCGCGAGGCGGCCCATGCGTTTTACGAGTCGCTGGGTTTTCAACGTCACGGGGTCAGTTTTGCCATCGACCCCCAACAGCCGTTTCCTCAGACGCCCAAGGAGCCGTCATGACGCATTCTCAGATGTCACCGCGGCCCCTGCTGCGCGTCAGCGGGCTGCACAAGCGCTACGGGAGCCAGGTGGCCCTGCACGAAGCCAGCTTCGAACTCTGGCCCGGTGAGGTGCTGGCCGTGGTGGGCGAATCCGGCTCGGGCAAGACCACGCTGCTCAACTGCGTGGCCGCCCGCCTGATGCCCGACGCCGGGCAGGTGTGGTTTGACATGCACGGCGTGGGCCTGCAGGACGTGCACGCCCTGACCGAAGCCCAGCAGCGCCTGCTGGCCCGCACCGATTGGGGCTTTGTGCACCAGCACGCCGCCGACGGCCTGCGCATGGACGTGTCCGCCGGGGCCAACGTGTGCGAGCGGCTCATGGGCCTGGGCCAGCTGCACTATGGCCAGTTGCGCCAGACGGCCACGGAGTGGTTGCAGCGGGTCGAAATCGACCCTGCACGCATGGACGACACGCCCCGCACCTTTTCGGGCGGCATGCGCCAGCGCCTGCAAATTGCCCGCAACTTGGTCACCCAACCGCGGCTGGTCTTCATGGACGAGCCCACCTCGGGCCTGGACGTGTCGGTGCAGGCCCGGCTGCTGGACCTGCTGCGCCAGCTCACCCGCCAGATGGGGCTGGCCGTGGTCATCGTCACCCACGACCTGGCCGTGGCCCGCCTGCTGGCCCACCGCATGATGGTCATGCAGCGGGGCCGCGTGGTGGAGCAGGGCCTGACCGATCAGGTGCTGGACGACCCCCAACACCCCTACACCCAACTGCTGGTTTCTTCGGTGCTGCAACCATGACCCCTTGCGAATCCCAACCCATCCTGGAACTGGTCGGCGTGGCCAAGCGATTCACCCTGCACCACCAGCACGGCGCGGTGCTGCCGGTGTTTGACCGGGCCGACTTCAGCCTGCACGCGGGCGAATGCGTGGTGCTCGATGGCCCTTCGGGCATGGGCAAAAGCACGCTGCTCAAGCTGGTGTACGCCAACTACCGCGCGACAGCGGGTGACATCTGGGTGCGCCAGGCCGATGGCCAGCGCCTGAACGTGGCCCAGGCCACCCCACGCGAGCTGGTGTCGCTGCGGCAGCACACCATCGGGTACGTGAGCCAGTTCTTGCGCGTCATTCCCCGCGTGTCGGCCTTGGACGTGGTGGCCGAACCGCTGGCCGAAGACGCAGCGGGAGACCCCGAAGCCCTGGAAGCCGCCCGCGAACAGGCCCGCCAGTGGCTGGCACGGCTGCGCATCCCCGAGCGTCTGTGGGCCTTGCCGCCCGCCACCTTCTCGGGTGGCGAGCAGCAGCGCGTGAACATTGCGCGCAGCCTCATCAAACCCCGCCCGCTGCTGCTGCTCGACGAGCCTACCGCCTCGCTGGATGCGGCCAACACCCAGACGGTGATCGAGCTGATCGGCGAGGCCCGTGCACGCGGTGCGGCGTTGCTGGGCATTTTTCACGACCGCGCCGTGGCCGATGCCGTGGCCACCCGCCGCGTGCCCGTGGCGTCGTTCCGCCACACGTCTGAACCTGCCTTGACCGGAGAGTCCGCATGAACGCCCCCCGTGAACTGCCCCTGGCCGATCCTTCGGCACTGAATGCCCCGGAACTGTCCTTGGCCAACGCCCGCCTGGTGCTGGCCGACGAGGTGGTGACCGGTTCCTTGCAGGTCCGCCACGGGCGCATTGCCGCCGTGGACAGCGGCGCTGCGGTGCCCCTGGGGGCGCTGGACCTGGCGGGCGACTACCTGTTGCCCGGGCTGGTGGAAATCCACACCGACAACTTCGAGCGGCACCTGATGCCCCGGCCCAAGGTGAACTGGCCCGAGCTGCCCGCCCTGCTGGCCCACGACGCCGAGATTGCCGCCGCGGGCATCACCACGGTGTTCGACGCGCTGGGCGTGGGCGAGGCCGACACCGAGAGCCTGCGCGGCAGCGCCTGGACCGGGGTGGTGGACAACTTGCAACGCTGCATGGACCGTGGGTTGTTGCGGGCGGATCACCACTTTCATGTTCGCTGCGAGCTTCCTGCGCCCAACACCATTGACTTGTTTGCTCCTTTTATTGACAACCCCCGGGTGGGCATCATCTCGCTGATGGACCACACCCCAGGCCAGCGCCAGTGGGAGGACCTGACCCACGCCAAGGTCTACTACCTGGGCAAAAAAGGCTGGAGCGAAGAAAAGTTCCTGCGCAAGGTGGCCGAAGCCGCCGAGATGCAGGAGCGTTACGTGCGCCCCCACCGTCGCCATTTTGTGGACTACGCCCACAGCCGCGGCATTGCCCTGGCCAGCCACGACGACACCACGCTGGCCCATGTGGAAGAGGCGCATGCCGAAGGCGTGAGCGTGAGCGAGTTCCCCACCACCGAGCTGGCGGCGCGCGCCGCCCGTGAGCGTGGCATGGCCACCGTGATGGGCGGGCCCAACGTGGTCCGCGGGGGCTCGCACTCGGGCAACGTGGCGGCGTCGCACTTGGCCCGCCTGGGGCTGCTGGACATTCTCTCCAGCGACTACGTGCCCGGCAGCCTGCTGACCGCTGCCCTGCAGTTGGTGGACGAAGGGCCCCTGAGCCTGCCGCAGGCCGTGGCCACCGTCACCCGCAACCCCGCCCGTTCGGTGGGCTTGAACGATCGGGGCGAACTGGCCGTGGGCCTGCGGGCCGATCTGGTGCAGGTGCGCGTGGTCGAGGTGGCCGACGGCCACCACCACGCCGTGGTGCGGGCCGTGTGGCGCGAAGGCCAGCGGGTGCTTTGAACCGGTGTAGGCCATGACCGCAACCGCTCCCTCTCCCGCCGCGAGCCGCTTCACCCACGTGGCGGCCCACAACGTCGAGCCACGCCCCCGCCTGACCGAAGCACCCTCGCTGTCGCCCACCGCGGTGGTGCAGGACAGCCTGCTGGGCCGCTACACCGAAGTGGGCGATGCCGTCCACATGGGCGACAGCGTGCTGGACGACTACAGCTACATCGGTCGGGGCTGCGAGCTGATGTCCACCGACATCGGCAAGTTCTCCAACATCGCAGCCATGGTGCGCATCAACCCGGGCTTCCATCCCATGGAGCGTCCCAGCCTGCACCACTTCACTTACCGGCTCAGCCGCTATGGCCTGGCCGATGCCGATGACGACGTGTTTTTTGAATGGCGGCGGCGTCAGCGCGTGAGCATCGGGCACGACACCTGGATCGGGCATGGCGCGGTCATCATGCCGGGGGTGCGCATCGGACATGGGGCCGTGGTGGGCAGCAACGCCGTGGTGACCAAGGATGTGCCGGCGTATGCCATCGTGGCCGGGGCCACGGCGCGGGTGTTGCGCATGCGTTTTGCGCGCGACATTGCCCAGGCCCTGGAGGCCACCGCCTGGTGGGACTGGGACCACCAGACCCTGGCAGAACGCCTGCCCGATTTTTCGGACCTGCGCCGCTTTCTGCACCGGTATGGGCCCGCCGTGCAGTCCTGATGCGTCCGCTGGCCGCCCCTGGCGGCTGGTGACGCTGAACACCTGGAAAGGCGATGGCCCCTATGCCCTTCGCCTTCAGGCCATGGTCCACCAGTTGCGGGCACTCCAGGCCGATGTGGTGGCCTTGCAGGAGGTGTTCCACGCCCCTCAGGTGGGGGTGCACACGGGACGCACCCTGGCCCAGGCGCTGGGCATGCACCTGGTCTTTGCCCCCGCACGCCGCAAGCGCCGGTGGATGAGCGGCCAATGGGTGGACAGCGAGTCTGGCTTGGCCGTGCTGAGCCGGTGGCCCGTGGCACAGCAGCGGCTCTGGCCATTGCCCTCCATCGGTGCCGATGGGGAGCGACTGGCGTTGTGCTGTGACCTGAACGTCCACGGTCAGCCGCTTCGGTTGGTCAACACCCATCTCACCCACCTCGGCCCCTGTGAGAGAGGGCCTGCGCTGCGACAGTTGCAGTGGCAGACCTTGCTGACACACGCCGTTGACGGGTGGCCTGCCCATGCACCACTGCTGGTGTGCGGGGACTTGAATGTGCCGTTGGAAGACCCGTCTTTGCGCGGCCCCATGGGCGTGGAGGGCTGGCGTGATGTGGCTGCTTCGGTGGGGCTGCACCCCAAAAGCACCTGCCCCGCCTCGGGCGCTGCTTCGCAGGACCTGGACCATGTGGTGGACCGACCCTGCCCGGCGCTGACCTGGCGTGCGGCACGGGTGGTGTTGGATGGCATTGACGCACGGGTGGGGGTCATGCCCAGTGACCACGCCGGGGTGCTGGTGGAGGGGGTGCTGGATGGGTGCCACAAAAGCTTCTCGCAAGCTTCAAATGCCTGTCACACAGGGCTTTGACACTGCGAGTTGTCTAGACGACTTGCCATCCACGGAGTGAGCCCATGTCCACCGCCCTGCGCATTCAAAACCTGAACAAGCATTTTGCCAACGGCAAACACGCGCTGCGTGACATTCACCTGAACATCCAGCAGGGCGAAATGGTGGCCCTCATTGGCGCGTCGGGTTCGGGCAAGTCCACGCTGCTGCGCCATGTGGCCGGGTTGGTGGTGGCCGACGCCGACAGCGAATCGCTGATTGAAATTGAAGGGCAGTGCGTGCAGCGCCAAGGGGTGCTGAGCCGCGACATTCGCCGGGTGCGATCGCAGGTGGGTTTTGTGTTCCAGCAGTTCAACCTGGTGGACCGGTTGCCCGTGTTGACCAATGTGCTGGTGGGCTTGTTGCACCGCACGCCGCTGTGGCGCGGCTGGGTGCGTTGGTTCAAGACCCATGAAAAGCACCTGGCTCTGGAAGCCCTGGGCCGTGTTGGCATTGCCGAATGCCACGCCCAGCGCGCATCCACCCTGTCGGGTGGGCAACAGCAGCGGGCCGCCATTGCACGCACCTTGGTGCAGGGCGCACGGGTGGTGCTGGCGGACGAGCCCATTGCTTCGCTGGACCCCGAGTCGTCTCGCAAGGTCATGGACATTCTGGCCCGCGTCAACCGCGAGGACCGCGTCACCGTGGTGGTGTCGCTGCACCAGGTGGACGTCGCCATGAAGTACTGCCCCCGGGTGGTGGCCCTTCACCAAGGGCGGGTGGTGTACGACGGCCCCTCTGCGGCCCTGACCCCGTCGTTGCTGCGCGAGCTGTATGGCGTGCAGGTGGAAGAACTGTTGCCGCCCGTGAATGCCACGGAGGTTGCCGCACCCAGCCCCGGTTCGCCGTCGCCCGCATGGGCGGGCATGCCCTTGCCCCTGGCGCAAGCGGCCTGAACGCTTTTCCTGCTTCCCCGTTTTTCCCCTTTCATCACTGGAGTTCACATGCTGAAGAAACTTGCGGTGGCCATGGGCTTTGCCCTGGGCCTGACCTTGGCACACGCCGAAGACATCAATTTCGGGATCATTTCCACCGAGTCCAGCCAGTCCCTCAAAGCCGACTGGCAGCCGCTGCTGGACGACATGGCCAAGAAGACCGGCTTCACGGTCAAGGCGTTCTTTTCGTCGGACTACGCCGGCATCATCGAAGGCATGCGCTTCAACAAGGTGCAGTTGGCCTGGTATGGCAACAAATCGGCCATTGAAGCGGTGGACCGCGCCAACGGCGAAGTGTTTGCCCAGATGGTCAACGCCGACGGCACCCAGGGCTACTACTCGCACCTGATCGTGCACAAGGACAGCCCCATCCAGGGCCTGGACGAAGTGCTGAAGAACGGCAAAAGCTACAGCTTTGGCAATGGCGATCCCAACTCCACCTCGGGCTTTGTGGTCCCGGGCTTCTATGTGTTTGCCCAGAATAAGATCGACGCCAAGAGCCATTTCAAGGTGGTGCGCAACGCCAACCACGAGACCAACGCGCTGGCCGTGGCCAACAAACAGGTGGACGTGGCCACCAACAGCAGCGTAAACCTGGAGCGCCTGAAGGCCAACTACCCCGAAAAGTTCAAGGAGTTGCGCATCGTCTGGACCTCACCCCTGATCCCGTCCGACCCCCTGGTGTGGCGCAAGGACCTGCCCGAAGCCACCCAGGCCAAGCTGAAGGATTTCCTCTTCAACTACGGCAAGACGGACGCGCGTGAGAAAGAGGTGCTGATGAAGATCAACAAGATCTCCGGCTTCAAACCGTCCACCAACGCCCAGCTGGTGCCCATTCGCCAACTGGACCTGTTTGGCAAGCGCAACAAGCTGGAGGCCGACACCACCCTGTCCGACGCCGACAAACAAGCCAAGCTGGCCGAGATCGACAAGCAGCTGGCCGCCCTGAAGAACTGACGACAGCCCCCGGGAACAGGCCATGACCACTTCTCTTGCCCCCTTGGGCACCCCTGTGTTGAACGAACCCCGCAAAGGCTGGCTCTGGTATGGGGGCTGGGGGGTGGTTCTGGCCTTGCTGGCGGCCTCCTGGCGGGGTGCCGACATGCGCCCGCTGGACCTGTGGCGGGACTCGGGCAACATGGCCACCTACCTGGCCGAGTTCTTTCCGCCCAACTTTGCCGACTGGCGCATGTACATCGACGAGATGGTGGTCACCCTGCAGATTGCGCTGTGGGGCACGGCCCTGGCGGTGGTGACCTCGGTGCCGTTGGCGCTGCTGGCCTCCAGCAACATCGCGCCGGCCTGGATTCACCAGCCCGTGCGCCGGTTGATGGACGCCGCGCGGGCCATCAACGAGATGGTGTTTGCCATGCTGTTCGTGGTGGCCGTGGGCCTGGGGCCGTTTGCCGGTGTGCTGGCGTTGTGGATCCACACCGCCGGGGTGCTGGCCAAGCTGTTTTCCGAAGCGGTGGAGGCCATCGACCCGCAACCGGTGGAAGGCATCCGCTCCACCGGGGCGGGGTTGCTGCACGAAATCGTCTACGGCGTGATTCCGCAGGTCATGCCGCTGTGGATTTCGTTTGCGCTTTACCGCTTCGAGTCCAACGTGCGCTCTGCCTCGGTGGTGGGCATGGTGGGCGCGGGGGGCATTGGTGTGGTGCTGTGGGAAATCATCCGCGGTTTTCAGTACGCCCAGACCGCGGCGGTGATGATCATCGTCGTGGTCACCGTCAGCCTGATCGACCTGGTGTCCGCCCGCATCCGCAAGTCGCTGATCTGACCGATCAGTAACGCTCCGGCACCATCATGTCGGCTGGCACGGCCTGGCGCACGTAGTCTTCGTGGCGCTCGCGTTCTGGCAGGGTGATGGTGGTGCGCTCCACCTCGTTGTAGGGCATTTGCTCCAGCAGGTGGGCAATGCAGTTCAGGCGGGCCTTTTTCTTGTCGTTGGCCTGCACCACCCACCAGGGGGATTCGGGGATGTGGGTGCGCTCCAGCATCACCTCCTTGGCCTTGGTGACCTTGCCCCTGTTTGCTGGAGTTCTTAGCCCACGGATTACGCGGCCTTTTTACGCTGTGCCTCGTACCAGCGTTGCTCATATTGCATCGGGCTGAGGTATCCCAGCGTCGAATGCAATCGTCGGTGATTGTAGAAAGCCATCCAGTCCAGCACCGCGTCCATGGCCTCACGCCGGGTAGCGAACTTCCTGCCGTACAGGCTGGCCGTTTTCAATCTGCCCCAGAAGCTTTCGGTCGGTGCATTGTCCCAGCAGTTACCCTTCCTGCTCATCGATGAGCGCATCTCCCAGACACGTAGCGTGTCCTGGAATTCGTGGCTGCAATATTGACTGCCACGGTCGCTGTGGAAGATGAGGCCAGCCTCAGGGCGGCGCCGGAACCACGCCATGGTGAGCGCATCCTTGACTAGACTGGCTTGCATATGGGCTTGCATGCTCCAGCCCACCACCTGACGGCTGAACAAATCAATGACGCCCGCCAGGTACAACCACCCCTCGTCGGTAGCGATGTAGGTGATGTCGCCACTCCACAACCGGTTGGGCGCCTCGGGATTGAAGCGCCGCTGCACGAGGTCGGGCGCCACCGGCAGACTGTGCCGGCTATCCGTGGTCACCACGAATTTGCGCTTGGTCTTGGCTTTGATGCCGTGCTGCTGCATCAGGTGACGTACCCGCTCTTTACCGACACGAATCCCGCGTGCAAGCAGCTCCTTGTGCATACGCGGCCAGCCGTACTCCTGCTTGACCTCTATGTGAATTGCACGCATGTGGGCCAGTAAGGCTTCGTCGCTATGGCGGCCAGCAGGCCCTGGGCGAGCAGCGTCACGGCGGCGCTGCCAGACAAAATAGCCACTGGCGCTGACCTCCAGCACTTCGCAGGAGATGCTCACTGGATACTGGTTTCTCATTTGGTAAATCCAGGCGTACCTCGCAGCGTGTCCTGCGCGAAGTACGCCGCGGCTTTTTTTGCGATGTCTCGCTCCATTCGAAGCCTGGCAACCTCAGCACGCAGGCGCGCCAGCTCCATTTGCTCAGGCGTGACGGATGCAGGTCTGTCTCCTACACCGCCCACATCACCCTTGGCGCCGCGGCGTACCCAGTTGCTCAGGCTGGCCTTGGGGATACCCAATACCTTGGCTGTGGCAGCAATGGATTGCCCACCCTTGACCTGACGCACCGCCTCCAATTTGTATTCCCGCGTGTACTGCGCTCGAACTTGCTTGTCTGACATTTCTTGACTCCTTGGTCGTATTTTGAACAAGGCTCAAGAACTCCACTTTCCGGGGGCAAGGTCATCTTTTCGGCAAGCTGCTGGCCGATCTTCTTCCAGTCAAAGAGATAGTCGGGATACAACCGGCGCATGTCTCGCTTGTCCTGCGGCTCAAGCGTGTAATTGCGAATCCGCATGATGTTGTAATTGCTCCTGCCGACTTTGACCGTGAGATAGCAAAAGCCCTTTCTGGTCGTGACGAAGGCACTGCTTTGCTTGCGGCTCATGGTTGCTCGCTCCCGCCTTGCAGCGCGGCGTATAGGGCCGTCTTGCTCACCTTGAGCCGTGTAGCAGCCTCCCGGACGTTCAGCCCGTTGGCAATATGCTCCTGCGCCCGCTGCAACTTGTCGGCAGTGACAACCGGCTTGCGCCCGCCCTTGCGCCCGCGAGCGGCGGCAGCGGTCAGCCCGGCCTTGGTGCGCTCACGGATCAAGTCGCGCTCGAACTGGCCCAGCGCGCCGAACACGTGGAAGATGAGCCGCCCGCCCGGTGTGGTGGTGTCAATGCTTTCTGTCAGCGACCGGAAGCCGACGCCACGCGCTTCCAGCGCGCCGATTGTCTCGATGAGGTGTGGCATCGAGCGCCCGAGCCGATCCAGCCGCCAGACGGCCAGCACGTCGCCGTCGCGCAGATAGGCCAGCGCGGCGGCCAAGCCGGGCCTGTCGGCCTTGGCCCCGGAAGCCGTGTCCTCAAAGACGCGCTCGCAGCCCGCCTTGCGCAGTGCATCCGTCTGCAAGGCGGTGTCCTGTTCAGCCGTCGATACCCGCGCATAGCCGATGAGTGCCATTACCGCCCCTTTTGTCCGTTTTTCCGTCCGCCTATCATAATGTCCGACAACCCGTTATTCAAGCGCATTGCCGGACAGTGACCGGCTTGGCCGACTAATGATCGTTTGACGGACAAGGCGGCGCATGTGCCGCCATCCCGGCGCAATGGAACAGCGAACCGACTTAAGCCGGAACCGCCGAAAATTCCGGCGCGATACCGAGTAAGCCGGAATCCCAGATTTTTCCGGCACCGGGTCAAATAACGCCAACGACCAACAGGAGCGCCCTATCTATTGCTTTCATTCGCTCATCGTCGAGGCGGCCAAACGGTTCACTGATTTTGGTGCGCGGTAGCGTCGAGAGCTTGTCCACCATAACTTGCGATAGTGCGCGCAGCCCGTTAGCTGGATTCGGTTCCACGGTGACGCGAAACGCGGCATTGCGCAGGTCGCTTGTCACTGGGCACAGCACAACGCTTTCCAAGTCGGTTAGTAGGTCTGATTGAACGATCAGGGCTGGTCGTGGTTTGCCGTAGTCACCCTGCAATGAAACCGTCACGAGGTCGCCTCGCTGCATCACTCCCAGCCCTCAACGTGCGATGCCGCCTCTTCGGTGAAGCGCAAAACCTCTGCTTCTGCTGGGTCGCCCTTCAGGCTTTGGCATTGCTTGCGCACTTGCGCCGTGAACTCAGGCGAACGGGTGTCCGGCACCCAAAACTGCACAGGCCGCAGCCCCGCCGCGCGCATCCGTTCGCGGTGTCGGGCTACCTTTGATTCGTGAATTGATGGCATGGTGCTCTCCATTGGTTGCATGTATGGTTACATGATACTGCGCATGAAACCATAGCGCAAGCCAAGCCGTTCCGCAACGTCGTGCAGGGAAGTTCTGCGCAATTTCCGCCCTTCTTGGAGTTTCGTGCATAGGACTGCTGACACGACCCGGTCAGAAGTCGGCTGCACACGGGGCGGCCAGCCTCATGAACTGGTGCAGACGTCTTCTGAAAATGACAAGGCAAGACCAAGGCGAAGCGCAGCGCGATCATCACGCCGCGCACCGCCCAGGAAACACAGATTGCGGCCATGCCGCGCCAGTCACGCGCAGCGCGCCAGGCGCTCGCCAAGACGCCACCGCTGCGCGTCGGCGGCGATGGCCTGGTCGAAGGTGCCGACCGCATCATGCGGACGCCGACCGAGCACCAGGCCGCCGGCGTCGCTTTCAAGGTCGCGCGCATCTACTTGCGCGTCAGCACCGACGAGCAGGACTTGACCAGGCAGGCCGCCATCGTGGAGAGCACCAGGGCCGCCGGCTTCTACGTCGCCGGCATCTACCGCGAGAAGGCTTCGGGCGCTCGCGCCGATCGCGCCGAGCTGCTGCGCATGATCGGCGACCTGCAACCCGGTGAAGTCGTCGTTGCGGAGAAGATCGACCGCATCAGCCGCCTGCCGCTGCCCGAGGCCGAACGCCTCGTGGCCTCGATCCGCGCCCAGGGCGCGCGCCTGGCTGTCCCTGGCGTGGTCGATCTATCCGACCTGGCCGCCGAGGCGAAGGGCGTGGCAAAGGTGGTGCTGGAGTCGATCCAGGACATGCTTTTGAAGCTGGCGTTGCAGATGGCCCGCGACGACTACGAGGATCGCCGCGAGCGGCAGCGGCAGGGCGTCGAGCTGGCGAAGGACGCCGGCCGCTACACCGGCCGCAAGGCCAACACAAAGGTGCATGAACGCATCGTGGCGCTGCGCAGCGCAGGCCACAGCATTCCAGAGACGGCCAGGCTGGCCGGGTGCAGTGAAAGCCAGGTCAAGCGCGTATGGGCGCTGCACAACCAGGCGCAGGCGTGACCTACTCGGCCGCCTCCAGCTCGCGCAGGCATTCCATGATCGCCGCCCGCTCCAGCGGATCGAGCTTGGCGAGCTTCGCTTGCCAGCGGGCTTTCTTCCGCTTGATGCGCTCGCGCTCGCGGAAGTTGCTGCCGAGGTAGCGCAGATCGTGCAGCTCGGCCGGCTCGGGGTAGTTCATCCACAGCCGTTCGATAGCGATGCCGCCGCGCGTCATCGCGTTGAAGTCGATGGTTCTCCATGACGCCAAGGGAGAGCTGTCATAGATCGTTGAGCTGTAGCCCGACACCATCACCGCGCACGGCAAGCCGGCCAGCACGTCGAGCAGCCGCACGTGGTCGGCGTCGTCGTATTCGTGGCGGTATAGCTTGCCGCCGCGCCGGCTGTCCATCACGTAGGGCGGATCGGCGTAGACGAACTCGGAGCCGGTGAACTGGTGGGACTCCAGCCAGGCCACGGCGTCGCCGTGGTGCAGCTCCAGGCCGGGCACGTCGAGCTGCTGCCAGACCTCGATCACCTCGGGATCAACGTCGATGCCGACGCTGCGGGCAGCGGGCCGCTTGCGCTCCAGGATGTTGCCGCCGCCCAGGTGCGTTTCGATGTACGTGTCGTGAGGCGGGATGTTGTTGATGATCGTCTGGTAGACGCCGGCACCGCCCTTGCCGCCGGGGTATCTCATGGCCTTCTTCCTGGAGTAAATCGGGACTTGGCCAGCATCGTCAGAAATGGCGATGCTGTCAAGGGAAGCCGGCCGGGCCTGCATCGTCAGAGCCGACGATGCGAAGCTGCTGGAGCGTCCTGCAGCACCGCCAGGAATGGCGATGCCGGATCGCTCAGTAGGTGGGGATGTAGACCACCTCAATGTCCACGCGCTGGTTCTCGCGCCGGCCCTCGGCCGTCGAGTTGTCTGCCACGAAATCGGCGGCCGATGCGAAGTTCACCATGATCTTGAGCGGCGAGACGCCGCGCGCCACCAAGTACGACCTGGCCGAGAGCGCACGGCGTAGTGCAAGGGCCTCATCGGCCGCGCTGGGCCGTAGTGTGCTGGTGCGCCCGCTGATGTAGATGATCGCCGCATTCCTAGCGTCGGCCAGCAGCTCCAGGGCCTCTGGCGTCGGCTGGAATGTCGCGCTGCTGTCGGGGAAGGACACCGATACGCCGGACTTGATCGGCGTGCCGAAGTTGCCGGCGTCGCCGGCGGCCAGTGCGCTTTGCGCGCTGACCAGGAACGCCAGAGAGAGGGCCAGAAGAACGGGTTTTCGCATGGGGCAGGACTCCAATCAGAAGAACAGGTAGCCGGCCTTGCTCATGGGGATGCGGATCAACCAGAGCGAGGCCAGGTGCAGCGGGTAATAGGCGTAGAAGGCCCAGCGCAGGCGCGGCACGCGCACATCCACCCGCGAGGCCAGGAAGAGCACCGGCAGGGCTGCCAAGGCCCACAGGTTGCGATTGACGAACCACAGGGCCGCGCAGGCCAGCACCGCGACCGCCGCGGCGGCCCAGCTCGGCCGGCGCGTGTACGACCACACCGCCAGGCCGAAAGCCACGGCCGGCCACCAATATTCGACCGAGCTGCCGCCGACCAGGAACACCACGCCGGCGGCCGCCAGGTGCAGCTTGCCGCCACGTTCGACCAGGTAAGCCGTGGCCGTGACGACCAGCAGCGTGAACATCACGTTGAGCGGCCACCAACCGGCGTACAGGCCGCCGAGGGCCACGAAGGGCACGGAGGCCAGCGCGCCGAACATCGCCAGGCGCGACATGGTGCGGCCGTACACGCCGCGTTCGAGCGTGCCCGGCCGGGCCAGGTTGTAGGCCAGGACGAACACGAAAAGGGGGAGCGCCACGCGGCCGGCCTCGAACAGCACCGGCAGCGTCGCGTTGAACAGGTACTTGTTGACGTGATCGCCGGTCATGAGAACCAGTGCGAGCCACTTCAACGCTTCGACGGTTCCATCAGGAATCCGCAGGGCCTTCATCAGCGCCGGCCCCCGCGAATCGCGTAGGCGCGCAGCACCAGGAAGATGATGTAGAGCGCTGGCAGTGAGAGCACGAAGGCGATGGGCTTGCCGATCCACGCCGGCAGCGCCCACAGCAGAAGGCCCAAGGCGAAGATCGGGCCGAGGCCCAGCAGAAGCAAATCGAGCTGGTTCTTGGCCTGTCCTTCCGCCCACTTGCAATAGGCTTGAAGCAACCGGCCGACGCCCAGCGTGTACCGCATCATGAAGGCGTGGAATTTGTCCATGTTTAGCCGCTAAATCGGAAGAGCCGGCCTACTCGGCCGACCCCTCGCGTGAAGTGTTGAAAGACACCGTGCGGGGCACGTAGCCGGCCACCGACACGCTGCGAGCTGCTGCGGCCGCTGGGGCGGCCTGCTGGGGTGCTGGTGCCGGCCTGGCCGCCGGCGTCGCCCGCTGGGCCACCGTCGCGGGCTGGCTGGGCGTCGAGGGCGTGGCCCCGGCCTTCGTCACGTCAAGCGTGACGAACCGAGCTTCGAGCCAATCGGCCCACTTCGACGCCTTGCGCATCAAGTCGGCCCGGTACACCGCGTTGTACTGCGGCGTGCGCGAGTGGTAGTTCGCCGCCTTCGTCCAGAGGTCGCCCTTGTCGTTGCGGATGTGCATCCGCAGCCGCCAGGCGGCCAGGTCGAACGAGTAGCAGCCGGCAGCCGCCACATCGTTCGCCGTGATGCCGTATCGGGCCAGGTCGCCCAGGTACGCGGTGTTGAACTGCATCGGGCCAACGTCATGCGTGCCATTCGAGTTGCGCACCCACTGGCCCGGCTTGCCGCCCTCTTTCTCGGCGACGGCCAACACGATGTTGACCGGCACCTCGTACTTGACGGCGGCCGAGATCGAGCAGACGACGCGCTCCTGGAGCTGCGGCGGCAGATCGGCGAAGAACGGCATGCCCTCCCCTCCCTCAGTTCAGCCAGGACTGACGGCGGCGCTCTTCGTCCTCGCGCCGGATGCGTTCGTTGTACTCGGCCAAGGCGCGGTCATAGTCGCGCGCTTCGACCCAATACCCGCCCCGCTCTGGCGTCCCGACATAGCGCGGCAGCGTGCCGCTGCTGGCGAAGTCGGTGTAGGCGTGGCCGGTGTAGGCCCCGCAGTAGTCAGGCAACTGGTTGCTGATGTACGTGCGCCCATCGTCGTAGCCGCCCGTCCACATCACCAACGTCGAGTTCAGCGACTGCGCGTCGCAACGGCCAGCGCCGCGCGAGATCGCCGACACGAGCGACTGCATTTCCGGCGTCTGGCTCGCCACCGGGCAAAGCTGGAGGAAGTTCAGGCGGGCGCGGATCGTGTCCGACAGCTTGCGCTTCGTGATGTTGAAGTACCGCGACAGCGACGGCGTGCATTCGCTCGGGCGCGTGCCCGACGACAGGCACAGGATCGCCTCGCAGGCCAGGCGCGTGTCGCCGGTCAGCACGTCTTGCGCGCTGGCCGTGCCGGCGGTCGATCCGAGGGCTGCCACGAGGGCGGCCAGGGCAAACAGTTTCTTCTTCATGGTTGGACTCTCCTTGGTTACGCAGTTGTGCCGTCGCGGCCTTGCTCGCGGTTGGCGAACGCAGCTACTTCGGACTCGGGATCGGCATCGGCGGGGCCGCCTGCCAGGCTGTTGTCGCCGAAGCTCGGCGCGGGCTGCTGGTCGGGCACGTCGATGTTCTCGGCCGTGCCGCTTCCTTGCGCCTTGATCGCGGCGGCGATCTTTCCGCCAGTGGTGTCGGCGATCCGCTCGGCTGCGGCTTCGCGCAGGCTCGCGGCTTTGGCCTTGGCAACATCGGCGGTTCCCTTCGCCAAGTTCGCGCCGGCGTCGGCGGCGATGCGGCCGGCCGTGCCGAGGGCCGATGCGGCCGATGCGAGCAAGCCGGGGCCGGTGCTGCCCGGTGCGGCCTGCTGCCCTTGCCCTGCCCCGCCGGCGGGCTTGGGTTCGTTCTTGGCGGCCTTGTCGGCACTGCTGCCGGTGCTGGCCGTCGAGCTGCTGCCCTGGCCGCCGGCGTCGGCTTTGCCGCCGCCCTTATCGCCGCCCTTCGAGCTGCCCGAGCTGCTGCCGGTCGAGGGGCTGCCGCCACCCGACGAAGAGCCACCGCCGGAGCTGCCGCTAAAGCCCGCAGCCTGAGCGAAGGGCGTGCTGCCGGTGCCGGCGTCGCCGCCGCCGCCCGCACCGCCGCCCGAGCTGCCGCCGCCCGAGAAGGCCGACATAACGTCCGTGCCTGCCGACACGTTCTCATTGGCCTTCGAGAAGGCGGCCATGACGGCAGAGGCACCACCGGCGGCCGAGGCTGCGCCGGCGGCCAGAGCGGCGCCGCCGGTCGCGGCCGCTGCTGCTGCCATGCCTGCGGCACCCAACGCAGCGCCTGCACCGAACTGGCCGATGCCGGCACCGCCCACGCTCGCGCCGGTGATGATCCCGGCGATGAGCGGCGGAATCTTGTTGACCAACGCCAAGAGGATGATGACGACGATCAGCATCACGCCCATTTCCTTGAGGCTGATGCCGGCGCTCATGCGCGAGTAGTAGTCATCGAGGAAGGTCTTGCCGATGCCCACCAGGAGCACCATTGCGAAGAGCTGCGCGGCCACGCCCAGGACGACCTTGTAGTAGTTGATCGCCATGTCGGAAGTCCAGCGCGAACCACCGAAGCCGAGGAAGAACACGCCGCCGTAGGCGAGCACCCAGCCCGACGCGAGCAGCAGAAGCATATTCACACCGACCAGGGCCAGGATGACCAGGATCGCCACGGCCATGAGGATGCCGGCCATGCTGTCCACCGGCGACCACACCGAGGACTGATCCATCACCTTGTCGAAGATCGCAAAGCCCACGTCCACGATGCCCGAGGGCGACAGAGCATTGCCCAGGCCCGTCGCGTTGCCGGCGAGCTGCCGCAACGACGCATAGATGGACGAGGCGAAGTTAGGGCCGTTGGTCAGCGCCCACCAGAAGAAGCCGGTAAAGATCGTGAAGCGGACGAACTCCGCGAAGAACTCGCCAATGTCGGCCTTGCGCAAGGCCATCATGCCGAACGTCCAGACCATCGAGATCACAACCAGCGTCCAGAAGAGCCAGGTTGCGGCCGTGGTGATGACACCGGCCCAGCCGCTCGCGGCGGCCTGGTAGCGATCCAGCACGCTATCGAACACGCCGGCGTTGTCGATGGCCGCGTGGGCATCGACCGCGAAGAACGCCAGCCAGACGAACAGCGGCAGGGCGAGGGTTTTTAGATTGGCTGGCATTCTCATCGTCAGCACCTCACCATTCGCGTTTCGGGCTGGGCTTGAAATCCCCACCACGACGCAAGCACAGCGACGAAAAAGCCTGCTGGACGCCCTTGTCCTCGATCTTGGCGATGTTCTCGGGCTTGCAGTTCTCGTCGTTCACTTCCGGCATGGGGGCCGTGGCCGGCTTGTTGTCGCAGCCGGCGACCAAGGCCGCCACGAGGGCGGCCGAGGCCAAGGACAGAGCCTTGATTGCTTTCATGAATCCCCCTTACCAGGTGCGCGCCGGGCTGGCCCGGTAGCTGCCCTGGCGCAGTTGTGCGGCCGCTGCCGCCTGCTGGGCTTCCTTGTCGGCGTCGGCCTGCATCTTGGTTGCCATCGCGTTCTGCTGCGCGATCAGCAGGCCACGAATCTGCAAGAGCTGGTTGGCCTGCTGGCTGGCGAGCTGGTTGGCGTAGCCGATGGCCTGCATTTGGCCCTGCGCGCCCTGCGCTGCCGATTGAAGACGCTGCAACGTCGCTGCATCGGCCGTGAGATTCGTTTGCTGCCTATCGAGGCCCTTGAACAAGGCATCGTTGGCCTTCTTCTGCGACTCGCTCGCGAGCTGGGCCACATTCCGAAGTGCTGCGCGTTCCGCGTCGGAGCACCCTGCCGCCGTAAAGCACGGCGAGTTCTTGTAGTAGTTCACGTCCTGGAACTTGCCGATGTAGCTGTCCAGGCTGCCGAGTTGGGTCTTGTAGTAATCCAGCGTGTTGACCGCGTTCATCAACCCGTTGATGGTCGATTGCGCCTGATCCCAGATATACGCGGCCGGGGCCATCGTGTTCTGGAGTTGGTTTTGATACTGCTGGAGCTGGGTGCTGTACTGCTCAATTTGCTTGAGCGTCTGGGCCACCGATTCGATGGCCGTCATGATGTTCTGCGACAGGTTGGTGCCGTCGATGACGGGGATGCCAGCCTGCACAGGTGTGACCGCCAGCGTGCTCGAAACAGCAATGACGAGGGCCAATTTAGCGGCTAAAAACTTCGGCTTCATGGTGCTTTTCTCCTATGGCGTTAGTAATCGAAGGAACGGTACGGCTTGGAAAACGTCATGTCCTTCGTGACCACGACGTTGAAGCGATACCCCGGCCGAATTTCCAGCGTCGGCGAAATGCTCAGGTTCTTGGCGATGAGTTGCGCCGTAACCTGGCCGAGCTGCTGGCCGAGGGCTTCGCTTAGGGCACTGCTGGCGCTCGGTGCGCCATAGGTGTTTGTGGCCTGGTTCTGGCGTTGGCTGTAGGTGATGCCTGCTGTCACGCCGGACATGAGGAAGGCCGAGCCGAACAGGCGCACATAGTGGTTGTTCACCTGGTCGTGGAAGCCCGCGTATCCCGCGCTGTCCGCGCCTGGCATCGCGCCAATGTCCATCGCCTTGCCATCGGGGAACACGATGCGTTGCCACGCAACCAGCACGCGCGCTTGGCCGTAGGCCACGTCGCTCGAATACGAGCCGACGAGGCGCGATCCCTGCGGGATCAACAGGTGCTTGCCGGTCGGTGTGTCGTACACGTCCTGCGCGACCTGGGCCATGATTTGGCCCGGCAGATCGGAGTTGATGCCCGAAATGAGCGTGGCCGGCACGACGAAGCCCGCGCGCAGCTCGAACGGTGTGCGCGGCGCTTCCGGCTGCGAATCCAGCTTCCAGCGGTCGCCCTGCCCACCTTGGCCGAACTGCGCCATGCTGTTGCGCCCGCCGCCGCTGGTCGAGGTTTGCAGGAGCTGCGGCGCACCGCCCGCGCCCATGCCGCCGGCGGCCGGAGCCGCGCCGCCACCACCGACGCCCATGCCGCGAATCTGCGCCAGGCGTGCTTGATAGGCGGCGGTCGGATCGTTGCTGCGCTGCGCGTCGATTTGCTGCTGCACCGCTGCGATGCGGTTCAGCATTTCATCGCGCGTCTGCGGCGTGCCGGTGTAGGTGCTCGGGCCACCCGGCGCGGAGCCGTTGCTACGCGGGGCATCCACGCGCACGGTGGTCTTGGCCTTCACGGCTTCGCCGAACATCTGCATCTTCGCCATGCGGATGCGCTGGGCCTCGTCGTCGTTCACCGGCTGGCCCGGGTTGCCGGGGTTGGCCGGCGGGGCCGGCGGCGCGTCCGGGTTGGACGGCCGCGCGATCTCCAGCGGAGCCGACGCCGGGCCGGTCGGCATGTCGGGCACCTTGAGCGGGCTTGCCGGCTCGATCAAGCCGCCGGTCTTGTCGCCTGCGATCTCCTTGGCGAACATCGACGTGTTGCCGGCCTTCTCCTTGGGGCCGTCCGCCGGCGCGTTCTGCTTGGCCGCGCGATCCGCCGCGACCAGGGCCATGACCAGCACGAACGACAGCAGGACGCCGCCGAGGATGTACATGGGCATGTTGTTGACGCGACGGACGCCCGCCTTCTTGGACACTTCGCCAGGCGAAGCGTCAGGTGCCATCTGATCGGCGTTTTCTGTCATGGCGTCACTCCTTGCGCACCCAGTACCCGGCCGGCGCGAACGTGCCGTTTTGCGCCAGGTAAGGGCGGGTGATGGATTGATTGCCGACCATCAAGGTCAGGCGGTACAGGTTCGAGTCGCCAGCCTGGTCGAGCACGTAGCGCAACGGCAGGCCGCCCGACGCGGCCGTGGTGGCCGGTGCGCTCGCCTGCGATGCCGCCGAGGCCGGGGCCTGCGTGGAAGCGCCGGCCGGGGCGTACTCCAGGAGGGCATAGCCCTTGTCGCGCAGCGACTTGACGAGCGCCTGGCCGAACGGATCGGGCGTCGGCTGTTGCAGCTCCAGGCGCGTGCGCGCCGGCGCGTACAGCGTGGCGAGCTGCTGCACCGCGTCGGTGGCGAGCTTCTGCTGATCGAGCGCGGCCGACTGGACGAAGTTGCCGTACTGGCTGGTGGTTGCGCAGCCGCCGAGGCCCAGGGCGAGGGCGAGCAGCGCGAGAGAGACGATCTTGCGCATGGTCACTTCCTCCGGCTGATGGTCACGCGGTCTTGGCTACTGCCAACACCGGCAATCAGGATCGCGCGGTCAAACACCGTGTCCACGATGTAGCGATTGCCCTGCACGCGGTAATTGACCAGCACCGTTTCGTCGTCGGTGAACAAGCCGCCCTCTTTGCGCACGACCAGGAGCGTCGGCGCTTCGGTCTGCTGCATCGTGCCGGGCATTTCGATGATGGTCTTGCGGCCATCGTTGTAGACGCGCACAGGCTTCCAGCTCGCCGACCCGGACAGCTCATAGTCGAACGAGAGATCGCCCAGGTACTCGCCCGTCGCCGGCAGGGTGTTGTCGGTGCGTTCCTGCTTCTCGCGGCGCTGGATCGCGTCCCACTTGGCTTGCGCTTCCTCGGGGTACGTGAACGAGACTTGCGGCATGTACTCGGTGCGATGCGAGCGCAGGCGGAAGTGGTAGCTGCGGCGGTTCGTGGTCACAACCAGGCTGGTTTCGAGGCCCACGTCCATCGGCTTGATGATGAGGTGCTGAACCTCGGTCGCGCCGCTGCCGGTGATGGCCGGTTCCACCGTCCACCTGGCCGTGTCGCCCAGGTTGATCGAGTTCACTTGTTCGCCGGGCTGCAAGGCCACGTCGCACACCTGGAGCACCGCGCAAACGATGCTCGGCTGCTGCGCGCCGTACACGAACTTGATGGCACCGCCCGAGCCGGCCACCGGCTTGATGCCGGTCGCCGACCCCGCTTCCCACCGTTTGGCGATGGCGAGCGCCGCGCGCTCTTGAGCGGTCAGCGTCGGGTTGGTCTTGTTGAAATACTTGTCGGCAATGTCGTCGCCAGGGGCGGCCAGAGCCAGGGAGGGCACCGCCACAGCAGCGCCCACGATCAAAGCGGAGAGGGTTTTCTTCATGGTGGATGACCTCGAATTCATTGGATGCGGGACCAGGAGTAATCACGCACGTAGATGCTCAACGGGTTGTTCCGCAGTTGCTCATCGGTGGTGTTGGGCGTGACCTCGGCGATGTAGGTAGTCACGAGCGCGCGCCAGGTGACGGGCTGACCTTTCAGCGTGCCTTGGCGGTCGCGCGTGGTTTCCACCCACTCGACTTGCCAGGTGTCGGGCGTTTGCGGGATGACGGTCTTGATCTCGACGCTGACCATTTCCTTCTCGGCGCGCTTGAACGGGCTGGAATCGGGCGTGCCGTTCAACCACTCGTTCATCTTTGGCGTCGCCGGATCGTTGGGGGCGAGCATCGAGTACGCCTTGAACACGCACTTGCGCTGCAAGGCCACGTCAGGCGACACCATGCGCGCGCAGCTCATCCAGTCCGCAACGGCGGCGTGGATGACACGCGGATCGGCCTTCCCTGCGGCCTGCACCGGGCCGGCGGCCACCGTCTGGCCCAGCTTGTCCACCTCGACCACGTAGGGGATGAACTTCGACTGGCTGCCGATGTGGATCACGCCACCCACGCCGGCCAGCGCGATCAACAGCGACAGGATGCCGATCACCTGCCAGGTTTGGCGCTGCGAGACGACGCCGCCCACGTGATCGTTCCAGGTGCGGCGCGCGGCCAGGTAGGGGTTCTCGGCCTCGCCCGCACGGCGGCCGCCGGCGAGCGGTTCCTTCGAGCGGCGCGGATCGCGCGGCTCGGCGGAGTTGGCGGGCTTCTTGAAGATCAAGCCCTTGAGGGTGTCGGCGATGCTCATGCGGCCTCCAGGTAGTCGTTGAGATTCAGCCCACGGCCGGCCAGCCACTCATGCACCCATTCGTGGCCGAACTTGGCTTCGAGGCTCTTGATGGTGGCGACCGATTCCTTGTCGGACGCACCGACGAAGGCCAGGGCCATCGGCCCCAGGGCAAGGTCATAGAGACGGCGGCCGTTCTCCGAGACGTAGTAGTACTGACGCTTCGGAATGGCAGTCGCCAGGATTTCGATCTGACGCGCGTTGAGGCCCATACGGCGATAGAGCGCCGATGTGTCCTCATCCCTGGCGTAGACGTTGGGCAGGAAAATCTTGGTCGCGGTCGATTCCACGATCACGTCCAAGATGCCCGAGTTGGCCGCGTCGGAGAGGCTTTGCGTCGCCATCAGCACAAGGCAGTTGGCCTTGCGCAGCACCTTGAGCCATTCCCTGATCTTGGCGCGGAACGCGGGGTGGCCCAGCATCAACCAGGCTTCGTCCAGGATGATGACGGAGGGCTGGCCTTTCAGTGCGCGCTCGATGCGGCGGAACAGGTAGAGCAGCACCGGCAGCGCGAACTTCTCGCCCAGGTTCATCAGCTCTTCGATCTCGAACACCGTGAAGTCGGACAGCGACAGGCCGTCCTCTTCGGCGTCGAGCAGGTGGCCCATCGAGCCGTCCACCGTGTACTGCTTGATGGCCTCGCGGATCGCCTCGTCCTGAATCGTCACCGAGAACTCGGAGAGCGTGCGCGCGCCGCTGGCGTGCATGCTCATGATCGCGTTGCCGATCTCGTTGCGCTGCGCCGGCGTGGTGTTGACGCCGTTCAACGCCAGGATGGTGTCGATCCACTCCATCGCCCAGGCCCTATCCCCCTTCGTTTCGAGGAACTGGAGCGGGCAGAACGCCAGGCGGTCATCGTCGGCGGCCACCGTGAAATGCAGGCCGCTCTTGCCCTTCGTGGCCGCGCGGATGCCGGCCGCGAGTGGGTACATCGACATGCCCTTGTCGAAGGCGTAGATCGACATGCCGGCGTAGCGACGGAGCTGCGCGGCGATGATGCCCAGGTGCGTCGATTTGCCTGCGCCGGTCGGGCCGAACATGAAGGTGTGGCCCAGGTCGCGCACGTGCAGGTTCAGGCGGAACGGCGTAGCGCCCACCGTCACGCAGTGCATGAGCGCCGGCGACAGCGGCGGGTACATCGGGCACGGAGCCGTGGCGCTGCCCGTCCAGATCGAGCTTGTCGGCAGCAGGTCGGCCAGGTTCATCGTGTTGATGAGCGGCCGGCGCACGTTCTCGACGCCGTGGCCGGGCAAGCTGCCCAGGTACGCATCGAGCGTGTTGATCGTCTCGATACGGGCCGCGAAGGCCAGGCGGTTGACGGCCTTCTCGACCAGGAGCGCGGAGGCCGCCAGGCGCTCCCGATCCTCGTCCATCAGCACGACCACGCTGGTGTAGTAGCCGGCCGCCACCAAGCCGCTGTTGACCTCGGCGATGGCCGCCTCGGCGTCGCCGACCATCGCGGCCGCGTCCTGGTTGATCGAGCCGGTATTCGTGTTGAACACCTGATCGAAGAAGCCGCGAATCTTCTGCTTCCACTTCTTGCGGAACTTGTCCAGGTGCTTCAAGGACTCGTGCTGATCCATGAAGATGAAGCGGCTCGACCAGCGGTATTCGCTGGGCAGCTCGGCCAGGGCCGAGAGCACCCCAGGCGTTGACTCCAAGGGGAAGCCTTCGATGGCGACCACCTGGATGAACTTGCGCCCGATCTTGGGCACGACGCCGCCCCACAGCTCTTGCCCGCCGATTACCGCATCGAGGTACATCGGATTGCTGGGCAGCATGACCGGGTGATGGAGGCCCGTCACGCAGAACTGCAACCAGCTCAGGAAGTCATCGTGCGTGACTTCCCTGCCCTCTTCCGACACGACTTTTTGGCCGCGCAGGCGCGTCATCTTGACCGCCGAGGACAGGCGCGATTCCAGGCTGGTGATCTCGCGCTTGAACTGCGCAATCAGGCCCGTAGTGCGCGCCGTATGGTCGGGAGCCACCGCATCGTCATCGAACATGAGTTCGACAAACTTGCGCTGGGCCAGCACTGGCGGGAACCACGTGACGGTCAGGACAAAGTAGCCCTCGAACATCGCGCCCAGGCCCTCGAACAAGCGCCGGCGTTCCTCGTCAATGGCGAAGGAAACGGAGTCGGGGAACGATGACACGCCCCGCTCCGAGTAGTTCGGCGCAGGCCGACGCACAGCATCGACATGCACCATCCAGCCGTTCCCCAGGCCCGCCAGGGCCTGGTTGATGCGGAACGACACCATTTCCCGCTGTTCCTCGGTGCTGCTGGCGTTGTCATCCCCCTTGTACAGCCAGGCGGCCATAAAGGAGCCGTTCTTGCCCACGATCACGCCGTCATCGACCACGGCGGCGTAATTGAGCAGATCGGCCAGGCCGGCATCCTTGGCGCGATGCTTCTTGAGCTTCAGCTCGGCATCGACAGCCCGGATGCGGGCAAAGAGGATGAGCAACAGAACCGCACCGAGCACAGCAATGGCAATTGCGATTGCTTCGATCATTTGTATTGCTTCCCTTGACTCGGCGTGTTGTCACGGAAGGGCGTGCTGCGAGCCGGGTAGTACGGCTTGTACCGGCGGTGCCGCAGGTACACGTGTCGCAGCTTCGGATCGGCCTTCGCCATGAGGCGCAGCGCGAAGAGCGCGCCGAACCACAAGGCGATGCCGAACACCGTTGCCCTCACTTCTTGGGCGCTGAAAATCAGCGCGCCGGCCAGCAGGCCCGAGAACATCACCAGCTCACGATCCCCGCCCATGAACAGGTTTTCTCGGTTGCCGGCCCTACGGATGGGGATCGCGCGCAGAGCCATGACTTACCCCGCGATGTGGCCGCGCTCGGCCCAGCGCATGACGGCTTCGCCGGGGAAGCCGGCCACGTCCAGCGCGGCGACCTTGACCTGGTGCAGCGCGCCATCGGTCAGGGCGGCGATTTCCGCGCCACGGCCGAAGAACGTGCTCATCATGTTCTGCGCGCCGACCAGCAGGGCCATGACCAGGACGATGAAGATCAACGTGCGGAAGAAGCCGTTGAGTTCGCCGCCGAAGATCAGGATGCCGCCGGCGACCACGATGCCGATGATCGACAGCGCGAAGGCCACCGGGCCGGTGACGGAGTTGCGGAGGTTGGTCAGCCAGCTCTCATACGGCAGAGAGCCGCCGGTGCCCTCGGAGGCGAATGCGTGCTGGGGGGCCAGCAGGAAGAACGCCAGGAGGGCGAAGAGGCCCATGTAGAACAGGGCGTTGCGGTTGAGGCGGAATGCCGGGAAGGTTGCTTGCATTGGTCGTAACTCCTAGTCAGAGGGTTTTGGTGATGTACTGGCCGTTGGCGAACCCGGAAACCTCCAAGATTTCCTGGATGCGCCGCGAGCCTTCGACGCGGGCGATATGAACAACCACGTGAACCGCCTCGCCGATAAGCGGTTCAATGGGTTTCGGGGAATCGGGGTGCATGCTGATGAGCATGGCGAGCCGATCCAATCCAGCTTTGGCGTTGTTTGCGTGCAGGGTTGCAGCACCTCCTTCGTGCCCGGTGTTCCAGGCCATCAACAGATCAAGGGCTTCGGGGCCGCGCACCTCGCCGACCAGGATTCGGTCGGGGCGCATGCGGAGGGTGGTTTTCAGCAGCGCCGTCATGTTCACGTCGATGCTGGTGTGGTACTGGACGTAGTTCTCGGCGGCGCACTGGATTTCGCCGGTGTCCTCGATGATGAAAACCCGCTCGGTCGGGTCTTGAATCACCATCTCGTTGATGATCGCGTTCACCAGCGTGGTCTTGCCCGAGCCGGTGCCGCCGATCACAAGGATGTTCCGGTGCGCGCGCACCGCTGCAATCAATGCCTCGCGCTGCGGCGCGGTCATGATTCCGCGTTCGACGTACTGATCGAGCGTGAAGATGGCGACGGCCTTCTTCCGAATGGCGAAGGTGGGTGCGGGCACAACCGGCGGGAGCTGGCCGGCGAAGCGACTGCCATCAAGGGGCAGCTCGCCTTCCAGGATCGGCTTGGAGCGCGTGACTTCCTTGCCGTGGTAGCCCGCGATGGTTTCGATGATGGCTTGCGCCTGCGCGACGCGCAGCGTGCCGATGCACTTCATCGGCTCGCCCAGGCGTTCGAGCCAGAGCTTGCCGTCCGCGTTGAGCATGATTTCAACGGTCTTGGGATCGTTGAGGGCGGCCAGCAGCTCCGGCCCCATGTCGCGTTCGAGCTTCTTCTTCGCCCGTTCCTTGATGCTGTTGTGTTCTGGTTTCTGGTCGGTCATTCCGTATGCCCTGTATGCCGTTGCGTTTCGCGCATTCTATACAGGCTCATACGATATACCGAACTAATTTCGACCGCAACACCGAAGCGCACAAGGGTGACTTCGGCCGCGACGTTGCATCGCGGATTGCAGGGGCGAAAGAGGCGACAACGCGGCGCATGCTCCGTGCGCCCTCGCGCCGAACCCGTGGCGTTTGCGTTATGGGTTGTCCGGGGGTTGAGCCACCCCGGCGGGCTTTAGCGGCTAAAACTTGGCTGGCTCTTGTGGCTCAGTTCCGCGCCGCTTCCCTTCCCTTCTCACATCCTGGCGTCAACTCCCTCTAAGTTTCTTCCTTGTCGCTTCGCCCCACTTCTTGACGATGAACGCCTGGTGTTCTGGCAGCACGGCCGCCACGCGCTCGAAGCCTGGCGGCAGGCTTCGGGGTGCCTTGCCGCCGGCCAGGGCGTCAAGGGCTTCTTTGTCCAGGTCGGTCGATTCAAGCAGGAGCGGCAGGGGAGTTTCAAGGGCCTGCGCAATGTCCTCCATCACCTTTAGGGAGGGGTTGGCTTTGCCAGTAGTGAGATCGGACAGGAAGGAGATCGAAACCCCCGACCTGTCCGATAGCTCCTTTTTCGTCATGTGCCGCTCATCGAGCAGCCGGAGCACGTTCGTGAAGAAGATGTAGTTGTACAAGGCCCGTATGCCTTCTCGGTGCGGGCGGCAGAAAATTTTAGCCGCTAAAGTTCTTGACCACGGACGCAGGTTTAGCTAAACTGACGACTCCATTAGCGAAAGGAGCATGACGAATGAGCCACAACCTGTTCCAGTTTATCGGTAATCTTACCCGCGATACCGACGTTCGCCATAGCGAAAACAGCGCCCGCGCCGTTTTCGACCTGGCTGTCAATCGCGTGTGGCGCAACGCAGCCGGTGCGAAGCAGGAGCAGACGGACTTCTTCCGCATCAAGTCGTTCGGCGGCCTGGCCGAGAACGCGGGCAAGTACCTGGGCAAAGGCTCCAAGGTGTTCGTCCAGGGCCGCATCGAGCCGACGAAGTACGAGAAGGACGGCAAGACCGAATACGGGTTCGATTTCATCGCCGAGGAAATCGAATACCTGGACACCAAAGCGCCAGGCGGCGGCCAGTAAGGCCAGGCCCGGCCACGGCCGGGCAGTATGCTAGGAGGGAGATTAGATGCAGAACGAGTTCAACGAGCAGGAATACAGGCGCAAGCTCATCGAGGGCGGGCTTAGCGAAGCCGACGCCACCGACCTTGCCGCCCGTACCGCCGCCGCTCGCAGGGACTCGGGCAGCGCCGGCGGGGCCTTCCGCCCCGCCGGTTCCCTCTTCGAGCTGCCGGCCACGGCCGGCGACAACGAGGCGGCTTTGCCGCCGAAGCTACCGACGCCGGCAAGTGCCGCCGTCGAGCGATCCGAGCGCATGGCGCAGGAATCGGCCGAGCTTGCGCGCACGATGGGCCTGCCGCCCGAACCGCGCACCGCCGTGAACAAGATGGCCGAGCAGATCGGCGCGCTGGCCCAGGACAAACGGAGTAGTGCGATGGCGACCAAGAAGCGAACGGCCGGCGGTGAGCTGGCCGAGAAGGTCAGCGAGGCCAAGCAGACGGCCTTGCTCAAGCACACGAAGCAGCAGATCAAGGACATGCAGCTCTCGCTGTTCGACCTGGCTCCCTGGCCGGATCACATGCGGGCACTGCCCAACGACTTCGGGCGGTCGGCGATCTTCACCGTCCGCAACAAGAAGGTGCCGCGCGCCGCGCTGCAAGGCCAGTCGATCTACCACGTCAACAAAGACGTGGAGATCACCTACACCGGGATCGAACTGCGCGCCGACGACGACGAGCTGGTATTCGCCCAGGTGCTGGAGTACGCGAAGCGCACCGCGCTCGGAGAGCCGGTTTCCTTCACGTTCTACGAGCTTTGCCAGGACTTGGACTGGTCAATCAACGGTCGGTACTACACAAGGGCCGAGGAATGCCTGACGCGGCTCCAGGCGTCGGCCATGCAGTTCTCATCCCAACGCATCGGCCGGCTCGAATCGGTGTCGCTGATCCGGCGCTTCCGCGTCCTGGATCGCGGCAAGCGCACGTCGCGCTGCCAGGTCGAGATCGACGCCGAAATCGTGGTGCTGTTCGCCGGCGACCACTACACGAAATTCGTGTGGGAGAAGTACCGCAAGCTGTCGCCCACCGCGCGGCGCATGTTCGACTACTTCGCCACCCACAAGGAGCCGTACCCGCTTAAGCTGGAGACGTTCCGGCTGATGTGCGGCTCGGATTCCACCCGGCCGAAGAAGTGGCGCGAGCAGGTAGGCGAAGCGTGCGACGAGCTGCGCGAAAACGGCCTGGTCGAAAGTGCGTGGGTGAACGACGACCTGGTGCATTGCAAGCGGTGATCGCCCCCCTGCCCTCCCCTGGAGCCGCCCGAGATCGAGGCGGCTTTTTTTCTCGAGCATCGCCACTTCCGGCGAGGCAGTACCGCGCACCAGCTCGCGCACGTCGAGCTGCAGCATCGTCACTTCCGGCGAGGCTGGCCACGTCCTGGCCACGTCCTGGCCACGGTCGACCATCGCCACATCCAACGATGCCCCGAGGGCCCCATCGCCACTTCCGACGATGAGATCCGCTCTTTGACATTTGAGGGGCCAAGCTGCGGGGGATTCTCCCGGCCGGCGGCCGCGAGAACCGGCTATGTCGTGCTACGCATCGAGCCAGGCGGCCACGGCCGCCCGTCTCGCCCCTGGCGGGCTTCCAGCGCCTTCCCGACGCTCACCGGGCCGGTGGCCCTCGCCGCTAGGCTACGAGGCCCTGGCGGGCCTTTCTGGCCCCTTCTCGGGGCCATAGAGGGCCGGCGCTGCCTGGTCGGCCTTGTGGATCGTTTGGGGACAAAACGCCGGCTGGTGACAGTTGAGGGGCGTTTCTTGACACTTGGGGGGCAGCGCACCCCGGCGCGATGCTGACAGATGAGGGGCCGGCCTCGAAATCGGCCGGCTGGAGCCGCGCCGGAGGCCGTCGAGGCGGCCTATGTGCTTGATCGGGCTGGCTTTATCCACAGAAGTTGTGGATAAGCCTGTTGGCAAGGCCCTTGCCGTACTGACACTTGAGGGGCGGGGGTGCTGACAGATGAGGGGCGCGATCCTTGACACTTGACGGGCAGACTATTGACCCTTGAGGGGCTTATCCATTGACACTTGAGGGGCGGCCCTTCGAGCCTTTTCCTTGGCGTATCAACGGCTTGCGCGCGTTTTCCGGTCAAGCTAACCGGCTTTTAACCCTTCATAACCTTTATATTAAACCTAGTTGTTATAACCGGGTGTCGAAAAAAGCGGCAAACCGGCCCAAGGTGCCCCGCAGAATAATCGGCCGCCGAAGGGGGGTGCCCCCCCTTCTCGATCCCACCCGGCCGCTAAAGCGGCCTCCCATCCCCCCAGGGGCGTTGCCCCTCGGCCTACGGCCTTCACCCCAAGAATGGAGCGCCTACGGCGCTACGGCTGACCATAGCCAGGCGCAAGCGCCTGGCAGAAGTTCGTGCTCTTCCAAAGGGGGCCAAGGCCCCCTCTGGACTCCCCAACTGTCAAGGCCGCGGTGACTCCTGCGCCGTCGCCAAGTCGGAAGATGGCTCCAGCTCGAAGGCCGCAAGGTTGAACGCCAAGGGAGGGGTCGGCCTGCCAGGCCCAGGGCGTGATTGCGCCCCTCAAGTGTCAAGAAGCGGGGGAATTCAGTCGTCCGCGTCGTCGTGCAGGATCGACTCGTAGTCCTGCCCGCCGTAGAACACGCCGATGATGGAAACCAGATCGCCGGCCACATCGAAGGCGATCACGGCGCGCTTGCGGTAGTTCGTGATGCGCAGGCCGGGCCGCACATCGTCGCGCATGGTGCCGCGCAGTGGAAACGTGCGCAGGCTTTCGCAATAGGTGACGATTGCCTCGGTGTAGCGAGCGGCAACGTCAGGCGACGCCGCCGCCGCGATGTAGCGGTACAGCTCGGCAAGCTGCTCTTCGGCCTCGGGCGAGAAGACGACCGCGTAGCTCATTGCGCCTTCGCATGCTCGGCGGCCAGGCGGGCGCGCACCTGGTCGGCGGTGACGGCTCGGGAGGGATCGGCTTTCAGGGCGTCATACGCCGGGCCGACCTGGTTGTGAAGCCAGGACTCGACGGCGCGATCACGCGCGAGTAGCGCACGCAGGCCGTCGCGGATGACCTCGCTTTCGCTCGCGTACTCCCCGGTCTTGACCTTCGTTTTCACCACGTCGGCCATGTCGTTCGGCAGGGTGATGCTCAGTTGCTGGGTGGTTCGCATGGCGGCCTCCATTCGGTTCAATAGGATTCAATCCTATCACTCCAAGGGGACGAAGTCCAGTTTAGCGGCTAAAGTTTAGCTAAAGTGCTTGACAGGTTAGGACATTTTGTCCTAATATACGTCTTGAAGGCCGGGCATGTCGCCCAGGTCAACTACCGGAGAGTTCCGATGAACACCCAAGACCAACCCGTCACCGCTTCCCTGGTCGCCGAGGCCCAGCGCCTCGACTTCTTGCCTACCTACTTCGGCCCGCGCCTGATGATGCGCGGCGAGGCCCTTGTGTACGCCTGGCTGCGCCGGCTCTGCGAACGCTACAACGGCGCGTATTGGCACTACTACACCCTGTCGGACGGCGGTTTCTACCTGGCCCCCGACCTGGCCGAGCGCCTGGAGATCGAGGTAGACGGCAACGGCTTCCGGGGCGAACTGTCGGCCGACGCCGCCGGCATTGTCGCAACCCTGTTCGCGCTCGGCCAGCTCGCGGCCGAGATCGCCGGCACGGACGCGGCCGACGCCCTGATCGACCGCTATCACTTCCTGCGCGGCTTCGCGGCCGGCCACCCCGAGGCCGCTGCGATCTACCGGGCTATTGACTGATGAGGGGCGGCCCCGGCTCCGGCCGGGGCTGCACCAGGAGCACGTCAAGCGATGGCGAAGCGAACAAAGCAACCGGCCCAGGCGGGCCAGGACTGGAGCGCGCCGGCGGCCGAGCTGCTGGCCGAGCTGCCGGCAGACCGTGACGGCCTGCTGGCTGCGGCCGTTGCGGCCGTGGTGGAGATCGACGCGGCTGTCATGCGCGGCGACGGGGCGGCGGCCGAGCTGGCCGGCGACCGATACGAGGCGATCATCTGGAAGCTGAACGGCGGCACGAACTTCGGGTGCATGGCCGACGACGAGGCCGCCGGCCGCGTCATCGAGCGGCATTGCGCTGCGGTGCCGGGGGACGTGCCCTTGTGGGGCCAGCGCGGCCAGTTCCTGGCCGTGGCGGGCGACGTGCGCGCCCTGGTGGAGTACGAGGCCGGTTATGGCGGGCCGCTCAACGCGCATTTTCAGTTCCACGCGGTTGACCTGGACAGGCCGTTTATCTCGGCGACGGGCTATCGCTCGCACTTCGACACGGCGCGGGGCTGCATGACCGTGGACGAGGTTGCGCGCGGCATCCTGACGGCCATGCTGGCCGAGAAGAAGCGGCCGGTGTTGATCGAGGCCAACTACCGCGACCGCTTGGCCGACGCTCCCCTGCCCGATTGGCTGGCCGGCCTGGTGCCGCCGGCGCGGCGCGAGCCGGCGACCGTGACGATCCCGCCGGGCTTCGTCTTGGTCGATGTGGTGCTGCCGGCGCACAAGGCGTTCATCGCGCGGCGCTGGGCGGCCGAGGCGGCGGGCAAGGTCAAGGCGGCCAGGGCCGCCAGGTCGAACGCCAAGGGAAAGGCCGGGGGCCGCGAGCGAGATCCCGCATCGGCGGAAACGGCGATGCGCTGCAGCACCGCCAAAGCTGACGATTGCAAGGCCGAGGCTGGGCCTGTATCGCCAGAAGCGACGATGCCGGGCGCAGGCGAAGCATCCTGCAGCACCGCCAGGAATGGCGATGCAGGCCCGGCCGACCTGGTGGAGTTCACGCCCGCACCAGGCCAACGGTGCGAGATCGTGAGCGTCCACCATCCGGTGTTCGCCAAGGAGATCGGCAAGCGCGTCATCATCGTGAAGGTGCATCCAGACACCCGCCAGGTGTGGGCGCATGACGACCGGCCGGTGACATACAAGACCAACCGCGCGGGCCGCCGTGTGGTGGATTCAGACCCGAGCTGCATTCAGTCGATCTACGGATTCGACCAACTGCGGCTTATCACGTGACCAGGAGAAGAAACGAATGACGAACGACGCCAATATCCGGCTGGAGTGCTTGAAGCCGGCCGAGCGGTGGGCGCAGCCGAGCGGCGAAGAGGTGCGCGAGGTGCTGCGCCTGGCGGGCCTCACCGGCGGCAAAGCCGCGAAGGTGCTGGGCCTCGGCCCGAAGGGCGACCGGACGATCCGGCGATGGGTGGGCGAGGACACGCCGATCCCTTATGCCGCGTGGGCGCTGCTGTGCGACTACGCCGGCCTCGGGCTGATCTGGAAAGAGGCTTGACGCCAGGGAAAGAGGCTTTAGCGGCTAAAGTGCTAGGCATCGGACTACGGTAAAGCGAAAATAGTTTAGCTAAAGTGCTTGACAGGCTAGGACATTTTGTCCTAATATAGCACTTGAAGGCCGGGCATTCCGCCCAGGTCGATTACCGGAGAGGTTCCGATGAGCAAGAACAAGATCATGCCTTGGGTTGACGCCCTGCCGAATGTGGAAGCCACCGACTTCCAAGCCCGCCGCGACCAGATCGAGGCCACGATGGCCGAGGCGGCCGAGCTGGTGAAGCAGGCGGAAGAGCTGCGCGGCAAAGCCTATTTCGCCGCCTTGAGCCTGGAGGCCAGTGCCAAGGGCGAATGGTCGAGCCAAGCGGTCGAGCAGGCCAAGCGCAGCGTCGGCTGGTAAGGGAAGGCGGCCCGGCTTCGGCCGGGTCATCAACGGAACGCCAAGAGGAAACAGTCCCATGAGCAAAGGCAAGATCGAGATCATCGAGACGTGCTGCCGGCGCTGCGGCAAGAGCATCCGAACCTTGAGCCACACCATCATCGGCGCCGATGATGCCCGCGAGAAGTTCGGCAGCATCTGCGGCGGCTGCATCACGCCGGAGGAAGATAACGAGCTGACGGAAATGCTGCTGGCGGCGGCCGTGCGACGCATGAGCGGAGCGACGCTGCAATGACGGCATTCCACACGTTCGACGGCCCCAGGTGGAGGAACGCCCCGGAGTGATCCGGGGCGCTTGGCCTGGTGCTGGCACACCGTAACCATGCTTCCGAGTGGGAGCATCCAGCATTCAACACGTAACCGCGTGGAGGGTCAAGCCATGTCCAACATCGTCAAGTTCCCCAGGGCGAGCAAGCCGCCGGCTCCCGAGCCGGTGCAGCCTGCCGCGCCCGCTGCTGCGCCTGCCGCACCCAAGGCCGAAGGCCGGGGCCTGGTGGCCGGCCTGGTCAAGTTCGTATGGGTGGCGACCGTGCTGGTCTGGCCGGTGCTCAAGTGGGTGCTGGCGATCATCACCTTCTTCCAGTTCGTGCGGATGCTCTACCACTGGAACACGCCTGGCGTGTATGCCGGCTGGTCGTTCCTGGCGTACTTCGCGGCACTGACCGCGATCACCTACTTCGTTTCGATCTACAAACCGAAAGGGCTTTGACATGGCAAAGCAGACCCTCCCCTACCCGCCTGGCTTCGTGGAGCCGACCACTGGCCGCGTGGCCGTCCTGGTGCGCGAGTACGCGGACAGCGACTTGAACGGCGACGCGCCGGCCTACTGGTACAGCGCGCAATCCGAAGAATGGGGCCTTGACCCCTGGCGTCTCGTGGAGGGCGTCGATCCGCACGTGGGCGGCGGTTCCTTCGACGTGTGCTTTGCCAGCGGCGGCACGCGCACCGTAGGCCCGCTGATGACGTTCTTCCTGAGTGCCGCCCATGCGGCACAGCTCATTGACGCCAAGGGGGAAGAGTTGGCCTTGCAGCGCGCCACCCTGGCCGTCATCGCGGACGGGCTGGGCCTGCCTGCCAAGGCGCTGCGCATCGAGGCGAAGGTGGAGGGCCGGCCGGCCGTGTTCTACGACCAGGACGGGGCCACGCTTTGCGCGTGCGCGGTGGATTCCGACCACTGGCGACAGGCGCGGGCGACGGCCGCAACGGCATCGGCCATCGACAAGGCGCGAACAAATTTTTAGCCGCTAAAACGCTTGACGGCTTCGCATGGTTTAGCTAAACTTCTGCACATGGTCGGCGGCTGGCACCGCCATTTGTTCAACAAACCGGGTGTGGAGTGTTATGGGTGCAATCCATGAAGAAACGGCTAACCGAAGCCCAATTCCAGACGGCCATCAAGGGGCTGGAGATCGGGCAGCAGACCATCGACATAGCGCGCGGCGTGCTGGTCGATGGCCGGCCCCAGGCGGAGTTTGTCACTTCGCTGGGGCTGACCAAGGGGGCGGTGTCGCAGGCGGTCAGTCGCGTATGGGCAGCAGCAGGGGAACAGCTCCCCGAGGGCTTCGAGCGAGTGACGGCGGTACTGCCGGAGCATCAAGCGTTCATCGTCAAGAAGTGGGAAGCAGACGCCAAGAGGAAACAGGAACCCAAGTCATGAAAACACTGGTCACGGCAATTCAGAAGGGCGGTCAAGGCAAGACGTTCGCCACCTGCCACCTGGCATTCGACTTCCTGGAGCGCGGCCTTCGCGTGGCCGTGATCGACCTGGACACCCAGGGCAACGCATCGTTCACGCTGTCGGCGTACCAATCGGGCTACCTCGCCAGCCAGTTGTTCACCGGCGACACCGATGACCTGCGGTATTGGTTCGGCAAGCGCGAGGGCGAGAGCCTGGCGCTGATCGCGGCAGACGCCAACCTGGCGAACCTGGACAAGATGGAGCTTTCCCAGGCGGCCGCCGCGCTGCGGGCCAGTGTGGCCGCGCTGGGCGAGTTCTTCGACGTGTGCCTGATCGACACGGCCCCCTCCCTTGGCGTCGCCATGACGGCGGCCGTGCTGACGGCCGACTACATGCTGTCGCCCATCGAAATGGAGGCGTACAGCTTGCAGGGCATGAAGAAGATGGTCGCGGTCATCAGCAACCTGCGCAAGCAGAACCCCAAGCTGCGCTTCCTCGGCATGGTGCCGAACAAGGTGGACGCGCGGAAGCCGCGCCACGTCAACAACCTGGCGACGTTGCAGCAGGCATACCCGCAGCTCATCTTGCCGTTCAGCATCGGCGCGCGTGACAGCATCGCCGAGGCGCTGGGCGAGCAGATGCCGGTGTGGAAGATCAAGAAGACCGCCGCGCGGAAGGCCACCCAGGAGGTGCGTGCGCTGGCGGATTACGTGTTCACGAAGATGGAGATCGCGCAATGAGCGCCAAGACCAACGCCAAGAAGAAGGAGCAGGACAAGCCGCAATCGTCCGGGCTGGGCCTGGACGGGCTGGGCGACCTGGCCGGCCTGCTGAACGAGCAGCCGGCGGCCAACGCCGGCGGCGCAGGCCCGCAGGAGCTGCCGCTTGACCTGATCGACGAAGACCCGCACCAGCCGCGCACGGCCGACAACCCCGGCTTCTCGCCGGAGAGCATCGCGGAGATCGGCGAGACGATCAAAGCGCGCGGCGTGAAGTCGCCCATCAGCGTGCGCGAGAACCCGGACGCACCGGGGCGCTACCTCATCAACCACGGCGCGCGGCGCTATCGCGGCTCGAAGTGGGCGCACAAGACCACGATCCCGGCCTTCATCGACAACGACTACAACGAGGCCGACCAGGTTATCGAGAACCTGCAACGCAATGAGCTGACGGCGCGTGAGATCGCCGACTTCATCGGCCGCGAGCTGGCGAAGGGCAAGAAGAAGGGCGAGATCGCCAAGGAGATCGGCAAGTCGCCGGCCTTCGTCACGCAGCACGTCACGCTGCTGGACTTGCCCGAACCCATTGCCGAGGCGTTCAATAGCGGCCGGGGCAAGGACGTGACTGTCATCAACGAGCTGGTGACGGCCTACAAGAAGAACCCCGACGAGGTGGCCGCCTGGCTGGCCGACGACAGCCAGGAGCTGACGCGCGGCTCGGTGAAGCTGCTGCGCGAGTTCCTGGAGGACAAGCGCAGTCACGAGGACGGCGACCGTGATCCCAACACCGTCGATGCGCTGACCGGCAAGACCGACGCCGAGGCCGGCGACGGCGAGCAGGGGCCGCAGGATGATGACGCCAAGGGGAAGAAGGAGCCGAAGGAGGCCGACCCCGACAAGCTCAAGAAGGCCATCATCCAGGTCAAGCACGACGACCGGCCGGCACGGCTGATCCTCAACCGCCGGCCCCCGGCCGAGGGCTGGGCCTGGCTCAAATACGAGGATGACGGCCAGGAGTTCGAGGCCGACCTTGGCACCGTGCAGCTTGTCGCGCTGCTGGAGGGCTGACACGCCCAGCGCCGGGCATCGCCGACCACCGACCCCCACCCATCGCCCCGCCATCGAGCGGGGCTTTTTTTTGCCCGCGTTTTAGCCGCTAAAAAAAGTTCAGCTAAACCGCTTGCGTAGTGTTGTATGTTGTAGTATGCTACACGCTACAACATACAACCGGCCAAAGGAGGCCCGACATGGCGATCTCGAAGGAGCAGATATTTGCGGTGGCCGACGAACTGGACGCGGCCGGCCAGAACCCCACGCTGGCGAACGTGCGCAAGCAGCTCGGCAGCGGCAGCTTCACCACCATCAGCGAGGCGATGAACGAGTGGCGCGCACGCAAGGCCAGCCAGGCCGCCCCGATCCGCGAGCCGGCACCGCAGGCGATCACCGACAAGCTGGCCGAGCTGGGCGGCGACTTGTGGGCCGTGGCGCTGGAAATGGCGAACAACCGCCTGGCCGCCGAGCGCGAGGCGCTGGAGGCCGTGCGCCAGGAGACGGAAGCAGCGCGCCAGGAAGCCGCAGAGCTGGCCGACCAGCTCACCGGCGAGCTGGACGAGGCCAAGGCCCGCGTCGCGGCCCTGGAGGCCGTCGAGGCGGCCGCCAAGGGCGAGGCCGACGAGCTGCGCGGCAAGCTCGCGGCGACCAGCGAGCGCGCGGCCACGGCCGAGGCCAGGGCCGGCGAGCTGCGCACGGAGCTGGATCACGCCCATCAGGAAGCCCGCCAGGCGCGCGCAGAGCGCGACAAGGCCCAGGAGAGGGCCACGGCCAGCGCCGACCAGGTGGAGGCCCTGCGGGCCGACCTCGCGGCCGCGAACAGCCGTACCGCCGAGATCGAGCGCCGCGCCGGCGAGCTGCGTGCCGACCTGGAGCGGGCGAACCAGGCGACCGACCAGGCGCGCGCCGCTCAGGCCGAGCAGCGGAAGGCCACCGAGGCGGCCGCCGCCGAGCGCGACCAGGTGCGCGCGGAGCTGGTGAAGGTGCAGGCCAAGGCCGAGGCGGCCGAGCAGGCCCACCAGGAGCAGCGCAAGGCGATGGCGGCCGAGGCACACCGCCAGGCCGAGCGGCTGACCGCCGCCCAGGGCGAGCGCGACCAGGCGAAGCGCGACGCTGCCCAGGCCCGCGAGGAAGCGGCCGGGCTTCGCGGCCGGCTGGAGGCCCTGGAAACCGTCATGGCGCAAGGCCGGGCGGCCGATCCGACCAGCGGCGGACGCAAAAAGACCTGATAAATCGGTTGGTTTTCCTTAAAATTACCCTGGAACCCTGACAAAACGCACAACCCGGCCGCTGGGAAGAGCCGGCCTCGCTTTGCCGAGGTCGGCTTTTTTGTTGGAGCGCGGCTTGCATGGGGCCACCATCACCCTTTTGAGAACCACGGCAACCATAGGAGTGCCCGATGAAAGAACGCCTCTTGGTCATGAACGGTCAACGCATCGTTCAGGCCGAAAAGGACGGCGCTTGGACGAATCAGAAAGTAGACAAGGCGGGCGCGTTGAAGCCCGGCATCTACAACCTGTACACGGCCCAAGCGGCCGACAAGAAGCAGACCCACGCCGGCGTGATCGTTCATGCCGACGCCACCAACGTGTACCAGCAGATCGGCAAGAACTTTGTCATGCACGCTCGGTCAGATTTCGATAAAGTACCTGAAATTGGGAGCGCAAAGAGCATCAGCTACAACGCCCAGGGCAAGGCGGCAGTCGCCGCAGAGGCCCCGAAACTGACGCGGGGGCGCTCCATGTAGCTTTAGCGGCTAAAAAGGAGGCACGCCCTTGAAACGACTCACCATCCCCGGCAGCGGCACCGAGAGCCGCGCCACCAAGCCGGCCCGCGTCAGCGCGCCGGCCACCCTCGGCGGTGCCGCCTTCGGCGCTTCGCGCGAGGACACCGGAGCCGACTTGCTGGAGGCCGCCCAGGCGGCCGAGATCGAGCAGCAGGCCACCCTAGAGGCGGCCCCGGTCGAGCAGTCCTACCCCGAAACCCTGGCGCTCTACGTGCAGGCCAAGCACGACCAGGTGGAGCACATCGAGGACAGGCTAGAAAACCTGATCGACCGGCAGCAGGCCCGCTTGCAGCAGACCCAGGCGTCCGCGCCTGGCCGGCTTTCCTTGCCCGGCTCTAAGCGAGCCTGGCAGAACCAGCAGGCGCAGCAGCAGGCCCGCTTGCAGACGCTTCACGCGCGCCTGGAGGCCGTCCGCGAGATCAAGGAAGGCATGGGCCTGCACTCGCCGAAGATCGAAGAGCTGGCGACGCGCAAGATGCGCGCCGAGAACCCCGAGCTGGCTTCCGATTGGGATGCCATGCGCGAGGCCGCCCGCCGGCATGAGCTGCTGATGCGCAAGCAGGAGCAGGAGCGCAAGCAATCCCAGGCCCAGGAGCGGCCAGGGAGATCGCAGTCCTTGGGCCTGTCAGCCAGGCCCGCATAAAAACGAAGCCCGGCGGTCGCCGGGCTTTTTTCTCGAGCATCGCCATTTCTGGCGAGGGAGGCCCGCCGAGGGCCTGGCGGAATCATCCTGCAGCATCGTCACAAGCGACGATGCCGGGAGCTGGCCAGCATCGCCGAACCTGGCGATGCCGCCGGCGCGGTCGACCATCGCCAGTTCTGACGATGAGATCCCGCATCGCCATCTACAGCGAGGCCCACAGGGCCAGGCCGGCGGCCACGACCGCCATGCCGGCCGCGACCATGTTCATCATGGCGACGCGCCGCGCCTCGCGGATCGGCGCGACGAGCTGCGCCGTCACCGCCTCAACCTCACGCCGCACGGCCTCGGCGGCCGCCTTCGCGCCCTCCTGCATTCCCCGCGTCATGGCGTCCTTGCTGGCCGCCAACGCCGCGTTGAGCGTCCTTTCCGCCTTTCCCTTGGCGTCATCACCCCATCGGTGGGCGATGGACTCCAGTTCCGACTTGAAGGCGTCCAAGATTTCCTGCTGGGCCGATGCGCTGTCCTGCATCAGCTTCATGTTGATGGTCTGGAGGATCAAGATCGGATCGTCGCGGCCCACGGCGATGCCGTGCTTGGCCGCGATCTCCCGTATCAGCTCCTCGATCTTGTCGTCGGCCGCCATCAGAGCACCGCCGCGTTTTCGAGCTGGGCGAAGAGCTGGGTTTTCACGATCTTGAGCCGCTGCCGCGTCATGATCGTGAGCGCCGAATCGGCCAGGGCCTCATCGAAGGTGCGCCGATCCTGGAGCATTTCGGCGAAGTCGCGGCCGTAGGTTTCCTCTTTCAGCGCCGGAATCTGGATGATGGCGGACACACGGCCCTTGTTGGCCGTGTACGCCTTCAACTGCTCGAACCCCTTGCCCTCGTGCTCGATTGGCCCCCAATACGGGTTCAGCCAGACCACGAACAGGCATTCGGCCGGGAACTGGCTGGCGAGCTGGGCGAAGCCGCTCACCGTGTCCACCAGGGCCTGGCCGCCGGTGACGACCGTATGCACCACGAGTTCGTGGCCCATGTCCTGGAGCAGCGCCGGCACCTGGTTGCTGATGAGGTAGTGCGACAGCGGCACGAACGAGCTGGCCCCGTTGTCGATGATGACGTCGCCCTCGGCCGACGCGATCATCTCGACCAGGGCGTCGAAATTCCGGGTGTTGATCTCGTCGCCGTCCATGATGTTGAGCCGGCGCACGTTGAGGGCTTTGTAGCCCTCGAACGTCGCGTTCACCGGATCGGTGTCGATGCAAAGCGGCTTCTGTCCCTTGCCGGCTTTGTACTGCGCGATGGTGGCCGCGATCATCGACTTGCCGACGCCGCCCTTGCCTTGCAGAACCATGTGAATTTTCGCCATTACAGTAAATCCTCTTTCTTTGGAGTCGCATCAAACGTGAAGCCGCCGATCTTGGGCGGCTCACTCTTGGATTCCGAGGCCGGCGGGGCGGCCTTCGGCTCGGGCTTCGCGCCCTTGGGCTGGCTGTCCGGGGGAGTGGCGGGAGGCGGCGGGGAAGCTACCGGCGCGGCCTTGATGTACCGCTTCACGTGCTGGGTGAAGGTTTCGTACCGACAGCGCAGCCGGCCGGTTTCCTTCATGTGCTCCCAGATCGTTTTCATCGCATAGCCCGCATCGAGCGCCGCTTGAACGTCGCTCTTGACGGCCAGGAACGCGACCACGTGCTTGTCCTGGCGCGGCTTCTTGGCTTCCCGTCCCTTCACCCATTCAGCCAGCTCTTCGGGGTAGGTCTTTGGCATCGTGTTCGTCCATCTAATCCTCTCATCGCAAATGTAACGCTACTAAGCGGCGCTACGGAAACGCAAAAAGTCCGCTATCGGCGTGCATTGGCACGCTTCGATAGCGGCATTATGGGCCATTGTGGCGGGTTTCGCTATATCCGTTGCTGCTTTTGCGGCCTGATAGCGCGATAGTTGCGGATAAATCGTAATGGCTGGTGTAGACTTTCCTTGGTGTTATTAACGCCGTAAGGCGGGCAGGATGTGTGAAGTTAGCTAACCGGCGAGCCGGTTATCTATCTTCACTGTCCCTTATTCGCGCCGGGGGCGCTCAACGGGTCATCCTGCTCTGCGAGGCAGCCGGCTACCGCCGGCATGAGAGACGAGGCGAGGCATGGAGAACGACGAAAAGGAACACGGCCGCCGGCGGCGGCAGCACCTGCGGGTGCCGGTGTTCCCCGAAGAGAAAGACGAGATCGAGGCGAACGCCAAGAGGGCGGGCGTCAGCGTGGCGCGCTATCTGCGCGACGTGGGCCAGGGCTACCAGATCAAGGGCGTCATGGACTACCAGCACGTGCGCGAGCTGGTGCGCGTCAACGGCGACCTTGGCCGCCTTGGCGGCCTGCTCAAGCTCTGGCTGACCGATGACGTGCGAACGCTCCAGTTCGGCGAGGCGACCATCCTGGCCCTGCTGGGCCGGATCGAGGCCACCCAGGACGAAATGAGCCGGATCATGAAGGCCGTGGTTCAGCCGAGGGCCGAGCCTTGACTTCTTTAGCGGCTAAAAAGCCGGAGGGGCGGCCATGATCGCCAAGCACGTGCCGATGCGCTCGCTTGGCAAGAGCGACTTCGCGGGCCTGGCGAACTACATCACCGACGCCCAAAGCAAAGACCACCGGCTGGGCCACGTGCAGGCGACGAACTGCGAAGCCGGTTCCATCCAGGACGCCATCACGGAGGTGCTGGCGACCCAGCACACGAACACCCGCGCGAAGGGCGACAAGACCTACCACCTGATCGTCAGCTTCCGGGCCGGCGAGCAGCCCAGCGCCGACACCTTGCGCGCGATTGAGGAACGCATCTGCGTCGGGCTGGGTTATGGCGAGCATCAGCGAATCAGTGCCGTCCACAACGACACCGACAACCTGCACATCCACATCGCCATCAACAAGATTCACCCGACGCGGCACACGATGCACGAGCCGTACTACCCGCACCGGGCGCTGGCGGAACTCTGCACGGCCCTGGAGCGCGACTACGGCCTGGAGCGCGACAACCACGAGCCGCGCAAGCGCGGCGCGGAGGGCCGGGCCGCCGACATGGAGCGGCATGCCGGCGTTGAAAGCCTGGTCGGCTGGGTCAAGCGCGAGTGCCTGGACGAGATCAAGGGCGCGCAGTCCTGGCAGGAACTGCACCAGGTCATGCGCGACAACGGAATGGAGCTGCGCGTCCGCGCCAATGGCCTCGTGTTCGAGGCCGGCGACGGAACGATGGTGAAGGCGAGCACAGTAGCCCGCGACCTTTCCAAGCCGAGCCTGGAGGCGCGGCTTGGCCCGTTCGAGGCTTCGCCCGAACGGCAGGCGCAAACCACCGCGAAGCGGCAGTACCGCAAAGACCCCATCCGCCTTCGCGTCAACACCGTGGAGCTGTACGCGAAGTACAAGGCCGAGCAGCAGAACTTGACCACGGCGCGCGCCCAGGCCCTGGAGCGCGCCCGGCATCGCAAGGATCGGCTGATCGAGGCGGCCAAGAGGTCGAACCGCCTGCGCCGCGCCACGATTAAGGTGGTCGGCGAGGGCCGCGCGAACAAGAAGCTGCTGTACGCCCAGGCGAGCAAGGCCCTGCGCAGCGAAATCCAGGCGATCAACAAGCAGTTCCAGCAGGAGCGCACGGCCCTCTACGCCGAGCACCGCCGGCGCACGTGGGCCGACTGGCTCAAGAAGGAGGCGCAGCACGGCGGCGCCGACGCCCTGGCCGCCCTGCGCGCCCGCGAGGCGGCCCAGGGCCTCAAGGGCAACACCATCCGGGGCGAGGGCCAGGCGAAGCCCGGCCACGCGCCGGCGGTGGACAACATCACGAAGAAGGGGACGATCATCTTCCGCGCCGGCATGAGCGCCGTGCGCGATGACGGTGACCGCCTGCAAGTCTCCCGCGAGGCCACGCGCGAAGGGCTGCAAGAAGCCCTGCGCCTGGCGATGCAACGCTACGGCAACCGCATCACCGTCAACGGCACGGTGGAGTTCAAGGCGCAGATGATCCGCGCCGCCGTCGATTCCCAGCTACCCATCACCTTCACCGATCCGGCTCTTGAGAGCCGGCGGCAGGCGCTTTTGAACAAGGAGAACACCCATGAGCGAACCGAAAGACCAGAGCATCGAGGACGAACTGGACGCGGCGCTGGCGGCCCTGGACAGCGGCCCGCTGCCGACCAGCACGCTACCGGAGCCGCAGCCGTCGCCCGAGCAGGCGACGGCCGGCCAGCCGCCGGCCGAGGCGACCGCGCCGACGCCGGCCTTCACGCCGCCACCGTCCACCGGAAGCCCGACGTTGGACGCCTTGGAAGAAAACCGCCGCCCCAAAGCCAGCACCGTTTGCGAGCACTGTCCGAACTCGGTGTGGTTCGCATCGCCGGCGGAAGTGAAGTGCTATTGCCGCGTGATGTTCCTCGTCACGTGGAGCAGCAAGGAACCCAACCAGATCACGCACTGCGACGGGGAATTTCTCGGCCAGGAACAGGAGTAGGCCAGACGCCGCCGGGCGTCGCCGCCGCCGACAAGTACATCGCCGAACGCGAGGCAAAGCGCCTAAAAGGTTTCGATATACCGAAGCATTCCCGATATACTGCCGGTGATGGTGCGCTCACGTTCCAGGGCACCAGGACTATCGAGGGCCAGGCGCTGGCCCTCTTGAAACGAGGTGATGAGGTCATGGTTATGCCCATCGACCAGGCCACGGCCCGGCGCTTGACGCGCATCGCGGTCGGCGATGCCGTCTCGATCACCGCGAAAGGCTCCATCAAAACGTCGAAAGGAAGGAGTAGATGAAGATCAAGATGAACAACGCGGTAGGGCCGCAAGTCCGAACCGCCAAACCGAAGCCGAGCAAGCTGCTGCCGGTGCTGGGCGCGGCCTCGATGGTCGGCGGCCTCCAGGCCGCGACGCAGTTCTTCGCCCACACGTTCGCCTATCACGCGACCCTCGGCCCCAACGTGGGCCACGTGTACGCGCCCTGGTCGATCCTGCACTGGACGTACAAGTGGTACAGCCAGTACCCGGACGAGATCATGAAGGCCGGCAGCATGGGGATGCTGGTTTCGACCGTGGGCCTGCTGGGCGTGGCCGTGGCGAAGGTCGTCACGTCCAACAGCTCGAAGGCGAACGAGTACCTGCACGGCTCGGCCCGCTGGGCCGAGAAGAAGGACATTCAGGCGGCCGGCCTGCTGCCACGCGAGCGCAACGTCCTGGAGATCGTCACCGGCAAGGCCGCACCCACGGCTACCGGCGTGTACGTGGGCGGCTGGCAGGACAAGGACGGCAATTTCTTCTACCTGCGGCACAGCGGCCCCGAGCACGTGCTGACCTACGCGCCCACGCGCTCGGGCAAGGGCGTCGGCCTGGTGGTGCCCACGCTGCTGTCGTGGGGCGCGAGCAGCGTCATCACCGACTTGAAGGGCGAGTTGTGGGCCTTGACCGCCGGCTGGCGGCAGAAGCACGCCAAGAACAAGGTGCTGCGCTTCGAGCCGGCCAGCACCTCGGGCGGCGTCTGCTGGAATCCGCTGGACGAAATCCGCCTCGGCACCGAATACGAGGTGGGTGACGTGCAGAACCTTGCCACGCTGATCGTTGACCCGGACGGCAAGGGCCTGGACTCGCACTGGCAGAAGACCGCCTTCGCGCTCCTGGTCGGCGTGATCCTGCACGCGCTGTACAAGGCCAAGGACGATGGCGGCACCGCCACGCTGCCGTCCGTCGATGCGATGCTGGCCGACCCGAACCGGGACATTGGCGAGCTTTGGATGGAAATGGCGACCTACGGGCACGTAGACGGCCAGAACCATCACGCCATCGGCTCGGCGGCCCGCGACATGATGGATCGGCCCGAGGAAGAAGCCGGATCGGTGCTGTCCACGGCCAAGTCGTACCTGGCCCTGTACCGCGACCCCGTGGTGGCCCGCAACGTCAGCCGGTCGGACTTCCGCATCAAGCAGTTGATGCACGAGGACGACCCGGTAAGCCTCTACATCGTCACCCAGCCCAACGATAAGGCCCGCCTGCGGCCGCTGGTGCGCGTCATGGTGAACATGATCGTGCGCCTGCTGGCCGACAAGATGGACTTCGAGGGCGGCCGGCCGGTGGCGCACTACAAGCACCGGCTCTTGATGATGCTGGACGAGTTCCCGAGCCTCGGGAAGCTGGAGATCATGCAAGAGTCGCTGGCCTTCGTGGCCGGCTACGGCATCAAGTGCTACCTCATCTGCCAGGACATTAACCAGCTCAAGAGCCGCGAGACGGGCTACGGCCACGACGAAAGCATCACGTCGAACTGCCACGTGCAGAACGCCTACCCGCCCAACCGCGTCGAGACGGCCGAACACCTGTCCCGCCTCACCGGGCAGACCACCGTGGTGAAGGAGCAGATCACGACCAGCGGCCGCCGCACGGCGGCGATGCTGGGCCAGGTGTCGCGCACTTACCAGGAAGTGCAGCGGCCCTTGCTGACGCCCGACGAATGCCTGCGCATGCCGGGGCCAAAGAAGAACGCCCAGGGCGAGATCGAAGAAGCCGGCGACATGGTGATCTACGTCGCGGGCTACCCGGCGATCTACGGCAAGCAACCCCTGTACTTCAAAGACCCAGTGTTCTCGGCACGCGCCGCGATCCCTGCGCCCAAGGTCAGCGACCGCCTGCGCGCCGTCGCACAGGCCGAGACGGAAGGGGAGGGCATCACGATATGAGCCGCATCCTGAAACGCATCGCGGCAGGCGTCGTCATCGCGGGCGTGGCCGCCCTGCTGCTGGCCGCCGGCGGCTATGCCGCCGGTGCCCGCGTGAACACCACCAAGAGCATTCCGGTCGGCCTGTACTGGACGAGCAGCGCGCCGGTGGAGAAGGGGGCCTACGTCCTCTTCTGCCCGCCGCAGCTCGGCGTGTTCGATGACGCCAAGGAGAGGGGCTACATCGGGGCCGGCTTCTGCCAGGGCGGCTACGGCTACATGATGAAGCGCGTTTTAGCCGCTAAAGACGATGCCGTCGCCGTCGCCGATGACGGCGTGCGCGTCAACGGCGAGCTGCTGCCCCTCAGCGCGCCGATCAAGGCCGACAAGGCCGGTCGGCCGCTGCCGCGCTATCAGTCCAACAGCTACACGCTCGGCAATTCCGAGGTGCTGCTTATGTCGGACGTGAGCGCCACATCCTTCGACGGCCGCTACTTCGGCCCGATCAATCGTTCGCAAATCAAGACCGTGATCCGTCCGGTCATCACCTGGTAGGGAGACACACCATGCGCCTTTTCATCGCAGAAAAGCCGTCCGTCGCCAAGGCCATCGCCGGCGAGCTGGGCGCGACCGGCAAGGGCGACGGCTTCATCGAGTGCGGCACCGACAAAGTGACCTGGTGCTTCGGGCACATGCTCGAACAGGCCGACCCCGACGAGTACACGCCCGATGACGTGCCGCGCGGCCAGTCCGGCAAGAAGGTCTGGCGCGTCGATGAGCTGCCCATCATCCCCGAGAGCTGGATTCTCAAGCCCAAGGACGACGCGAAGAAGCAGCTCGCCGTGATCGGCAAGCTGCTCAAGGAGGCCAAGGAGATCGTCAACGCCGGCGACCCCGACCGCGAAGGCCAGTTGCTGGTTGACGAAGTGCTGGAGCACTTCCGCAACAGCAAGCCGGTGCGCCGCTTTTGGGTGAGCGCGCAGGACTCCGTTTCCGTCAAGCGCGGCCTGGCCGCGTTGAAGGAGAACACCACCTATGCAGGCTGGGCCGACGCTGCACGCGGGCGGCAGCGCGCCGACTGGCTGATCGGCATGAACCTCAGCCGCGCGTACACGCTGCGCGCGCAGCGCGGCGGCTCGCGCGCCCTGCTGACCGTGGGCCGCGTGCAGACGCCGACGCTGGCCCTCGTGGTCGCCCGCGACCGCGAGATCGAGGCATTCAAGGCCGTGCCGTACCACACCATCCGGGCGGTGGTGCAGCACGCCGGCGGCAGCTTCGCCGCCGCATGGAAGGCGAAGGAGGATCAAGCCGGCCTGGACAGCGAAGGCCGCCTTGTCGATACCGCCGTCGCCGACGCCCTGGTGGCCGCCGTCAAGGGCCAGCCGGGCACCATCGCCGCGTACAAACAGGAGGCCAAGAAGCAGAACCAGCCGCTGGCCTTCGCCCTGTCCGACATTACGGCACTGGCCTCGGCCAAGTTCGGCTACAGCGCCGAGGACGTGCTGAACACCTGCCAGGCGCTCTACGAGACGCACAAGCTGACCTCGTACCCGCGCACCGACTGCGCCTACCTGCCGGAGTCGCAGCACGCCGACGCGCCGCGCGTGCTGGAGGCGATCAAGCACGTCAACCCCGAACTGGCCGGCCTGGTCGATGGTGCCGATCCGCGTATCAAGTCCAAGACGTGGGACGACTCGAAGATCACCGCGCACCACGGCATCGTGCCGACCATGCAGAAGGGCAGCAAGGCCGCCCTCAGCGAGCGCGAGCGCAACATCTACGACCTGATCGTGCGCGCCTACCTGGCGCAGTTCTACCCGCTGCACGAGTACATGCAGACCACCGTGGGCGTCGAGATCGCGGGCGAGAACTTCGCCGCGAGCGGCAAGGTAGTCACGCGCAACGGCTGGCGTGACGTGTACAGCCAGGCCGACGAGGAAGGCGAGAAGGACGAGGACGACGACAGCGGCACGCAGGCCCTGCCGTCGATGGCCCAGGGCGACGCCGTGACCTGCACGGACGCCACCCGCAAGGACGCCAAGACGAAGCCGCCAGCGCGCTTTACCGAGGGCACGCTGATCCGCGCGATGGAGAACATCCACAAGTTCGTCAGCGATGCCGAGCACAAGAAGATGCTGCGCGAGGGCGACGGCATCGGCACGTCGGCCACCCGCGCGTCGATCATTTCCGAGTTGAAGCGGCGCGAGTTCCTGGCCGTCAAAGGCAAGCAGATCATCAGCACGACCCTCGGCCGCAGCGTCATCGACGCGCTGCCCGAGGTTGTGAAAAGCCCGGTGCTGACCGCGCTCTACGAGCGGATGCTGAAAGGCGTCGAGCAGGGCACGGCCGCCCTGGACGCCTTCATCACGAAGCAAGAGACGTTCATCCGCGACCAGGTGGCGAAGGCCAACAGCGGAGCCGTGACCATCGCCGGCGGCAAGGAAGCCGCGCCGGTGTCATCCCTTCACAAGTGCATGGCCTGCGGCAGCGGCTTGTCGCGCCGGCCGAGCAAGAAGAAGGGGCAATTCTGGTGGGGTTGCAGCAACTTCCCCACATGCAAGCAGACCTACCCCGACCTCAAGGGTCGGCCCGACTACAGCAAGGGCCGCAACGGCCCGGCATCCGAATGACCACAGCGAAGGAGATCGACCATGAACGAGCAAACCACCACCAACACCGCCGCCCACGACGAGCCGCTGGCCGTCCTGCCGCCGGTTGACGACGACGCCGCCGGCCGCGAGGCCGTGCGCGAGAAGATGGCCGACGCGCTGACGCCCGGCTTCCAGGTCGAGTTCGACCCCGACGAAGCCGAGCGCGTGGGCGCGTTCGTGGAGGACGCGCTGTCCGAGCAGGACGCCGCCGCGAGCGGCGACGACCTGGTGGAAGTCGATGGCGCGCTGGAGCCGGCATTCCTGGACGACGAAGGCCCGAGCGCCGACATCCCGCCGTTCATCACCACCACGAACGCCCGCGAGCTGTACGACCTGCGGCCCGGCGAGACGGTTGCCCAGGCCGCCGCGCGCAAGGCTTCGGAGGGCTGACCCATGCCGATCACGAAAGCCGAGGCGCAAGGGGTGACGCGGGCTTTCGTCCGCGACTACCCCGGCGCGCTGGAGCTGGCCTACAAGTTCCGCGAGGACGCGGCCGAGCTGTACGGGCCGCGAGCGGCCGAGGTGCCGGCCGACATGAAGGGCGGCTACGTGCCCAAGGAGACGCTGCACGCCGGCCGCGCCTACCGTGGCCGCGTGGACGTGCCCTTGCAGAACGTCGAGAGCGCCAGCGACCTACTGATGACGCTGCGGCACGAGGTGCTAGGCCACTACGGGGCCAACACCTTCGCGCCGGGCGAGAAGCGCGCCTTGCTGGACGGCCTGGCGGCCGCCCGCAACGAACCCACCCTCAAGCCGCTATGGGATGACGTGAACCGGCGCTATGCCGGCCAGTCCCTGGACGTGCGCGCCGAGGAAGTGTTTGCCCTGCACTGCGAGGGCATCGAGCCGAGCCAGCACCAGGTCGCCGACCAGGTGCAGCAGCGCGGCCAACAGTCATTCACGGAAACCTGCATCGCCCGCGTGCGGCCCATGCAGGCCGACGACCTGCACAACATCGTGTGCATGGTCGCCCAGGGCCTGCGCGACCGTTCCCGGACACAGCAGAACTTCCCTCAGTTCAACGAGCTATTCCGAAGGGACGAGAACATGGAGCCGAAGAAGCCGTTTCACGAAGTCGTGGCCGAAAAGCTGATCGAGCAGCTCAAGGCCGGCACCGCACCGTGGCAAAAGCCGTGGGAGCCGGGCGAACCCAACGCCTACCTGCCGATGAACCCGACCACCGGCAAGCGGTACAAAGGGATCAACGCCATCCACCTGATGGCCCAGGGCCGCAGCGATGCGCGCTGGATGACCTACAAGCAGGCCGCCGCCGTGGGCGCGCAGGTTCGCAAGGGCGAGAAAGGCACGCCGGTTCAATACTGGAAGTTCAGCGAAGAGCAAGACAAGCTGGACGACAGCGGCCGGCCCGTCCTCGATGCGAAGGGCCAGCCGGTCAAGGAAACCGTCATGCTGGAGCGGCCGCGCGTGTTCTTTGCGACCGTGTTCAACGGCGAGCAGATCGACGGCCTGCCGCCGCTCCAGCCGAAGAAGGAACAGACTTGGAACGCCGTCGAGCGCGCCGAGCACATCCTGAAAGCCTCGGGCGCGACGATCACCCACGCCGCCGGTGATCGGGCGTTCTACCGCCCTTCGACCGACAGCATCACCCTGCCGGAGCGCGGCCAGTTCCCCAGCTCCGACCGCTACTACGCGACCGCGCTGCACGAGCTGGGCCACTGGACGGGCCACGCTTCGCGCCTTGACCGCGACCTGGCGCACCCGTTCGGGAGCGAGGGGTACGCCAAGGAAGAGCTGCGCGCCGAGATCGCTTCCATGATCGTCGGCGACGAGCTGGGCATCGGCCACGATCCGGGCCAGCACGCCGCCTATGTGGGTTCGTGGATCAAGGCGCTGCAAGACGAGCCGCTGGAGGTGTTCCGCGCGGCCGCCGATGCCGAGAAGATTCACGACTACGTGCTGGCCTTCGAGCAGAAGCAGGTTCAGGAGCAAGACCAGCAGCAGAGCCAGGCCCAGGACGAAGCCGTGGCCCAGGCCCTGGCCGTGGACATTGCCGAAGTCCTGGACAACCCGGACGTGTCTTTCAGCCACTACCAGGCATTCCAGGGCGACACCCTGGAAGACGCCTTGCGCAGCCGTGGCCTCGAAACCGTGGGCAGCATCACCGGCACCGATCCCGAGCAGTTCTACGCGGTCGCGCATGACCGGCTGTCGCCGGTGTTCGGCATCGACCCGAGCCACACCGACACCGACAACGCCTACCTGGAGCGCAAGGGCTTGGCGCAAGAGTTCGCCAACATGGCCGAACAGCTCCACCTCGCGCAGCAGCTCCAGCAGCACGGCGAACAGATCGTGTCGAGCATCGACGCCGAAGCCAGGTGGAGCGACGGCCAGCGCATCTTTGCGTTCCACGACCAGGACGGTGAACCCCACCAGGTTCGCAGCCTGGACGAGCTGAACAACTACGCGCCCGACCAGTTGATGGCCCTGCCGGCGCTGACCCAGCAGCAAGCGGCCGTCGCAGACCAGGAGGCGAACATGACCCCACCGACCAACGACCAGGCGGCCGCCCTGCTGGCCGCCCATCCTGCCGACGCGGTGCAGGGCATCGAGCAGGCCGCCGCCGCGCGCCGGCAGCTCGCCGCCGGCGAGATCGACGGCCAGGCGTTCGCCGACGCGACCCGTCAACACCTTGGCGTTGAGCTGCCGCCCGACTGGAGCGGAGAGCTGCGCATCGTCGGCGTGGCCGAGCAGGACGGCCAGACCGTCGATGCCGCCCAGGCCGGCATCGAGCCGCAGGCGTTCCAGGTCTACGCGCGCAAGGCCGATGCGCAGTTCGGCGAGGACGCCTTTGCCTTCGTCGCCGGCACCCGCACCGAGGGCCAGGCCGAGGCTCTGGCCGAGCGCCTGCACCTGGTCGATGCGCTGGGCACCGACAACCAGCACGAGCGCGCCGCCAAGCTGGCCCGCGTGCAGGAAGAGCGTGTACGGCGCGACCCCAACGCGACCGAAGAGGACATTTCAGCCGCTAAAGAGGCACGCAAGACCGCCGAGGCGTCGGCCATGCTCAACGACAGCGACGCGCAGCGCCGCGCGGCCGAGCTGGAGCGCCAGGAACGCGAGCGGCAGCAGGCGCAGCCGCAGGCCGAGAAGCCCGAACGGCAGTACATCAACGTGCCGTACAAGGAGAAGGACGAGGCCAAGAGCCTCGGGGCGCGTTGGGATCGGCAGCAACAGTCCTGGTACGTGCCGCCGGGCACCGATGCCGCTCCCTTCGCCAAATGGGCGCAGGGAGCCGCTACAGCGGCCGTAGAGCCGCGTTCGGCCCAGCCGGCACCCGAAGCCCAGGGCGAGGCGCAGAAGCCCGCGCAGCAGGCCCAGCAGGCCCGCCAGTACCTGGCCGTGCCCTACGAGCAGCGCAACGCGGCCAAGGCCGCCGGCGCGCTTTGGGACAAGGCCGCGAAGTCCTGGTATGTCGGCCCGCGCGCCGACGCGGCGAAGCTCGAACGCTGGAAGCCCGAGAACGTGCAGGCCCAGCAAGGGCCAGCGATGACGCCAAGGGAAGAGTTCGCCGAGGCCATGCGCAGCGCCGGCCTGTTCACCGGCAGCAACGCCCAGGGCGATCACCCGATCATGGATGGCAAGCGGCACCGCGTGCCGGTCGAGGGCGGCAAGAAGGGCGCGCTCGATGGCTTCTACGTGGGCCACCTGGACGGGCACCCGGCCGGGCGGATCATCAACAACAAGACCGGCACGGACATTACCTGGAAGAGCAAGGGCTACGCCTTGAGCGACCAGGAGAAGGCCAAGCTCCAGGCCGAGGCGGCCGAGAAGCTGGCACAGCGAGCCGTCGAGCAGGACAAGGCCCAGGAGGCCACCGCGCAGCGCGTCGGTCGGCAGATGGCCGACCTCGTGCCCATCGAGCAGCCGACGCCCTACCTGCAAGCCAAAGGCATCCAGGCGCAGGCCGGCGTGATGACCGACCGCGAAGGCCAGAAGACCTACATCCCGGCCTTCGACGCAGAGGGCAAGCAATGGACGATGCAATACATCCAGGAGGACGGCACTAAGCGGTTCGCCAAGGACTCGAAGAAGGAAGGATGCTTCCACCCGGTCGGCGGCATGGACGCCCTGGCGGCCGCGCCGGCGCTGGTGATCTCGGAGGGCTACGCCACGGCGGCCCAGGTGGCCGAGGCCGTGGGCCACGCCACGGTCGCCGCCTTCGACAGCGGCAACCTTGAGGCCGTGGCGAAGGCGCTGCACGCCAAGTTCCCGGACAAGCCGGTCATCATCGCCGGCGACGACGACCGGCACCTGGTCATGACCCACGGCAACAACCCCGGCCGGGAGAAGGCCGAGGCGGCCGCCCAGGCCGTGGGCGGCAAGGCGATCTTCCCGATCTTCGCGCCGGCCGAGAACACCTACCCGCGCGACTTGCCCGCCATCACGCCCGACAGCTTCAAGACCCACCTGCGCGCCGAGCAGCGCCTTGCCGACGCCGCCGCCGGCAAGGTCGAGCTGGCCGGCGACGAGGCGGCCAAGCTCAAGGCGTCGATGTTGAGCGGCGCGCAGATCGCGGCGCTGTCCACGATGAAGCAGCACACCGACTTCAACGACTTGGCGCACAAGAGCGAGCTGGGCATCGAGGGCGTGAAGCGGCAGATCGGCGCGGCCATCAGCCAGGTGCAGCGCGACGAGCAGCAGCACCAGGAGCAGAAGCACGTCGAGAAAAAGCAACAGCAGATCGAGCAGCGCCCACGGCGGGCCGCTCGCATCGGATAAGTCGAAAAATCCGGCTAAAGTGGCCGAGCTGCACATCAGGCCGCGCGGTTTTCCTCCCTGATCGCCGGCGCGGTTTCTTCCTCCCTGAACCGCATGCAGACTTGCCGCCTCGGACACCCCGAGGCGGTTTTTTTTCGCCTCGCTCGGGGTCTCCTCGTTTTCAGTGCAATAAGTGACGGTACGCAAAGCTAGCACTGGCGCGGGGGTGGTCTGGGTAGACCGTTGATTTCATTGACTTTCC
>NZ_CP021649.1 GCF_002176815.1 Acidovorax sp. T1 | reverse complement strand
ACCATGATCAAACAACGTCTTTCCCTTTCTTCCATGATTGCCGCCGCGGCCGCAGTGGTTACCTTGGGCCTTCCAGGGATTGCTTCGGCAGCGTACGAGCATCCCGCCAACAACGAAAAGGGCTTCATCGTTCACCCGGAACATTTCAAGAGCGAGAAGACGCGAGAGCAAGTCATCGCCGAAACTAAGGCTGCTATGCAGCAAGGACGACTTTCTTACGGCCAAAGCAACTTCCCGCTTCGCACACCTGATGCGGCAGGTCCAGGCAAGACGCGTGAGCAAGTAATCAACGAATTGCGGAGCGAGTCCCCTGAAGAACGCGACGCGCGTCTGCGTCTCTACTACCGGGGTTGATTGCCAGTTGGGGTTGCAGCGGGTTTCCGGGGAGGCCGAGGAATCTAAACAGGCGGCGTGGCAACTGCGGAAAAAACCTTCGACGTTGGCACAGAAACCCCGGGATCTGTCAAAAACAGAAAAAAGCGTGCCCTTGCGCTTCGCGTACCGCTGTTGGCGCAGTCAGCCGGCAGCCCTGTGCCTCGCTGATTCGGGGTCTCCTCGTTTTCAGTGCAATAAGTGACGGTACGCAAAGCTAGCACTGGCGCGGGGGTGGTCTGGGTAGACCGTTGATTTCATTGACTTTCCTGTTCGCTTTGTAAACGGGTATGGTGGCCTCCCACTTTTGAGGTTCACGATGCAGGGTTGGCACACAACGTTTTTGGGGATGCGTGGGCTCCCCCGCGATATCAGCGACTTCGAGATGAAGGCATTTTTCACCTTCGATGGTGCCGAGCGCGACGCAATCAATGCACGCCGAGGTGATTCCCACAAGCTTGGTCTGGCGCTCCATATTGGTTTCCTGCGCATGAGTGGGCGTTTGCTCGGTGCCTTTCGGGTAATTCCAGTAGCCTTGTGGCGCCACCTTGGCAACGAGCTTGGCATTGCAGCACCAGAAGTCGCCTCGCTGAGAGCCATGTATGAACGCGGGCGCACGCTATTCGATCACCAACAAGTAGCCTGCACGGTCCTTGGATTCCAGTGGATGAGCGAGCACCAGCGCCGCTCACTGGTACGTGAACTGCGCGACGAAGTGGCGCGCTGCGCCGACCGCGATCAGCTACTCGTGCGGGCGCGTCAATGGCTGTACAAGAACAAGCTGGTGATCGTGCACGAGCGGGCAATTCGGACACTGATTGCGGCGGCACTTGCCCAGCTTGAAGTTGAAACAGGCACCGCCATCGCCGCCAGCGTTGATCCAGCAACACTTGATCGCTGGCGAGCCTCAGTTTCAGAGCTGCGCCCAGATGGACAAACCCAGCAGAGTTGGCTATGGGCTGCACCGGCGAAACACTCAACCCGCCAAATCAGCGAGGTACTGGAGCGCATCGACCTGCTTTACACGCTGGACGTTCATAAGCACCTGGCAGACATCCCCGATCTCATCTTGCGCCGCTACGCGCGCCGACTTGTCTCCAGGCCGCCCTCAGCCGGAGCCAAGATCAAAGAGCCAGCGCGCACCGTGGAGGTCGCATGCTTTCTTCGGTATTGCCTGTTCACCACCACAGACCAGTTGATCCTTATGGTGCAGCGCCGGATCGCCGATCTGTGGCGTCAGGCTGCCGCCGATGTCCCCGCTACCGTCAATTGGGCCGCAATGTACAAAACGCTGCTCGGCGAACTTGTTGCCTTGAGCGCGCAAGGTGCGGTGCCAGATGCTGAGTTGCGTGCCCGTCTTGAAGCCTTGATCACCGAAACCCAGAAACGCAAACCACCGAGCAGGGCCTCCCTGGTCCGCGAGGGATTGATTGATGGAATTCGCCCCGTGCGGTCGTTGCTCGTCGCCATTGCAAAGCTGCCCTGGCAGGCCACCGGCGAGCATCCTGCCATCGAGTACCTTGCCAAGCTGCAAGCTTTATATCTCAAAGGATCCAGAAAGCTGCCAGTTGAAGTGGTGGCACCAAGTCTGGGAATGATCTGGCAGGTTTCGATCTCCAGCCCAGACCGGGAACGGGCGTTTCAGGCGTTGGAGGTGGCCACCCTGTTTGCCCTGCGCCGCGCGGTGCGCAATGGCTCGGTCTGGATTGAGCACAGCCTGAGCTTTCGGGGTCGTGCGCGCTTGTTCTTCACGGACGAGCGTTGGCAGGCAGAGTCCAAGAAACACTATGCCCGTCTATCGTTACCCAGCAAGGCTGCCACTTTCTTGAAGCCTTTGCTGGCCAGAGTAACTGCCGGTGTCGATGCGGTGGCCGCTGCAGCCCGCAGTGGCGTACTGCGCGTGGATGATGAACTCCATTTGTCGCCATTGCCCGCAGAGGACGAAGACCCAGAAGTGACCAAGCTGCGCGCGGCTTTGGATCACCGCATCGGTGAGGTTCAATTGCCGGAAGTGATTCTGGCCGTTGACGCCCAGGTGCGCTTTAGCTGGATCATGCTCGGACGTGAGCCGCGCTCTACCGACGAGCTGCTGATGGTCTATGCCGGCATCATGGCCCACGGCACCAGTCTGACTGCGGTCGAATGCGCGCGCATGATTCCGCAATTGTCTGCCACCAGCATTCGCCAGGCCATGCGCTGGGCGCGGGACGAACGGCGTCTGAGCCAGGCCTGCCAGGCTGTGCTGGAATTCATGCAGCGACACCCGATTGCCGCCACCTGGGGGCGGTCCGATTTGGCATCTTCTGACATGATGAGCATGGAGACCACCAAACGGGTGTGGCAAGCCCGGCTTGATCCTCGGCGCAACACACCTTCCATTGGAATCTACTCCCATGTAAAAGACCGGTGGGGCATCTTCCATGCGCAGCCCTTTGTGCTCAATGAGCGCCAGGCGAGCGTGGCCATTGAAGGTGTCATCCGCCAAGAAAAGCTGGAGACCAGCCAGCTTGCTGTGGATACCCATGGCTACACCGACTTTGCCATGTCACATGCCCGTTTGCTTGGTTTTGATCTTTGCCCGCGGTTGAAGGAACTCAAACAGCGCCACCTCTTTGTGCCACGCGGCACCAAAGTGCCCGCAGAAATCGCTGCGGTGTGCGAAGCCAATGTCGACGTCGCTTTGATCGAAAAGCATTGGGATAGTCTGGTGCACCTGGCAGCCTCGGTCATGAGCGGACATGCCAGTGCGGTGGCAGCTCTTGCGCGGTTCGGTTCTGCCGCCCAGGGCGATCCAATCTATGAGGCTGGCGTGCAATTGGGGCGGTTGCTGCGTACGGCGTTTTTGGCTGACTACTTTGTCAAGGACGCTTTCAGGAACGAGTTGCGCCGGGTGCTCAATCGGGGCGAGGCTGTTAACGCCCTCAAGCGCGCCATTTATACCGGCCGGATCAGCCCGGCGCAGGCCAAACGTGTCGATGAAATGCAGGCTGTGGCCGATGCGTTGAGCCTGATGGCCAACATCGTGATGGCGTGGAATACCTCACAGATGCAGGCGGTCCTGGATCGCTGGTCGAACCGCCGCCAGGTCATTCCACCGGAACTGATCGGGAAGATTGCGCCCACCAGGCTGGAGAGCATCAACTTGCGGGGTGTGTTTCGCTTCCCGGTTGACCGCTATGCTGACCAAATCCTGCCTTCGCGGCCAAATGCATCGATAACTGGCACCAATGGATGAAACCGACCACGGTTTGACGCCACGAATCGCAGATTTGAAAGTGAACAGGAAAGTCAATGAAATCAACGATCTACCAACACCACCTCCGCGCCAGTGCTAGCTTTTCGTACCGTCACTTATTGCACTGAAAACGAGGAGACCCCTGCTCACGCCAAGGGTCAACTCGCTGTGCCCTGGTTCGCCTTCGGCTTCGTCGCGGTTGTGTTGCTCAATTCGCTGCAATGGCTGCCGGCGTCGGTGGTGGCAGTGACGATCGAGATTGACACCGCGCTGCTGGCGATGGCGATGGCTGCGCTCGGCCTGGCCACGCACATCGGCGCCATTCGCAAGGCCGGGGCCAAGCCGCTGCTGCTGGCGTTGATCTTGTTCGGCTGGCTCATCGTCGGAGGCGCGCTCATCAACCGCTGGGTGCCGGCCCTGCTGGGCTGAAGCCTCGAATTCACGGCCCAGGGCCCTGACCCTAAATTTCTTTGCACGCTCTGGAATAGACCGCATGCCGACGCCGTCTGCTCTTTTGTCGGGACCTATCGGACCCTTCGTCCAGCACTCACCCCCCTTCACTTCACACCAACCCTTCATCGGAGCCCACAATGTTCAAGACTTTCGCTTTCGCCGCCACCGCCCTGACGCTCGCCTCCGGCAGCGCCTTCGCCGCCCCCAGCGACGACGCCCGCACGCACTTCCAGGCCATCGCCTCGGGCGACACCCAGATCGTCATGCGTGCCTATGCCGACCAGGCCCAGCTGAACTGGGTAGGCGGCCCACTCGACGGCACCTATGCCACCACCGATGCCATTCGCGGCACCTGGGAGAAGTTCGGCAAGGCCGTCGGCCCACTGAAGCTCACAGTCGGCCAGATTGAAGAATCGGCCAACCCCAAGGGCGCCACCGTCTCGGCCAACGTCGTCTTCGAAGGCAAGATGCCCATCAAGGTGCGCTACGTGCTGACGTTCCGTGAAGGCAAGATCGTCAGTGAAACCTGGCAGATCGACCCCAAGCTGGCGGTGGCTGCGGCTTACTGAACGGCACGCAGCGTGGCTACTCTCCACCAGACCCTAAAGGACAACCCCATGAAGCACCTTTCGACTCTGGCCGCGCTGCTGATCACAGCGGCTTCCTTCGCGGCACCACTCACCGGCGCTATGGCTGCCGACGCGCCGGCCAAGCTCGCCAACGGCGCGCTGGTCGACGCCAAGGGCATGACGCTCTACACCTTCGACAAGGACGTGGCAGGCAGCGGCAAGAGCACCTGCAACGGCGGCTGCGCCGCGCTGTGGCCGCCCGCGATGGCCGCCGCCAGCGACCAACCCGCCGGTGCATACACGATCGTCATGCGCGACGACGGTGCGCGCCAGTGGGCCTACAAGGGCAAGCCGGTGTACACCTACCAGGCCGACCAGAAGCCCGGCGACCGCGCCGGCGACAACTTCAAAGACGTCTGGCACATCATCAAGGAATGACATTTGCTGTCGACTTCCGTCCAGACCCTCAGGCCACGACCCCCCGATGCAAGACGACGCAAGCCTGCTGAGCTGGGTGCCGCGCCTGCGCCGCTATTCGCGCGCACTGGTGAACAACCGTGACGACGCCGACGATTTGGTGCAGGACACGCTGGAGCGGGCCTGGGCCAAGTCGAACCTGTGGGGCGGCGTGGCCGACATGCGCGCCTGGCTCTTCAGCATCATGCACAACCTGCACGTCGATGGCGTGCGCCGTCCCAGGCTGCACACCGTGACCATGGACGACGACACGCCCGAAGTGCCGGTGGCGCCGACACAAACCGACAGGCTGGCTGTACTGGATCTGCAGGCTGCACTGGACTTGCTGCCCGTCGAGCAGAAGGAAGTGCTTCTTCTGGTGACGCTGGAAGACATGGCCTATGCCGATGTGGCGCAGGCCCTGGGTATCCCCATCGGCACCGTGATGTCGCGCCTGTCGCGAGGCCGTGAGCGCCTGCGCGGCCTGATGGAAGGCCGCGCAGAACCGGTGCGGCTGAAAGTCGTCAAATGAATGTATTGCGAAGCAACCCATGAATACCGACCGTCCGCCACCGTCCATTCCCCCGGTCACCGAGGCCGACCTGCATGCGTTCGTTGATGGCCGCCTGCCCGCTGAGCGCCAGGTCGAGATCGCCGCTTATCTGGCCGCACGCCCTGAAGACGCGCAGCGCTTGGAGGCCTACCGGGCGCATAAGCGCGAACTGCACGCCTTGTTCGATCCCGTGCTGGATGAACAGCCGCCGCAGCGCCTGCTGAAATCGGCGCGCCCGCGCGCCGTGCCGCAGACGCCTTGGTACCTCCAGCGCCTGGCCGCTGGGATCGCCATCGCCGTCATCAGCGGCGCCACAGGCTGGGGCTTGCGGGGCGGCCTGCCCGCGGGGGGCGACGATGCCGGCCGCATGGCCGCCGCGGCACCCGCCGAGCGCGGCCTGACGCTGGCGTCAGCGGGCGGCTTCGCGCAGCGCGCGGCGGTGGCTCACGCGGTATACAGTCCCGACCCGCGCCGCCCGGTCGAGGTGGACGCGGCGCACGAAGACCAGCTCGTGGCCTGGCTGTCCAAGCGCATGGGCGCGCCGATGAAGCCGCCGTACCTGCAGGCCCAGGGCTATACGCTGGAAGGCGGGCGCCTGTTGCCGGGCGGCCAGGGGCCGGTGGCGCAGTTCATGTACCGCAACGAGCTCGGCAGCAAACTGACGCTGTACGTATCCAACGATGTCGCCGACGTGGGCAGTGCCGCGGGGCCGGACAAGGCACTGCAGGCCAGCGTGAAGAACACAGACACGGCCTTCCGCTTCGCACGCGAAGGTGTGGTCAATGTCTTCTACTGGGTCGACGGTCCCTTCGGCTACGCCCTGTCGTCCGACGCCGACCGCAGCGTGCTGGCGCAGGTGTCGGCCGAGGTCTATCGGCATCTTGGCACCCCGCGCTGAAGGCCAGGGCGGCGTCGGCGCGACGCGCTGTCGGCATGCCCAGGGAATGAAACGGCCCGAGCCGCGCTCTTGACCTGAAGCAAGCGCTGGGCAGTGGTTCATCGGCGGCTCCCGGCCCACGACCCAAGCGATCACTCTCCACACCAACTCAGAAAGCACACATGACCACCCAACGCCGCGACATTCTCAAGTACACCCTGGCCGCCGCGGCAGCCAGCGCGCTGCCCGCAGCACATGCCCAGGCCCCGTCCGGCGCTTCAGCGGGAGCCGCAGCCACCGGCATCGACCCGCGCGACCGCGTCTTCATCACCAATGAAGACTCCAACACGCTGGTCGTCATCGATCCGAAGACGAACACCGTCGAGAGCACGATCAACCTGACCAGCTTCGACGAAGACCCGCGGCCTCCATTTCGCTACGTCACCGCCGGCGTGGCGCCGACACACGCGGCGATGATCCACAAGCCGCTGTACCACGGCTGCATCGACGCCCACGGCGCGGTGCCGTCGCCCGACGGCCGGCTGCTGGCCACCAGCGGGCGCGGCTCCAGCAACATTTATCTGATCGACGCCGAGCAGCGCCGCGTGATCGGCAACACACCCAACCCTGCGTCTGGGCCCACCACCAACCCCGAGCGCCTGAGTAGTGGCCTGCTGCTGGGCCGCGAACCGCACGAGCCCACTTTCACGCGCAACGGCCGCGAGCTGTGGGTCACGCTGCGCGGTGAAGACCGTATTGCCATCGTCGGCGTCGATCGTGCCGTTCGCCAGCTCAAGGGGGCCGACAGCCCGGGCTCCAGCGCGGTTCGCCAATACCTGCCCACACTGAGCGGCCCGGCGCAGGTGTGGTTCAACCGTGAGGGTACGTTGGCCTTTGTGGCCAGCCAGAAGGTGTCGAAGATCGACGTGTTCCGCGTCAACCCCGGCGCGGATGGCCACAGCCAACCGCAGCGGCTGACCACGCTGGACATCAGCGCACAGGACAAACCCGGCTTCACGCCCTTCATGAAGACCACACCCGACGGTGCCGAGGTGTGGTTCTCGCACAAGCTGGCTGATGCGGTGTCTTGCCGCTCGACGCAGGGTGGCTTCGACCTGATCGACACCGTGCCACTCGGCATGGGCGCTCGGCCCAACCACGTTGAGTTCGTGCGCAATGCGCGCGGCAGCGTGGTCTATGCCAGCCTGGCGCGCATCGACGATGGTGGCCCCGGCGGCGTGGCGTCGAGCCCGATCGCCATCATCGACCGCAGCGCTCCGGGCGGACAGCGCAAGGTGGTGGGCACCTTCTCCAGCCGTGGCCGCGAGTCGCACGGGTTGTGGACCAACCCCGAGAACACGCTGCTGTATGTGGCCCACGAACAGGACGAGCTGCCCGGCACGCCCAACGCGGGCCAGACCGTGTGCAGTGCATTTGATGTGAGCGACCCGCTGCGCCCGACCTTCATTGCGCAGATCCCCCTGGGCAATCTGACGCTGCCCTCTGGCGCGCTGCGCAACAAAAAGAGCATCAACCTCGTCTACGTGCGTGTGGGCGAGAAGGGCCAGACGGCATGAGCGGCGCGCACACCAGCCACGGCGCCAGCGCCGCGCACACCAGCGCATTCCAGCGGGATATGGACGAATCGATGGCCCGCATGATGCAGGCCATGCACAGCCCGGGCTACGCAGGCCAGGCCGACCAGGACTTTCTGGCGATGATGATTCCGCACCACGCCGGCGCTGTGGATATGGCGCGGCTGGTGTTGCAGCATGGGCGCGATCCTGTCACCCGGCAGTTGGCCGAGGAAATCATTGCCGGGCAGACGGTGGAGATCCAGAGCATGCAACGCCGACTGCACACCCTGCAGCAGCGCACAGCCAAAGGTGCGGAAGCGGAATTTCCGTCGCTGGGTGGGACGCGGGGGCCTTGATCGACAGCCCTAGGGAAAGTACCGATGAGCGCCACGGAATGAACCAAGCCACGCAGCGCTCTTGATCACCATGCTGTTCCAGTCTGCCGAGTCCCGCTATAACCAATGGGTGCGTGAGCACTACCTTTTTTTGCTGCGCAGTGCGTGGGCGCTCACTGGTTCGCGCGCCATTGCCGAAGACGTGGTGCAAGACTGTTTTGCCAACGCCTGGAAGCACCGGGAGCAACTGCGCGACGCTGCGCTGGCACGGGCTTGGCTCTTTCAGATCATGCGCCGCGCCGCCTTTCGCCAGGCCGCACCCAGCATGCAGTCGCTGGACGATGAAGAGCAGCCCGAGCAAGCGGCGCCCGACGCGGGGCTGGACGACAAACTCGATGTCGTCAAGGCGCTCGCGCGCCTGGCGCCCATCCACCGCGAGGTGCTGGTGCTGTTTTATTTCGACGACATGCCCACCGCCCAGATGGCCGAGGCGCTGGAGATCGCGCCCGGCACGGTGTTGTCGCGCCTAGCCCGTGCGCGCGACGCTTTGAAGCTGGCCATGGGGGTACCTGCGACACCCAAGGCCGATGTCAACGTTACCCCGTTTCGCAGGACCAAGACATGAGCCCCGATACCGACGCGCCTTTCCTGCCCGACAGCGAATTCGATTTGCGCGCGCGCGCCGAGTTGGCGATCGCCTTCGAGGCCAGCGACGCACCGGCACACCTGTACCGAAAGCCGCAGCCGCTGCTGGCGCGACGCGGCTTGCAGCGTTTTCTGGCTGCGCTTTTGCTGGCCGGTGGCACCAGCGGCGGGGTGCTCGCCGTGCGACCGCCAGCGATGGTGCGCGACGCGATCGACCACGAATACCACGAGCGCAGCTTGCGGGGCAGTTTCATGGAGCAGCGCCAGTTGCTCATGCACCTGGGCATGCGGGACGCCAACGTGGTGCCCGGGTTTCCCCAACTCATGCGGCCATGCGATATCGAAGGTCACCTCGCTTACCACCTCACCACGTTCTTCGAGAAGGGCGGCATGGTGACGGTGTATGCCTTTGACCAGTCTGTGGACCTGCGCGAGGCCAGCGGCTGGTGGAGCAACGTGCACTGGAAGGTGATCCGCTCGCGCGAGGGCAAGCCCTTGTTGCTGGTGGCCCAGAAAAAGAAGGCACTGGCGGTCGCGCAGACGGCACTGCAGGCACCTCCCGTGTCCGGGCCAGGCTGAGGCACCGCGTCCCTGTCAACGAATCAACCGCTCACCCCTTTCACCCCAACCGGCGCACGACGCCCAACCACCGGAGACCCCAGAAATGAACCAACAACCCACCTCGCTCCCCCGGCGCCACCTGCTGGCCGGCAGCGGCGCTGCTTTGGCTGCCGTTGGTCTGGCCAGCTTTGGCCGCACCGCAGCCGCTGCTGGTGAGACCGCGCCCGTCGCCTTGGCCGGTGCTGCCAAGCCTCTGCCAGCGTACGTGGGCTGGAAGGACCCGGCCAGCCTGATCGTGCACAGCAGCACCACCATTGAGACCAAGCGCAGTGTGTTCGGCACCAGCGTAATCACGCCGTCCGAGCAGCTCTACATCCGCAACAACCTGCCCGCGCCCGACGCCTCGATCCTGGGCAACCGCGATGCCTGGGAGATCAACATCGAGGGGGTGAAGAACCCGCGCAAACTCACGCTGGGCGACCTCAAGCGCATAGGCATCGAGACCACGGCGATGGTGTTGCAATGCTCTGGCAACGGACGCGGCTACTTCCCCAACAAGCCCAGTGGAACGCCTTGGCAAGTGGGCGCAGCAGGCTGTGTGGTGTGGAGCGGTGTGCCGGTGCGCTGGGTGGTGGATGCCCTGGGCGGCGTGGAGGCCGGCATGGCCTACCTCACCGGCACAGGCGGCGAAAAACTCCCCGATGGACTGGACCCCAAGAGCGTGATCGTGGAACGCTCGGTGCCTGCTGCCGCACTCGCCGATGCCCTGCTGGCCTGGGAAATGAACGGTGTGCCGATTTCGCTGGCCCACGGCGGCCCACTGCGCTTGATCGTGCCGGGTTACACGGGCGTGAACAACATCAAGTACGTCAAACGCCTGGCCTTCACCGCTCAGGAGACCGACGCACGCATCATGTCGCACGGCTACCGCATTTCACCGCCCGGCGCGAAGGGCGACCCGTCGCAGCCATCGGTGCAGGAAATGACGGTGAAGTCGTGGATCAACGGTCCCGGCACGGACGGCGCCCCGCTTAAAGCGGGTGACACACAGATCCATGGCGTGGCGTTTGGCGGCATGAACGCGGTGGCCAAGGTCGAGGTTTCTCTGGACGGCGGAAAAACCTGGCAGCTCGCGCGCATGGTGGGGCCCGACCTCGGCCGCTTTGCGTGGCGGCAGTTTGTTTTTGCGGCGCGCCTGCCGGCGGGCCAGTTCACCCTGGCGAGCCGAGCCACCGACACCGCAGGCAACGTGCAGCCCGAACAACGCATGGAAAACGCGGGCGGCTACAACAACACCAGCTGGGCCGACCACGCCGTGAAAGTGAGCGTGGCATGAAGCGCACAATCCAAAAACACGCGTTGGTCGCTGCCCTGTGGTCGTTGGCATTCACAGTGCTGCCCGTGCACGCCGCCGACGATGCCGCGCAACTTCAACAAGGCAAGGTGTTGTTCGGCCAAGGCGCGGTGCCTGCCTGCGCCCTGTGCCATGCGCTCAAGGACGCGGGAGCCGAAGGCGCCGTGGGCCCCAGCCTGGACGAGCTCAAGCCCGATGCCAAGCGCGTGGCCACCGCGCTGCGCAACGGCATTGGGCAGATGCCGTCCTACAACGGCAAACTCAGTGATGCGCAAATTGCCGCCCTGGCGGCCTACGTGGCCAAGGCTTCGGGTGGATCAAAGTGATGGCTGGTTGGCCACAGCGCTGTTGCGCCAACTGACAAAAAGGACGGGATCACCTGCAAACAGCGATCCCGACTGAGTGGCTGACCCAGGGCGGGTCAGCCACTCACCATCACTTGCCTGGTTTGATGTCGGGGACCACCATCCAGCCAGCCCCCATCATCACAACCGCCGGGAACTTCTCGCCGGCCTAAGTCTTGCCCAGCATGGCCTTGTGCTCGCGGTAAGCCATCAACGCTGGCGACACGCCCAGGTGATTGATCGCACCATGCTTGATGCTGCTGCAGTCTTGCTCGTCGAGCTTGCAGATCTCTGCACGCTGTTGTCAACTCTCTAGCAATGTCAACTGCGCGCCTGAAACCTGTCTCTGCGCATTACCACGATGCATGAATAGGAGTGATCGCAATCCGGCACGCCAAGGGCATTCACGTTGAAAACTCGAACGGCAGCAACCGCTGCTTATGGAGAGTTCTCCATAAGCAGCGTTATGCACAGCACGCAGTTATGCACAGTTAGTCCGGCAGCGCGGCGTCGCTGCCCTCGCAAGAGGGCTGCGGTCGCGTCTTTGAACTGCACGTAATCACAAGGTCTTGAGGAACTTCAACAGATCGTCGTCTGCCCGGAACCGCTGTGGGACCACATTGGGATCCTGAAGCCTGGCCAGTGCCTTTTCCTTCATGGCGAGATCGGCCTCTACATACTGGTGTGTCGTCGCCGGACTCTCGTGTCCAAGCCACAGTGCGATCACGGTGACGTCCACGCCCGACTGCAGAAGGTGCATGGCCGTCGAATGCCTCAGGCAGTGCGGAGAGATCGTTCTCCCGTCCAGGCTCGGCGTCGTGAGCGCCGCGGTCTTGACGGCCAATGCCAGGCGCTGCGTCACGTTGGACCGCGTCATCGCCTGTCCGCCACGGTTTGGCAGCAGCGCCGACGTGGAAGTCAGGTCCGGGTTGAACTTCAGCCAGGCGCGGATCACCTTGACCGTCGATCGCCAGAGCGGCACCGACCGCTGCTTGCGTCCCTTGCCATGCAGATGCACACAGGCGGCGGGTGCCAGCACGACGTCGCCCACTTTTACGCCGATTGCCTCCGACACGCGGGCACCGGTGTTGTACAGCAGGGCCAGCAGCAGCTTGTCTCGCTGGCCCACCCAATCCGCTCCTGGCGCGCCGATCACGGCCAGCATCTCCTCGCGTGTCAGGAACTCGAACATCGGCCGCTCGAAGCGCTTCATCGGCACGCCGAGCGCATGCTCGACGACGTGAAGTGCCGTCACGTCTCGCCGGGCCGCGAACTTCAGGAACGAGCGCAGCGCGGCCAGTCGCGCATTGCGGCTGCGAACGGTGTTGTGCCGATCGCGTTCGAGATGATCGGGGTCTCCTCGTTTTCAGTGCAATAAGTGACGGTACGCAAAGCTAGCACTGGCGCGGGGGTGGTCTGGGTAGACCGTTGATTTCATTGACTTTCCTGTTCGCTTTGTAAACGGGTATGGTGGCCTCCCACTTTTGAGGTTCACGATGCAGGGTTGGCACACAACGTTTTTGGGGATGCGTGGGCTCCCCCGCGATATCAGCGACTTCGAGATGAAGGCATTTTTCACCTTCGATGGTGCCGAGCGCGACGCAATCAATGCACGCCGAGGTGATTCCCACAAGCTTGGTCTGGCGCTCCATATTGGTTTCCTGCGCATGAGTGGGCGTTTGCTCGGTGCCTTTCGGGTAATTCCAGTAGCCTTGTGGCGCCACCTTGGCAACGAGCTTGGCATTGCAGCACCAGAAGTCGCCTCGCTGAGAGCCATGTATGAACGCGGGCGCACGCTATTCGATCACCAACAAGTAGCCTGCACGGTCCTTGGATTCCAGTGGATGAGCGAGCACCAGCGCCGCTCACTGGTACGTGAACTGCGCGACGAAGTGGCGCGCTGCGCCGACCGCGATCAGCTACTCGTGCGGGCGCGTCAATGGCTGTACAAGAACAAGCTGGTGATCGTGCACGAGCGGGCAATTCGGACACTGATTGCGGCGGCACTTGCCCAGCTTGAAGTTGAAACAGGCACCGCCATCGCCGCCAGCGTTGATCCAGCAACACTTGATCGCTGGCGAGCCTCAGTTTCAGAGCTGCGCCCAGATGGACAAACCCAGCAGAGTTGGCTATGGGCTGCACCGGCGAAACACTCAACCCGCCAAATCAGCGAGGTACTGGAGCGCATCGACCTGCTTTACACGCTGGACGTTCATAAGCACCTGGCAGACATCCCCGATCTCATCTTGCGCCGCTACGCGCGCCGACTTGTCTCCAGGCCGCCCTCAGCCGGAGCCAAGATCAAAGAGCCAGCGCGCACCGTGGAGGTCGCATGCTTTCTTCGGTATTGCCTGTTCACCACCACAGACCAGTTGATCCTTATGGTGCAGCGCCGGATCGCCGATCTGTGGCGTCAGGCTGCCGCCGATGTCCCCGCTACCGTCAATTGGGCCGCAATGTACAAAACGCTGCTCGGCGAACTTGTTGCCTTGAGCGCGCAAGGTGCGGTGCCAGATGCTGAGTTGCGTGCCCGTCTTGAAGCCTTGATCACCGAAACCCAGAAACGCAAACCACCGAGCAGGGCCTCCCTGGTCCGCGAGGGATTGATTGATGGAATTCGCCCCGTGCGGTCGTTGCTCGTCGCCATTGCAAAGCTGCCCTGGCAGGCCACCGGCGAGCATCCTGCCATCGAGTACCTTGCCAAGCTGCAAGCTTTATATCTCAAAGGATCCAGAAAGCTGCCAGTTGAAGTGGTGGCACCAAGTCTGGGAATGATCTGGCAGGTTTCGATCTCCAGCCCAGACCGGGAACGGGCGTTTCAGGCGTTGGAGGTGGCCACCCTGTTTGCCCTGCGCCGCGCGGTGCGCAATGGCTCGGTCTGGATTGAGCACAGCCTGAGCTTTCGGGGTCGTGCGCGCTTGTTCTTCACGGACGAGCGTTGGCAGGCAGAGTCCAAGAAACACTATGCGGGGTAGTCTCGGTTTCCGTGCAATTTCGGAATCCATCTCCAAATAAGCCTCTGGCGACAACAACTTAGCTGCGATTTATAGTGTTCCCCGGAGCGAAGGAGAACGCTGATGTCGAGCTACCGATACAGATTCGTAGGCTACGAAAAGCTGCCGTCTGGCATGAATGCGGATGACGTGCAGCTGCACTGCCGTCTACCGGACGAGTTGATCAGGGAGATCAGGAACAGTGGCTACGCGAAGCGCTACCACCTGGGACTGGCCGTGCAGCTGTCGTTCCTCGCGCTGACTGGCAGGAATGCCGATGCCGCGCTCAAGATGCCGAGTGCGATGTTGACAATGCTGTGCGAGCAACTGGGCATCCACTCGACCGCGATTGCCTCCCTCAAGTCGCTGTACTCGAATGCCGACCGGACCATCAGCAACCATAGGGCTTGGGTTCGAGAACAACTCCTCTTCTCTACCTACGACTCCAACGCCGAGGCACGCTTACAGGCAGCCTTGTCCCAGCAGGCGATCGACGCCTCCTCCGTCGATGACCTCCTCGCCTGCGCGCAGGAATGGCTCTTCGACAACAGGATCGTCCTGCCAGGCCAGCGTGTGGTGCTCGACCTGGCCCGATCTGCGTTTCAGGTTGTCGAGAACCTGGCCCTGGCAACAATTCGAGCAGCGGTCACTCCAGTACGACTTCGCGCGGTGCTCAAGGTCATGCACGAAGAGAGTCCGACTCCTGGCATCTCGTTGCTGGAGTGGTTGAAGCAATCGGCCGGCAAACATGGGGTGAAGGGCCTCAAAGGGGTGAACTCACGCATTGATGCTCTCAAAACACTGGGCGTGCACCTGTGGGACCTGCAAGGGCTCTCGATTGGGCGCATCCATGCGTTCGCCCAGGCCGTGGTCAATCGGCCGCCCTCCGAAACCGCCCGCCGCATCGAGGGTACCCGCTCGATCGAGATCGTGTGCTTTCTCAAACACCTGCTCGGCGAGCTTAGTGACGAGGCGATTTTTCGGAACAACCGGCACACCAACGACATCGTCCGCTCAGGCACCAAACGCGTCCAGGCCAAACAGGCACAGCGCGCAATCGAGTACCGCCATTCCATTGAATCGATGCGGGACATTGCTGCGGACAGCGCGCGCGATGCCCATGAACGGCTGGCAGCCATCACGGCGCTGGCCGATGACATGCTGGGCCGTCCGCCCGTCAGCCATGCTGAGGTTGTCAGGGAAACCTTGACCGAGCAGAGCGCACGCGTTCGCACGGTCCTTGATGGCATGAACTGCCTGGACCTGCGGGGAGATCCCGAGCACGCCGACGGTAAGCTGGTTTCGGCATTGCAGGCACTTCGCGCTGCAGGCGCCAAGGAACTGCCGGTTGACTTCGACATTTCGTTGGTCGAACCAAAATGGCGCCCACTGCTTCAGGTGCCGGATCGAAAGGCCGCCCTCAGAGCCTTCGAAGGTTGCGCTTTGATGCGCATCAGCAAAGGTCTGCGGGGCGGAAGTCTGTATGTGAACCACAGCGCAACCTATCAGAGCAAGGCGAGCTTGCTTATCCCCCAGGACGAGTGGGAACGCGACAAGATCGCTCTCTGCGAAGCCTACGGTCTGGAATTGGATCCGCGCAAAGCGCTTGACCTCCAGTACGAGCTACTGCGTGCCGGCCTTGCCGATGTGGAGATCGGGCTTGAAGAAGGCCTGCTTGAGATCGATGAACACGGGTGCGTGCGTATACCGGCGATACGCGCAGCTGAGGAGGACCCGGAGCTTCGACACACGAACCAACGCCTGAGCGACTTGATTGGCGCAACCCAGCTACCGGACGTCATTTTGGAGATCGACAGTCGGACCCAAATCAGCACCATGCTGCTGGGCCGCCAGCCGGAAGACGCCGATGAACTCATTGCGCTGTATGCAGGATTGCTCGCGCACGGCACAGAGATCGACGCCAAGGCGGCAGCAGCCATGATTCCCGGCGTGCCCGTCAGTCGCGTGTCGGCCGCCATGCGTATGCTGGAGGCGCCTGGCCGGCTGCGCTCAGCCAACGACAGCGTGGTGTCATTCCAGCAGCGGTTTCCGATCGTCAAGCTGTGGAGCGATGGGAAGAAGGCCTCCTCGGACATGATGGCGCTCGACGCAACTCGCCACCTGTCCATTGCCCGCACCGATCCCCGTCGCAAGACTGCGGCGGCGGGCATCTACACCCATATCCTGGGTAGCTACCCGGTCATCTTTGACCAACCCATCGTGTTGTTGACGCGCCAGGACGCGCCCGCAGTGCATGGGATCGAAGCCTACAACTCGACCAGCGAAGACCGCATCAAGGTCGACCTTTTGGCGGTGGACACCCACGGCTACACCTACTCCGGCATGAGCGTGGCCAAGCTGCTGAAGTTCGACTTGTGTCCCCAATTGGCGGGGCTGCCCGACCGCAAGATATGGACGCCCCGCTCGATCAAGGTGTCGGAGGCACTTGAGAGAGTCGCCATACCGGCCATCACCGAAAAAGCCATGCGGGAAGGCTGGGATCAGACCATGCGCCTCATTGCCTCAATCAAGTCTGGTCGCGTAAGCGTCGCTTGGGCGTTGACCCGCCACGGGAGCGCAGCTGCTGGGGACGACGTCCGCCGCTGCCTGGACCAGTACGGCCGCCTACTGCGATCGGTGTTCCTGTGCGACTTTTTCACCAACGACGTCTTCCGGCGGGAAATCCACACTTTGCTCAACCGCGGTGAGTCGGTGCACCTCCTTCAGCGGGCCATCTACTACGGCCGAATCACCGCCGAAAGAGGCCGCCGCCGCGATGAACTCAAGTCGATTTCGGGATCACATGCGCTCTTGACGAACGTCGTGATCGGCTGGAACACGATGAAACTGCAGGAAACCGTGGATCGTCTGAAGTCCAGCGGGCAGCGCATTGACGACAGCATCTTGCGCCGAATCGGCCCCGTCCACTTCGGGCACATCAACTTTCGGGGCACCATGAGCTTCAGCGTGGCCCGGTATGCAAGCGTGCTTTTGAAGGGGGAAATGGCCTCGAAACGCGCCCCCGCAAAACGCGCCGAGAAGTAACCCTATTTCGTGCTTTTGCATTTCCGTCTGCAAAATCGGAAAGATGCACTATATAAATCAACAACTTAACTTACCCCTGCATTTCGCCCTTTCATTCACTTCGTGCAAAAAAGGAAATACCAGATAAATTTAGTAGGCTATTGGGTGCTCAGCGGAGTTGGCGCTCAGTGCACAGATTATTCCGTTGGCCCCTCGAGAGTTGCCCCGGCATCCGCCAGTTGAGGGTGATGTCACTTTCGGTGCAGATTACCCGATTAGGATACTAGGGTTAACCCTGGATTGGTGTTTTCTGATGTCAGGTGGTCTGCCCTCCTGGGAGTCTTTTCAAAGTGTGGTTTAGAGACGAGCTGTCAGTTGTGAACCGGTGGCTTGCGTGAGTCCCGTTCGCCCATCGGCCAAAAACAACGACTTGCAGAACGACCGATATAGCCACGATCGATCATCCACCGCCACCTATCGGCGATGAGGTACATCGTTGGCCCAAAGCCAGGTATGGCACCCGGCCTCCCGCTCGTACACCCTCTGAATGCGTGCGTCGAGAAGCGGCCACTCAACAGACCGTGCGTCCAACGACGCGAGCTGCCTGTACTTCTATGCAACAGACATCAAGAAGTTCATGAACTTGTAGAGATCATTACATTATTGCAGCACTCGTGAAGGCGCACTAAGCTGCCGCCATGTCTCTCACCTCTGACTCTTGGCTGGCCTTTGTCGTCAGCCTCCCATCTGCCGCCGCCACGGCGCGCATGCGGATTTGGCGTGCCGTAAAGGCACTAGGCTGCGCTGCCTTGCGCGACGGCACCTACCTGCTGCCAGCACAGGCGGAACATGCTGCGCAGTTGCAAACGCTGGCCGATGAGGCCCAGCAGGAAGGCGGGCAAGCCTGGCTACTGCGCGTGCATGCCCAAGACATGGCCGAGCAAGCCACCTACCAAGCGCTGTTTGATCGAACGGCCGACTACGCTCCCTGGCTGGACGAGTTGGCGCAAGCGCGCCAGCTTATTCCCGCGCTGCCTGCCGCCGAGCTTCAGCGTCTGCAGCGTCGGCGCGCGCGCACCTACGAAGCCATCCGCAAGATCGACTTTTTTCCCGGTGAGGCTTCCATCTGTGCCGAGGCCCAATGGCGGGACTTCACCAATGCCGTCGAAGCGAGGCAGTCACCCGGTGAACCCCAGGCCGCTGCCGGCCGTATCGCCCGGCGTAATCGGATGCAGTACCAGGGACGACTCTGGGCGACTCGTCGCCATCTCTGGGTAGATCGCGTGGCGAGCGCCTGGCTCATCCAACGCTTTATTGACCACGCTGCGCGCTTTTTGTGGCTGGACTCCGCCGCCGACTGCCCCTCCGATGCGCTGGGTTTCGATTTCGACGGAGCTATGTTTTCGCACGTTGGCGACCGAGTGACGTTTGAGGTACTGCTGGCGAGCTTTGGCCTGGATGGTGACCGTGGTCTTTTGCGTCTGGGATCCATGGTGCATGCATTGGACGTGGGTGGCACGACCACGCCCGAGGCCAGCGGCTTCGAGGCCGTACTGACCGGTGCGCGCAAGCGCTGGCCGGACGACGACGCACTGTTGACCGATGTGGGTGGGGTACTGGACTCGCTCCATGCCCATTTCTCTACCAACCGCAAGCCGTAGCACCTCTCAAATTAAGGAATAAGCATGAACGATCTCAACGTAACGGCTGCGCCCGATGCCAGCGCGGAAACCGCCCCTGGCTACACACTGTGGCAACTGGTGCGCTACATGCTGCGCTTGGGCACGCTCGGCTTTGGCGGCCCGGTGGCGCTGGTCGGCTACATGTACCGAGATCTGGTGGAGCAACACGGCTGGATTTCGGATGCCGACTACAAGGAAGGGATGGCCCTGGCTCAACTCATGCCGGGCCCACTGGCAGCCCAGTTGGCCATTTACCTCGGGTACGTCCACTTCCGCTTGTGGGGCGCAACGCTGGTTGGCCTGGCGTTTGTGCTTCCATCTTTTTTGATGGTGGTTGCCCTGGGGTTTGCCTACAAAGCCTACGGCGGCATCTCGTGGATGCAGGCGGTCTTCTACGGCGTGGGCGCCTCCGTCATCGGCATCATTGCCTTGAGCGCCTACAAGCTCACGACAAAGAGCGTTGGCAAGGACAAACTGCTGTGGGCCATCTACCTGGTCAGCGCTGGTGTGACCATCATCACGCAGTCCGAGGTGATCTGGGTTTTCCTGGGCGCGGGTCTGTTGGTATGGGCCGTGCGTGGTCCCTTGAAGCGCACCGGCGGCCAGCTTCACAGCTTGGCATGGGTGGCCCCTATCGCCGGGGCACTCAGCTTGGAGAACCTCGATTGGCACAAGCTGGGGCAGATTGCCGCGTACTTCACCTATGCGGGCGCCTTCGTCTTCGGCAGCGGCCTGGCCATCGTGCCGTTCCTTTACGGCGGCGTGGTCAAGGAGTACGCATGGCTGACGGACCGCCAGTTCGTGGACGCGGTGGCCGTGGCCATGATCACCCCGGGACCAGTTGTCATCACCACCGGGTTTATCGGGTTCCTGACCAGTGGATTTTGGGGCGCGGTTGTTGCTGCGGCTGCGACCTTTCTGCCCTGCTACCTGCTCACCGTGATCCCAGCACCGTACTTCAAGAAGCACGGGAAACACCCCGGCGTGGTCGCGTTCGTGGATGGCGTGACTGCGGCTGCTGTGGGCGCTATCGCTGGAGCCGTGGTGGTGCTGGGGCAGCGCTCCATCGTTGACCTGCCCACTGCCGCGTTGTTCCTTGCTACCGCCGCTGTGCTGTGGCGATTCAAGAAGCTGCCCGAGCCTGTCGTGGTTTTGGCCGCCGCATTGATTGGCTTTGTCGCTCACCCGTTTATTGCAACCGCCTGATCCCAAGCATCTGTAGGAGACCCTCATGAACTATCAAATCTGCCCCCTGACTATGAACCCGGATCAGCTCTCTGGCTTGTCAAACCGACTGATCACCAGCCACCACGAAAACAACTACTCGGGTGCGGTCAAGCGCCTGAACGCCATACGGAGCGAACTCGCAGCGCTGGACTGGAGTGCCGCAGTCACCTTCACCATCAACGGTCTCAAGCGCGAGGAGTTGATCGCCGCCAACTCGGCCGTCTTGCACGAGCTGTATTTCGACAACCTGGGCGGCGACGGCGTGCTTTCATCCTGCGGTTTGTCCGTCGCGCTCACACGAGATTTTGGCTCCGTCGATGCCTGGCGCAGCCAGTTCATGGGGCTGGCCAACGCCATGGGCGGCGGATCGGGATGGGCGCTGCTGTCCTGGTCTTCCCGCGAAAGCCGCCTCATCAACCATTGGGCTGCCGACCACACGCATCTTCTGGCGGGCGCCACGCCCGTGCTGGCGCTGGACATGTACGAGCATGCGTACCACCTGGACTTTGGAGCCAAGGCGGGCGCCTATGTGGATGCCTTCATGGCCAACATCCAGTGGGACAAGGTCTACAAGCGCTACGGGGCGGCCGTCGAGGCGGATGCGTTGGCATTTGGCATCGACACAGGCGCAGCGCTGGCCGGTGCGGCAGGTGCGCTTGACGTGCGACGTGAGGAGGACTATCTGGAGAGCCCGCAGGTCATTGCAGGAGCATCATGGCGCGACCCGTCGCGCGTGTTGGAATGGAGCCAGGAGTTGGACCCAACGAAGCCGGTGCTGCTTTATTGCTTGCGCGGCAAGGACATTGGCCGCTCTACGGTCCTGGCACTGCGGGCACGCGGCATGGATGCGCACTACCTCGTGGGTGGCATCGAGGCCTGGCAAGCCGCTGGCCTGCCTCTGGAAACGCAAGGAGGTGCCGCATGAAATGGGTCACCCGCGAGCGGCCCAAGATCGACCGCATTGCCTGCCCCTGGCTGATTGCTCGGTTCATCGACAAAGAGCCGGAATTCCTCTATGTGCCTTCGGCCTCGGTGCTTCAGGTGGCCCAGGACACGGGAGCAATCCCCTACGACGTGCCCGGCGTCGAATTGACTCACGACGGTGAGCTGTGCAGCTTCGATGCCTTCCTCAAGAAGTACGAACTCACCGATCCCGCCTTGCTGCAACTGGCTGTGATTGTGCGGGGTGCGGACACTTCCAGACTGGACCTGGCGCCGCAGTCTGCGGGCCTCTATGCGCTGTCTCTCGGCCTGTCCAAGACCTTCAGCGACGACCACAAGATGCTCGGGCATGGCATGGTGATGTACGACGCACTGTATGCGTGGTGTAGGTCCTGCCAGGCCGAAACCCACAATTGGCCCCCGAGTGTGGCGGCATGACGGCGGGTGCTGGGCGGTCGCTTTACCGCTTCACCAGTGCGTTGTGCGCGCATTTACTGTGCATGACGCTTGCTCCGTTGGCCTGCGCGGCGCCCCCGGAAACCAAACTGACCACCGCTCAGATCCACGCCACGCTGGGCGGGCACCAGGTCTCCGACGGGCGCCATTGGGGTCATGACTACTTTTTGGATGGGCGCCTGGAGCGTTTGGAGAACGGCCGCATACGCAGCGGACGCTGGAGCGCGCAGAACAACCAACTGTGCCTGCTGCTGCCCGAGGTCAGCAAGGTCTCGCCTGTCTGCTTTGACGTGGTCCGCGTGGGGGTGGAACTGCAGTACCGCGATGCGGGCAGTGTGGTGTACGCAGGCACGGTCAGGAAGAGCCCGGCTCGCTGAAGCTCCTCGTCAGTCTCTAAGGCTTTTGCACCGCCTTGGCCCCACGCTGGACCTTCGGCACTATTGGAGGTTGGTCACACTTCCACGCGTTGAAGTAAACCTCGTCGCCCACCGCTACGCCAGTGCCCGTGTCGATTCTGGCGAAGTGCCCGCGCGCTCGGGTCACTTGTTGTTGGATGAAGGCGAAGCGGTCATTTGGACTAATTTCCATGCCTTCGCAGCGAGAGCCATTCTCCTTCAAGTATTCGTCCGCAGAAACCAGTTTGGTGACCTTACCGACTCTCCAGCCTTCCGACATGGCGTATCGGTTTTCGTAGACCGGAGTGCTACAGCCTGAAATCATCAGTAAGGCAAGCGAAGCAGCAAGCCAAGGTGTCGTTTTATTCATCTTTCAAATTTCCCTAATGCATTTTGAAGACGCGATGGGTTTAATGCCTGTGCTGATGGTGAACATCTGGCGCATGAGGATGAGAATGGGTGACCGGTTCGTGGAAGTGCATGTGGCTGTGGCTTCCCGTAGGCATCACGTCATGGGAGTGCGAATGGTGTCCATCGTCATGACGGTGGGCATGCTCATGCGCCATCGATTCATGTACATGTTCATGCCCGTGGCTCTCGGCCAAATGCAGCAGTACACCTGCAAGCATCAGAAAACCACCGACCAGCATCAACCACCCGGCAGACCGTTCGCCAAAGCCGAACGCCACAGCTGCACCAATGAACGGAGCAAAGGCGAACACGGAGCCTGTCCGTGCCGCGCCAAAAGCCCGCTGCGCTAGAAGGTAGAAGCGAAGACTTAGGCCATACCCCGTGGCCCCCACGGCAAAGAGCCCTAGAGCTGCCGTCACGGAGGGCACAGGCTCCCCCGATACCACTGCAAGACACGCTGTTGCAGCAGACCCCAGCGACGCCTTGGCCATCACCACCTGGCTTGGATCACGTTCAGCTAAGCCTCGGGACAGGGTGTTGTCCACGCCCCAGGCCACGGTTGCGAGCAGCACGGCTAGCAGACCGAGCAACTGTGCACCACCTTGCAGTCCCTGATCCATGACCAATGCCATGCCTCCTGCCAGCAAAAGTAGCATGGCCGCCCACACTCGGCGGTCCATGGTTTCACCGTATAGCCACCAAGCAAGCGTTGCAGTGAACAGAGCCTCCAGAGTGAGCATGAGCGACGCGCTGGCACCGCTCGTGTGTTGCAACCCCCACGACAGGGCAACCGGGCCGAGGGCTGCTCCGAATCCGGCCATGGCGATGAGACGCCAGGTATCCGAACTCTGCAATCTTGCTTCTTGGGCGGCAGTCCGCAGAGACAAGACGCCTACCGCAGCGGCACCCGCGTACAGAAGCGCTGCCGTAGTAAACGCTCCGAGCCCTGCACCCAGCCGCTGGACGATGGGGGTACTGATGCCGAACAAGGCCGCCGCCAGCAAGGCCAGCAGGCCGCCTCGCAAAGCTGGCAGATGCAGGGATTGGAGCGCCATTGCTGCCTTACTTCACCGTGAACCGCACCGTGATGCTCTTCTTGCTGCCGGTCGTGAGCACCGCGACAGCCTTCGACCCTTTGGACAGGGTGACTCCCTTGGCCTCTAACTTGTTCGCACCTGCAGGTTTCAGGAGCGCTTCGGACTTATCCGCACCGTTGAGCACTGTCAGCTTGCCCTCGAACCGTGAAACATCCGCATCTTTGCCGTGGTCTTGGATGTAGATATTCGCGCCATCGGGTGTCGCGACTAACTCAAACGACAAATCGGCAGCGGTTTGCACGACTCCGCCATGCACAGGGGCGGCGGCACCATGGGCCATGGCAGCGGGCGCACTTGCCAAGGATGCCATCACGATGGTGGTGGCTGCCATCAGTTGGGAGAAGTTCGTTTTCATGATCATTTGGGTTGCCTTTCGTTGAGTTTGTTTCAATAGAGCGCTTCAAAAGGCAGCGCTCCGAGGCCTCTTTCAAAAAGATGGAAGTAATACAGTCTCAGTGAGGGATCAATAGGCTTCTTGGTCCATCGGCTCGCTTTGGGTTTGAGCGCCGCCGCCTTCAATCAAGCGCCGGGTGGCACCTTCACCAAAAAGCCAGAACATCACGGGCGTCAGCAACGTGTCCAGCAAGGTCGAACTGACGAGTCCACCAAAAATCACGACCGCCACCGGATGCAGGATTTCTTTACCAGGTGCGTCGGCCGCCAACAGTAGCGGGGTCAGCGCAAAGGCAGCCACCAGCGCCGTCATGAGCACCGGGGTCAACCGTTCCAGCGAGCCGCGCACGATCATGGGTTGGCCGAAGGCCTCTCCCTCGAACTTGCACAGGTTGATGTAGTGGCTGACCTTCAAAATCCCATTGCGCGTGGCGATACCCGCCAGCGTGATGAAACCCACCATGGAGGCCACCGACAGGCTCACCCCCGCCAGCCACATCGCAGCCACGCTGCCGATCAGCGCAAGCGGAATATTGGCCATGATGATCCCGGCCAGCACGGCCGACTTGTAGCGTCCATATAAAACGAGAAAGATCATCGCTAAGGACACAAACGACAGACCGACGATCAATTGCATCGCCTGCTCTTGAGCCTGGAACTGGCCTTCCAAGCTCAGGAAGGTCCCAGGCGGCAATGGCGTCTTGGCCATCACTGCCCGAATGTCACCGATGACGCGGCCCATGTCGGAGCCGTCCGTGTTGGCATAAACGACGATGCGGCGACGACCGTTCTCTCGGCCAATCTGGTTGGGTCCATCGGTTTCCTGGACCGTGGCGATGGCGGACACCGGTATCTGTCCCGCAGGCGTGTCGATCAGCGTGCGTGCCAGATCCTGAGGACTGCGTTTGTCATCGGGCAGGCGCAGCACCAGTTCATACCGGCGCAGGCCGTCAACGATTTGCGCACCATGGGCACCATCTGTAAGAGCCTGTAGGACCCGCACCGCCTCGCCAGGAGACAGCCCAACCTGCGCGGCCTTGCGGTGGTCCAGCCGTACCGTGATCTGGGGGATCAGCACCTGCTTTTCCACGGTCAGATCCACCAGCCCTGGAACGCCCGAGAGTCCCTGGCGCATCTGCTCGGCCAGGCCCCGTAGGGTGTCCGTGTCATCGCCGAAGATCTTGAGCGCTATCTGCGCCCGCACCCCTGACAAGAGGTGATCCAGGCGGTGGGAGATAGGCTGGCCAATGGCCACCTGGGCTGGAAGGACGGCCAAACGGGCACGGATGTCTGCCATCACGGCCTCGCGGTCCCGGGCGGACCGCTTCAGGTCCACATCGATCTCGGCCGAATGCACGCCTTCTGCATGCTCATCCAGCTCGGCGCGTCCCGTCCGGCGCCCCACCTGGGTGACCTCGGGGACCTCTGCGATCAGCGTCTCCGCCAACGCGCCCATGCGATTGGCTTCCGCCAGCGCAGTGCCTGGGTTGAACACCATGCCAAGCACCAGCGAGCCCTCATTGAACGCCGGAAGAAAGGCGCGCGGGAAAAACGGGACACTGGCCGCCGCTGCCGCCACCGCCAGTGCGGCGACAGCCATCAGCGACTTGGCGCGAGAAAACGACCAGCTGAGCACTTGCGCATCCCGCCGCTTGAGCCAGGCGACCAGGGTGCTGTCACCATGGTCCAACCGTTTCATCCCCGGCAACAGGTAAAGGCACAGCACGGGCGTAACCGTCATTGAGACCAGCATCGATGCCAGCACCGACACGATGTAGGCGATGCCCAGGGGCGTGAACAGGCGACCCTCGATGCCCGGCAGCGCAAACAGCGGCACAAACACCAGCACCACGATGGCGGTGGCGTAGACGATGCCCGAGCGGACTTCCACGCTCGCCCGGCGCACGACCTCCAGCATGGACAGTGGATTGCCCTGGGCACGGTTTTGCTTCAGCCTGCGCAGGATGTTCTCCACATCGACCACCGCATCGTCCACCAGCTCGCCAATGGCAATGGCCAGGCCACCCAGAGTCATGACGTTGATGGACTGGTCCAGCAGCCGGAAGACCATGGCCGTCACGGCCAGCGACAGGGGAATCGCCACGAGCGAGATCAAAGTGGTTCGCGCGGACAACAGGAAGGCGAACAACACGATGGCCACCATGATGGCGCCGTCCCGCAAAGCCTCGGTCACGTTGCCGATGGACGCCTCGATGAAGTCCGCCTGACGAAACAACACCTTCGGAGCAGCCAAGCCCACGGGCAGCCCCTGTTTGAGATCCCCTAATGCCGCTTCGATGGCGTGTGTGAGCTTGACGGTATCGGCCGCAGGCTGCTTTTGCACACTGACGATGACGGCAGGCACGCCGGTGTATCCGGCGTCACCGCGCTTCATGGCGGCAGCGAACCGGACATTGGCCACCTGTTCCAGCAAGATGGCTCGGCCATCCTTCCAGGCCACCGCCACGCCCTGCAGGTCCTCGACACGGCTGGTACGGCCGATGTGGCGGATGAGGAATTCACGGCTGTTGAGGTCGATGAAGCCACCTCCCGCATTCCCCGCAAAGCCTCGAAGGGCCTGCTCGATCTGCGTCAATGTCACCCCGAACTGTGCCATGCGTGCCGTGTCCGGCTCCACCCGCAACTGGCGCACTTCGCCGCCGATGGGGATGACCTGTGAAACCCCTGGAATCGACAGCAGTCTTGGGCGCAGCACGAAGTCCGCGTACTCACGGGCCTGCATGGGTGTCGCTGCGGCGGCCTTACCATCGCCTGCTGCCAACGGCAGCGCGATGAGCATGACTTCGCCCATGATGGAAGACACTGGCCCCATGACGGGCGTGATGCCCCCGGGGAGTTGCTCCCGCACCAGTGCCAGGCGCTCCGCCACGAGCTGGCGGTTGCGGTAGATGTCCGTCCCCCAATCGAACTCGGCATAGAGAATGGACAGGCCAACCCCAGATGTAGAGCGAACCCGCGTGACCCCCGGCATGCCGTTGAGCGCGGTCTCCAGAGGGAAGGTCACCAGCTGCTCGACTTCTTCGGGCGCCATACCTCCTGCTTCCGTCAAGACGGTGACCAGGGGTTTGTTGAGGTCGGGAAACACATCGACTGGCGTGCGCCATGCGGTGATAGCCCCGTAGACCATCAGCAGCGCCGCGACCGCCAGGACGAACAGACGGTTGTGAAGGCTGTTCCTTACGATCCAATTGAACATTGCGTGGGCTCCGTTCAGCGGATCTGTGCGATCAGCGGCGCACCTTGCACCACCACGCGGTTGTCAGCCCCCAGGCCCTGCGTGACGACCACCGTGGCGGCGTCCAGGGAGCGGTACTGCACCGGCTGGGGAATGTAGCGCTCTGCACCGGACTTGATCCAGACCACCGGCTCGTTGGCACTGTTGCGCACAACGGCCTGCGCAGGCAGGACGAAGCCCTTGACCTGCTCGGTCAGCGAGGCCACGACGGTGACGGGCTGTCCGACCGCCAGCGGCAAAGCCTTGCCCGATTGCTCCGGGACCGCCCTGAAGGTCATTGGCAGCACGCCATCGCGCAGGCTGCGCGCAGCGCCGATCAGCTGCAAATTGACGCCAGGCACGCCCTGCAAGTGGGCTGTACCCGTGCGTGCTGGCAAGCCAGAATCTGCCGTGGTGGCCTCCACCAGCACGCGTGCAGGGTCAATCACCTCGAACAAGACTTCGCGGGCCTCGACCACCTGGCCTTTGGTCACATCGGCTCTGGCAATCACGCCTGAAACGGGGGCCAGCAAGGGCTCTCGGGCGGCCAGGCTCGCTCCAATGCTTTTCTCGCGCGCTGTGAGGCTCTGCAGCTCAGCACGTGCGGCCTCGATCTCCTTGCGCGGCACAGTGCCTTCGAGGGACTGCAGCCGCTGCACACGCTGTGCAGCCAGTTCTCGGCTACTACGCAACTCTGCCAATTGGGCTTGCTGGTTTGCCAATGCGTAGGGTTCTGCGTGGTGAGCCACATAGGCCAGCACCTCCCCCTGGCGCACGGTCTGGCCAGCGACCGGTAGCCCGCGTGGTCCCGCTTCGATCCGTCCCCCATGGATCGCCTGGACACGACCACTCGCATTGGGGTCCACGACCACACGGCCTGACAACTCGATGGTGGCGGCGGCCTGGGTTTCAGGGGTCAACTGTGTGCGGATACCCAGGCGCCGTTGGGCGAGCATCGGAACGTTGACACTGCCGTCTGGCAACCGCATCAAACCGGATGCGCTGACCGCCGTGGAGGCATCCAGATGCTCACCGTTCGGCCCATGGGCACCCGGCGCTGCGACGGCAATAGGTGAGAACATCGCCGAGATGTACGTGATGACACTCAAGCCGAAAACATGAAGCATGCTGGTTGCCTTGGTTTTTTGCATCGATGAGTTCACAGCGCACCTCCTTTGGAGGACTTACCTGCAGCCTTCGGCGTGCGACCAAAGAACCAACCGACCGCCGCCAGGACGACCAGGGCCAAAGCTAACCAGACTGTTCGGGAGGGCCCATGGGCACCGTTGCCGTCGTGGGAGTGGCCATGGTCATCAAGCGCGGCGCCCGCGACCGTGAGGGTGCTGTCCAGAAGGTCGGAGTCATTGCCCGCCAGTACAGTGACCACCATGGGATGGTCACCGGGCGCCGCCAGGGCCTTGAGCATGCTTGCATCGTCGATCGCGTAGTCGCCCATGTCCGGGTGGAACTTGGCAGGCGCCTTGAGATTGCCCGTCTCCACTTCGACCGTGGCGTTGAGCACAGGTTCGTTGGTGGCAAAGCGGTTGATCAGGATGGACAACTCTCCGCCCTGCAGTCGGCCCACCAACTCGAAGGCTTCCGAGCTGGCTTCAAAACTGGGCACGGGGCCGCTGTTGGCACCTGCTTGAGCGGGGGCATCCAGGTGCTCGCCGTTGGGGCCGTGCGCGCCTGGCGCGGCATAGCTAGGTGTACCGGCAAGCACCAGCACGGCGAAGCCTGCTCCCAGCAATGAGAGGCGGGAACGAGAGGGGAATAGATTCAAGAGATTCATGGAAGGATTCCGAGAGATTGCTGGAGGCGGGCGCGGGCCAGGCCTACAGCCACTTGCTGGCGCGCGAAGCTGGTGTCGGCCTGGGTAGCTGCAGCGAGCGCGCGCAACAACTCCGGTAGCGGTGTTTCTCCAGCTTTGAAAGACCGATCAATGAGCGTGGCACGCTCCCGCAGGAGTGCCGAGCGCTGGCGCTCCGCTTCCAGTTGCTGCTCTGCCGTGTGCACCGCAGCCCGCGCCATCGCTGCGTCAGCAGCCAGCCGCTCCTCAGTTCGCTGTTTCGTGGTCAGCGCTACATCCAGCTCACTCAGTGCGGCAGCTTGCAGCGGCTGATTGCGGCTCGCTGTGCCCAGGGGAATGCGCACGCCGACGCCGATGCTGTTTTGAGCCGACTCACCCCGCCCGGGAGTGTCTTGCCGGATGCGCAGCAAAAGCTCTGGAGGGTCGCTCCGCGTCGCGGCCACCACGTCCAGCCGCTTGCGAGCGCGCTCAACCGTCAGTGCAGCGACACGCGCATCGGGGTGCGTTTCAACGGCGAAGTGCGCCCCGCCTGGTGAAACTGCGGCACCATCAGAAACCGGGACAGACGTGAGATCAGGCGCCAGGGCTATGCCCGTCAGGGTCATCCATTGCGACTGGCTGGCGCTTAGGCGCTGGCGTGCAGCCAACTGTGCAGATTGCGCAGCCAGAGCCTCGGATTGAGCGGCAAGCGCATCCGCGTGGGCCAGATCACCCGCTTTGAAACGGCGCCGTACGTCGTCGGAGATCTCCTGCAGAGATCGCACTTGGGCGTCCGCCAAGTCGGACTCGGCCTTTTGCGCGGCAATGCCCCAGGCGGCTTCCCGCACCAGGCCCGCGAAATGCAGGCGCCCCGCTTGAACAGCAGCTTGGGACAGCTCCACGTCGGCATCGACAACAGCGCCGCGTGCATTGCGCTGTCCAGGTATCCACAGCGGCCAAGCCAGGCCGGCCTCGGCCTCCCTGCGTCCCGCCGAGGTTTGCCAGCGGTCGTCCCGGTAAGAAAGCTCCAGTGCTGGGGGGGCCGCCCATAGGCTGGAGATCGCCACCCGTTCGGCAGCAGCCCGGTGTGTCTGGCCTTCGGCTTCTCTTGCCTGCGTGGCGCGCTGCCATGCAGCTTCCACGGCCAGTGCCAGTGTTGGAGCCACGGGCGATGCCGTGGCTGAAAGTGATGGGGCGGTATTTGACTGCGCAATCGCAGCGCCAACGAGGGCGCAGCTCAAAGCACAGCCTGCGGCACAACGCACCGCAAGCCCGGAAATAACAAAACGCACGTGATTCCTGACCGATCAAAGGCGGCAAACCAGGATCGTTGACGCATCAGCGCCTGATCAAAGTAGTACCGCACCGATGAACAACCCCGCTTTCGTGTGGAAAGCGCGGCGCTAAGGGTGGATCAGGAAATCAGTCGGGGAGGTCGTCGTAAACCGTCCAGATAAGGGGACGGGCTGACGGATTCGGCGGTCACAGCCGGTGCGGGCGAGCGGTCGAGAGGAAGCGACAGCTGGGGGAAGTTTAGAAGTGCTGCAGTCCCAGGGCCTGCGTCCGCCAGCATGTGCTGGATCGACTCCTGGGAATCGTCTTGGTGTGCCACACCGTGTTCATCATGGTGATGAGCGGATCCTTCCAGATGCATTTCAGCATGCGCAGCCTGGAAAGCTCCCTCGTGGTCGAAAAAGACCAACTGACGGGCCGTTGCAAAGGCCTGACAGAAGAAGGAGAGCAACAGAATGACTGCGAGCAGTCGGCGCATGTATTAAAGAGCTTGCAGGTAAAACTAGCACGCGATCATAGCGACACCGAGTGGATGGGAACCGAAACCCACATGGAACGCGGGCCTTGCTCCCGGACTTTGAGCACTAACATCAACACTTGTGATGAGGATCAATTCAGGAATGATCGGGAGGGACACGGTATGGATACAGATACGAGCGAGGACGCTGGAGGTCCTGCGATTCTGAGTGGTAACGAAGTCATGGAGGCTCAATTCAGTGTTCAAGACGCGACTGAAAAAGGTGAGCCGGCTAAGAGGCTGTACCTCAAGACGTTCGAGCTGATCGACCGAGATATTCTTCTTTGGCAAGAGCGCCCTGAGTCTGAATGGCCCTTGTTGGCAACGATCTTTCCAAACAGCATCGTCATGTATCCAATACATGCGAACCCGCACACAAAACGCTATCTCACACCGAAACATGGTCGTTTCAAGACCGTGATTTACGAGGATAACGCGGATGACCCCCGATGGCCAGGTCAAATTCCCCCACCCTTGGCCACCCCAAATTCCCCCAGGCAGGACGGTCGGATTATGACGACTCGGGTGTGATGGCGATGCGTGCAGCGGCCTCCTTGAGGCGGTAGCTCTTGCCCTCGAACTCCAGCATCGCGCAGCGGTGCATGAGGCGATCCAGGATGGTGCTGGCCATGGTGGCGTCGCCGAGGTATTTGCCCCAGTCCTGCACCACGCGGTTGGACGTGATGAGAACAGCGCGGCGCAGCTTGTAGCGCTGGTGCACGATGGCCTGTAGGACTTCAGCGGCATGCTCGCTGATGCGTCTGGCCAGGAACAGGTCATCGAGGACGAGCAGGTCCGGCGCGACCCAGTCCTTGAGCAGCTCGGTGCGCTCTGCCGTAGTGGCCAGCGCGTAACGGGCGAACTCGGTGTCGGCTTCCAGGTAACGCACGTCATAGCCCTGCAGCGTGGCCTGGTAGGCCACGGCCTTGGCCACATGGCTCTTGCCGGTGCCCGGCTTGCCGATGATCAGCGCGTTGGCCCCCTCGCCGATGAACTTCAGGGTGTGCAACTCGAAGCAGGCGCTGCGCGGCAGCTTCGGGTTGAAACGCCAGTCGAAGTCAGCCAGCGAGGGGCGCTCATCCAGACCCGAGCGCTTGAAGCGGCGCTCGGTCAGGCGAGAGCGCCGGCGGTCCAGCTCGTCTTGCAGCATGGCGGCGAAGGTCTCCAGGAAAGGCTGCTGGGCGGCCTGGGCCTGCATCACGCGGGTGGACAGGGTCTCGGCGATGCCGGACAGGCGCAGCTCGCGCAGCGCGCGTTCGATCTCGATCATGTTCATGGCTGAACTCCCGGTGCGTTGGTGGTGTTGTTGGTGGTGGTGGTGGTGGTGGTGGTGGTGTTTGCCGTGGCGGCGGCGAGCGCGAAGAGATCGCTGTACTCCTCAGCGTCTCGGATGAGCTCATGCTGCTGCGTCAGCGCGTGGGCACCGGCGGCGGGTGCTTCGCCGCAGGTAGCCTCGATGGCCGCCATCGCCTGGGCAAAGAGGGCTTCGGTCAGCGCCAGCACGCGCTTGTAGCTGTAGACCCCTTGCTCCAGGGCCTGGGCGCAGGCGGCATTGATGCAGTGCGCCGGGTAACGGCGCATGAGTCCCACAATGCCCCAGAGCTTGCGCTGCCCGACACGACCCTCGATGGCAAAGAGCAGCTCACACAGCCGGCTGGCGTGCTCACCAATCTCGCCGGCCTGACGCAGGATCAGGCGGGTCTCGCGAGACGGATTGAACACCCGCTCCTCCATGGGCAGAATCACCGTGCCGGGACGCTCGGCCTTGGCGTGGGTGCGCAGCAAGGCACGGGTGTGCATGTCACGAATCTCGATGCGCTGGGCGTAGATGCGCACCAACACCTTGGAGCCGATGTTCGCCGGGCGAGCGGCGTAGCTGCTGTGATCCACCCGCACACAGCTGTCGTCGCAGACGGTGCGCACCGCCTCGTCGAAATACTGCATTCCCAGCACTGGCAGGGGTTTGAGGTGGCTGCGCTCTTCCTCGAACATGGCCTGCACCTGGCGTCGCTCGGTGCCGTGGATGCGCTTGGATGCCCAGCTCTTCTCCCAGTGCGCCAGGAACTCGTTCTGGGCCTCGATGGACTCAAAGCGCCGGCCCTTCAAGGCCGTGGCCTGGGTATGGCCGATGGCATGCTCCACCGTGCCCTTGCGGTTGGGGTCTCGCACCCGCGCCGGGTCGGCCACCACGCCGTAGTGCGCCAGGGCGGCGGCGTACACCGGGTTGAGATCGGGCTCGTACAGGTCGGGCTTGAGGACGCCTTCCTTCAGATTGTCCAGCACCACGTACTGGGGGCAGCCCCCGAAGTACCGCAGGGCCCGCTCGTGCAGCTCGGCCCAGATCTGCTGGCTGGACTTCCAGACCACGCACCGGAAACTGGCACGGGAATACCGCAAGGTGGCCACGAACAGGCGGGGCTTGCGGTACCGGTCGCTGCCGGGCACGCGGGTGGGCGCGCCCTCGCCGTAGTCCACCTGCATCTCCTCGCCGGGCAGGAAGGACAGGCGATCGAACTGCTCGGGCTCCTTGTGCCGCAACTTTGCACAGAAGCGTTTGACCGAGTTGTACTGGCCATCAAAGCCGTGCTGGTCGACCAGGTCCTGGTAGATGGCCGTGGCGTTTCGCTTCAGCCGCAGCTGGGCTTCGATGAACTCGCGCCAGGGTTCGCACAGGGAGGTGGCCACCGGCCCAGGAGCCGGTGGCCAGGGTGGGGGAATTTGACCTGCCGAGCCGGTGGCCACCCCGGGGGAATTTGACTGCAGTTGCTCCAGCCAGCGCTGGTGGTAGCTCCTGACCGTCTTGCGGTCGATGCCCGTGATGCGGGCGATCTCGCGTTGCGATGTGTTGCGCTCCAGCAGTGTCTCTATGGTGGCGCGTTGGTTGGACTTCAAGACATTCACTCCTTGGCCTTCCCTCGGGGAAGACTGGATCAATGTCCTGCCAACAGGTGCCGACGACGCCGGCGTTAAACCCCTATCCCCGATCAGTTCAGGTGGGGGAGTTTGAGGTGGCCATAGACGGGGGAATTTGGGTGGCCATCAGGGTGACACGTTGCCAAACGATCCACAAGACGTGGCGGCGCACGTGGCGTTGAGACTGGCATCCAACATTTTTGATCAACCCAGTGAAGGGCTTGGCCTCATCAAGGATCTTGATTCGGTTTGGCAGTCGTTATCGTTGATACCGCAGGCTGACGTCCTTGTGATCGGCAAAAAGATCCGACTACGCTTGGACGGACGGACGGTGTTCATCGACCAGAACAAAGTGGATAGCCTGCGCAGGGCCTTCAACCGGACTAAAACTAGGGGACGGCAACTCATTCAGCATTCCAAGCACAGCTTGGTACATGACCAGGTGCTCGCAGAGATCGCCCCTGACAGGTTCCAGCGGATTGAGCGCAAAGCACCGCCATTGGTGCAGGTACGAAGAGAGAACGCAGTTCAGACCGCGTATCGCGAGCGCGCGGAGCGGCGCGCTAGCATTCAATCCGTACAAACGCAGGTCGATGTGCTGGCTGCCGAGGCGCCTTCTGAGTTACTGAGACTGCACGCGGAAATCGAAAGAGCTACGCTGACCGCCATGATTGGGCAGTACCGGGAAATGCTCAACAAGAGCCTCAAGGAAGCACAGTGGCAACGCTTCTTTGAGAAACACAAGTTCGTCCTGAGCCTGGCTTTCGCTCGGCCCGTCGAGCTGTCTCACACCCAGTTTCACGCCCAAGGATCTACGCTTGCGGGAACGGGAGCACAGATTGGTGACTTTCTATTCAGAGAGCAAGGCCTGGCGCTCGCCATTGTGGAAATCAAAACTCCAGATGCTCCCTTGATGCGTTCCCGAGCCTATAGGCCACCGAATGTATTTGGACCAGACTCGGAGCTGAGCGGCGCTATCACGCAAGTGTTGCATCAGCAAAGCGAGTTGCGCATGCGATGGAAGGAACACGCCTTTGACAATCCGACCTTGCGTTCCTCCCGAGCAGATGTCGTCAGATGCATAGTGCTCGCTGGACGCCGGCCAGTAGAAGAGAAAGAACTGCGTTGCTTTGAGGTGTTCCGCAACGCCTGTAAGGATGTGGAGGTGATCACCTTTGACGAACTGCTGGTCAAGCTTGAATACCTGCAGCAGCATCTGCAGCCAACTCTGGACGACGTACCGTTTTAGGGCTTCGCGTTCAGTGCTCGATCCTGGCGAGTGATCGCGGTACAAAGCCGCCCGAATACACCATGCCCTCAATGCGCAGCCGACTGGTCACACCTGAACGGGAACTCTGACAGGCAAATGCTGGCGGACCCAATTGGATTGAACCAGAGCACGCACCCCGTCGGCATGAACTTGGCGGTTGGCGTCGAGTGAACGTAGGCTTACGACAAGGGCGACATTCAAGGGTTCGGCCAAAGGTGGCTCGTTAGCCCGCAGTAACGCGTCTAGTTGGATGGCCCACTGATCACCTGCCACCCCTTGCGGGAATTTCTTGCGGTGCAGTTTGACCGGAGACCATTTGCCGCCGTGCTCGATTTGAGCGGCTTCGTAACCAGTGGTCCCCGCTTCACCCTCCATGGGAACCTTTCCGGAAATCCGCGAGCCATCCAGCACACCAAAACTCACGTTGACATTGGCACGTACGTACTCGGCCCCGGCATTGGGGTCCAACGGTGGCGAGTAGGCAGCAGTGATGATCACCTCGGCCCTGAGCTTTCCGTTGTGCATCAACGAGGCGGGGATGGGATAAGGAGTTTTGCGCCATTTGAAGCCAGGCACCACCAACGCTTCAAACATCATCGTGAAGCAGTCATCGCTGTCATAAAGGGCGGACAACGCGTCTTGCGGAATACCGCACCCATAGTAGCGCCTTTCTAGAGCGCCATAGTCTGGAGAAGCCAAGCGCGCAGCATGGATCAGCAGTGCCTTCACCATGTGAGGAGCGACTGCTACGTCGGGATTTCCATCGAGGCTTTGCCACACGTGACCGGCCACCGAACTCACAATCGGCGTGGCGAAGCTTGTTCCGAAACTGCCGTACAGCGCGTCAAAAGGGTGGAGCATTTGCAAGCTGCTCGGTCCAGCGTCCCACTGTTCATGCACACCACCTCCAGCGTGGACTAAATCCGGTTTGGGTGTAAATACAGGCCCCGGGCCCCGACGGGAGTAAGGCGCAGGATGGCCTGCTGCCACCATCGCACCGGGCGAATCGAGATGCGCAACGGCACCGACCGTGAGGGCGCGCACGGAGTCGCCCGGACTGCTCAGCCGGTCCTCAAGATGCAGGTCGGCGACTGGCCAGCCTCGGCGAGGCAAGCCTGTATAGTTCCCAGCTGCGACCACGAAGAGGACCTGATGTTCATCGCTCAGCGCATCCAATTGTTGCGCAAAGTAGCTGAACTCATGGTCCCCAATCTGAGCACCTCCCAGGGAGAGGTTCCATACCTTCACATGAGGCGCATTGCGAACCGCTTCCGCAAGGCGAACTATCAGATCCGTCGTGTTGCCTCCAGCCGCCTCCAATCCGCATGTGTCGTGCACTTGGCACCTTGTGGTTGGAAGCCATGCATGGTCCCCGTTGAGGATCTTGGCGCCAGCTACCAGTGACGCGACAGCCGTTCCATGTACATAGTCTGTGTCCGGAGGGAGCACGTACGAAGTCGTGGAAGCGATCCACGGCCTCAGACTCGTCGCGCTGGCGGCAGTCCCGGTATCGAAGACGCCCACGACAGGATGCTCGACACCGGCTGGCGGCTGCGGCAGCGGACCAGGACCAATGCCGAAGGCAGCCGCACTGGTATGTATTCTCGGTTCGGGAAAGATGGATCTCAGACCCGGAAACATGCTCAGCGCTTCCATCGCCTGATCACCGATTGCAGCCAGGTCAACGCGCATGACAGGAGGGCCCCAACGCTGAGGGATCTCCACTGAATGTATGTTGTGTTGCAGCAGAACGGCGCGCAACGCATCCACGTTGCGTGCCGTAGCGTCCGCTGCATGGTAGCGAAATAGGCTCAGCAACACTCGACCACGAGCGCGCAATGCTGCAACCGTGCCCACCATGCGGCGCGTTTTGTCCCAAGCGTGAATTTTCTCAATCGCGGAGAGGTTGGCCTTGATCTGCTGCGTCTCGCGGGTACGGATAACCCGGGCGAGTGCCTGGACGCTAGCTGCGTTTGCAGCAACCAGCATCTCCTCGATACGTCCGACACCGGCAGGTTGGAGACCAGCTTCTGCTGCCAGAGTATTTGGTCGGTGGGATTTTGCGATCGCGGTGTCTCGCAACTTGAGAATCAGCACCCCTGGCGAGTGCGGATAGCGCTCAATCTCCGGGCGTAGCGCACTGGCAGCATTTTCCAATGTGCCCACGAGCGCTTCGCGGTACTCTGCTGTTACGGGGACCAGTTCCCGGAGGCTGCCACCGCCGTTTTCTGGTGCGGAAAGATCCGCATTTTGAAAGGGAATCCGATGAAACGGATTGGTACTTTGCGCGCTAAGTGGCGCTTTCATCTCCTTGGTCGCCATGGCCATCCTCCTCCTCGATTGCATTTCTTATCTGTCGCTGCGACACCCCGTAAGCAGCGGCCAGTACCCTCTGAGAAAAGAACCTGGGATGCCAACGGCGCAGCCATTGGATCTCCGATTTCAAACTATGCAGGCGCTGACCTTCCATCATCGCCATCATCAATCCAAGCCGGCGAAACACCTCTGTCTCCTCGACCTGCGGTTTAGCGGCAAGAATAGCCGCCCGCTTGGCATCCAAACATACTTGCTCAATGGCGGCGCCTGAAAGTCCTGACGAGCGCTGAGCCAGTTGGTCAACGCTCAACTGGGAAGGTACATAAGCTCCGAGGAACTGAGCCCATAGCTGCTCTCGCAATTCCTGATCCGGCATCGGCATGGCGAGCCGGAACGTAAAGCGTCTCCAGATGGCGTAGTCGAGGAGCTGATCGTGATTGGTCGCAGCCAAGAGAATGGTCTCGTCAGGTAGCGCATCAATGTTTTGCAACAGGGCAATCACCACGCGCTGAAGCTCACCCACATCACGCTCGTTGCCGCGTGCGGTCGCTAGCGCGTCGAACTCATCAAGGAAAAGGACGCAAGGAACCTCCTGCGCGTAGTCGAATACGCGTCGAAGGTTGCGGCTGGTCTGCCCCAGTAAACTGCTGATCAAGGTATCGCAACGTACCGTCAGAAGGGGCAGATGCAGTTGGGCAGCGATCCACCTGGCTGTCTGGGTTTTGCCAGTACCAGGAGGGCCATGCATCACCAAACGATGGGGCTGCGAAACCCCGGCCGCCTGCAGCTTGTCATGGTGCAAAACCGACGAAAGGAATTCCTGCAGTCTTGCTTGAAGTCCACTTGGCAGCAGCAACTGGACTTCGCCGACGGAAGGACGACTGACATCTACCGTGTTCAAGCGACTGTCGCCATCCACAGGAAGTCCGCCCAACGACCCAGGGGCTTGTGCGCCGCGCTGCGCTGAAATGAGCGCAGCGGGCACACGCGCTAAACGCTCACGGATGGCGGACGCTTCGCGACGGCTGCCACTGCGTTCGAGCTTGTCTGCCAGAAGGCCCGCATAGTTCGCAGCCATGCTTTGGTTGGACTTCAGGGCGCCATCCAGGATCTTGAGGACTTCAGAAAGGTGTTCCACGGGTCAACATCGTTAATGATTCAGTTTAGTGGAAAATTGAATCACCATGGGCGCCATCTGCTACGCACAGAGACATTTTCATTCGCCATATGAAAAAAATGATCCGCATTCATGTAAGCGAGTGAATCTCACGGGTGCATCCACCCGAGCTTGTGCTCTTTAGAGGTCTGGTCGTGCCGTTTATCGTCTTCCGTGTGGATGTAGATGCTTGTAGTGGCAATGTTGGCATGGCCCAGGTTGTCGCGCACAGCCTTCAAATCCATGTTGTCACTCTGATGGGTGCCTGCTGTATGCCGCATCCAGTGCGCAGAGGCTTTCTCCACATGAGCCGCAGTCGCCTCGTGATCGGGTCCGAGGGCGCGCAAGCGCGTCGCGGTCTCGCGAAACACGTTCTTGATGAGTTCGTGGACGGCACTACGTCCCATAGGTTTAGCTCCTCCAATCAGCGGCAAGAGTAGAGGCAGCGGGTCCCCCTCGCGCGGAAGTGGCGGTAACCCGTTCGCGCTGCGGTATCTCATCAGTTCCAAGACCAACTCATCCGTGGCAGGAATGCTCCGATCTTTTTCTCCCTTGCCGCGCACTGCAAGCCACCAACGCTCTTTGCCATCGGCGCCCCTTCGCCAGTAAAAGTCCCCCATGGTGTGATCGCAAACCTCTGAAATCCGAAGTCCTGCGATGTACAGCAATGAGAACAGCCAGCGGTAGCGAGCCGCCTGTGATGCTAAGCGCGGTGTTGCCGTAGGAAGCATCTGAATCGTTGTACGCACTTGGGCCCAATGTTCGTGCGGCAGGAAGCGGCTCGTCTTAGTCGCCCCAACGACTGTCTTGCGACGCCTAAGGGCAAGGGGATTTCCCGCCAAGTACCCCGCCTGAACCAGCCAGTTGAACAGGCCGTTAAGAATCGAGAGTGCTTGGCGCTGGCTCTGCCGGTCCAGCGGCTTGGCGAAAGGACGCCAGTTGGGCGAGGACCTGGGTGCCTTCTGGGCGACTTGCATGACCCAGCGGTCGGCCGGCTGTGGGTCTCCAAGGAAGCTCTCGTATGCGAGGAAGTCCTCATGGGTCAGATCGGACAGGGCCTTACCGTGCTGGTGCACGCACCAGAGCAACAGCCTTTCCGCCTCCTTGCGGTAGCTGGCCAGCGTGGCCGGGGAATCCCTGTAGCGCGCGAGCCAGGCCAAAACCGCAGTACGGTCGTCATTGGCTGCGACTTGGGGTAGACCCTGCCCCCGATTGCGCCCCCGCTCGCCTGACAGGTGAAGGGGTAGCACCAAGCCCTCCAAAGGCTCAATATGCGCCAAAACGGCTGGTGCGACGATCAAACTGCTCATGAGCCAAATTTTATGGACATTAGAATAATTATGTCCAGAGATAGGAAATTAAATCACTGATTCATACGTTATACGTTGTATTATTTAAAAATGAGCGAAGAATCCGAAATCCAAGCCGAAGTTGAAGCCCTGCGGGAGCGTTTCAGCGATACGAAAGCGCTGTACCGCGAGGTGTGCGCGTTGCTGTTTTTCCGGTACGGCATCACGCCCACCGCGAGCAAGCTGTATCAGCACGTGCGAAAAGGCTCCATGAGCGCGCCGGCCGAAGCATTGGCCAAATTTTGGGAGGACCTACGCGGCAAAGCTCGGGTGGAAATTGACCACCCGGACCTTCCGGACGCGTTGAAACAAGCTGCAGGCCAGGCGGTCAGCGTGCTGTGGACCCAGGCAACGGAGTTGGCGCGCGAGGAGCTAGCTGTCCTGCGCGTCGAGGCACACGCAGAGGCCCAGAGTGCACAGGCAGGCCTGCAGGAGGCTCTGCAGCGAAGCGCCGTCCTGGAGACCCAGATACAGACCGCACAGACCATAGTCACCGAACTGGAGACCCGAGCTCAGGCCCTTGCTGCAGAGCTTGAGCAAGAACGGCGTGCGCACGCTGCGAGCACAGCGAGAGGTGAGGCTCTGTCCAGGCAGGTGGATGAGCTGAAGCAGGAGCAATCGAAGAGCAGGCAGCATTTCAGTGCTGAACTTGACAAGGGGCGTGCGGCCATCGATGAGGCGGCCTCCCGTGCGGCCGAGGCCGAGCGCCGCGCGCTTCGTGAAATTGATAGGGAGCGCACCGCTCGAACGCAGGTTGACAAGCAACTGGAGCAGCTACGGGGCAAGTTCGCAGAAGTGGAGCGTGATCACCATGCCAAGGTCCTGGAGGCCAACGCAGCCCAGACACGATTGGCCGCAGACCTGGAGAGCGCACGGGCTTCGCTGACCGAGAGCGCCCGCGTGAACCAACTGCAAGGCGTTGAGCTACAGCAGGCACTGCAGGCAGTGGCGCAGCACAAAGCGGAAGCTGACACCCTGCGCGCAATGGTGGCGCAGTTTCAACCACCGCCCAGGCCCGCTCGCAAGAAAAAACCGATGGACGGCCATTGATCCCTGATGGCCACCCAAATTCCCCCGTCTATGGCCACCTCAAACTCCCCCACCTGAACTGATCGGGGATAGGGGTTTAACGCCGGCGTCGTCGGCACCTGTTGGCAGGACATTGATCCAGTCTTCCCCGAGGGAAGGCCAAGGAGTGAATGTCTTGAAGTCCAACCAACGCGCCACCATAGAGACACTGCTGGAGCGCAACACATCGCAACGCGAGATCGCCCGCATCACGGGCATCGACCGCAAGACGGTCAGGAGCTACCACCAGCGCTGGCTGGAGCAACTGCAGTCAAATTCCCCCGGGGTGGCCACCGGCTCGGCAGGTCAAATTCCCCCACCCTGGCCACCGGCTCCTGGGCCGGTGGCCACCTCCCTGTGCGAACCCTGGCGCGAGTTCATCGAAGCCCAGCTGCGGCTGAAGCGAAACGCCACGGCCATCTACCAGGACCTGGTCGACCAGCACGGCTTTGATGGCCAGTACAACTCGGTCAAACGCTTCTGTGCAAAGTTGCGGCACAAGGAGCCCGAGCAGTTCGATCGCCTGTCCTTCCTGCCCGGCGAGGAGATGCAGGTGGACTACGGCGAGGGCGCGCCCACCCGCGTGCCCGGCAGCGACCGGTACCGCAAGCCCCGCCTGTTCGTGGCCACCTTGCGGTATTCCCGTGCCAGTTTCCGGTGCGTGGTCTGGAAGTCCAGCCAGCAGATCTGGGCCGAGCTGCACGAGCGGGCCCTGCGGTACTTCGGGGGCTGCCCCCAGTACGTGGTGCTGGACAATCTGAAGGAAGGCGTCCTCAAGCCCGACCTGTACGAGCCCGATCTCAACCCGGTGTACGCCGCCGCCCTGGCGCACTACGGCGTGGTGGCCGACCCGGCGCGGGTGCGAGACCCCAACCGCAAGGGCACGGTGGAGCATGCCATCGGCCATACCCAGGCCACGGCCTTGAAGGGCCGGCGCTTTGAGTCCATCGAGGCCCAGAACGAGTTCCTGGCGCACTGGGAGAAGAGCTGGGCATCCAAGCGCATCCACGGCACCGAGCGACGCCAGGTGCAGGCCATGTTCGAGGAAGAGCGCAGCCACCTCAAACCCCTGCCAGTGCTGGGAATGCAGTATTTCGACGAGGCGGTGCGCACCGTCTGCGACGACAGCTGTGTGCGGGTGGATCACAGCAGCTACGCCGCTCGCCCGGCGAACATCGGCTCCAAGGTGTTGGTGCGCATCTACGCCCAGCGCATCGAGATTCGTGACATGCACACCCGTGCCTTGCTGCGCACCCACGCCAAGGCCGAGCGTCCCGGCACGGTGATTCTGCCCATGGAGGAGCGGGTGTTCAATCCGTCTCGCGAGACCCGCCTGATCCTGCGTCAGGCCGGCGAGATTGGTGAGCACGCCAGCCGGCTGTGTGAGCTGCTCTTTGCCATCGAGGGTCGTGTCGGGCAGCGCAAGCTCTGGGGCATTGTGGGACTCATGCGCCGTTACCCGGCGCACTGCATCAATGCCGCCTGCGCCCAGGCCCTGGAGCAAGGGGTCTACAGCTACAAGCGCGTGCTGGCGCTGACCGAAGCCCTCTTTGCCCAGGCGATGGCGGCCATCGAGGCTACCTGCGGCGAAGCACCCGCCGCCGGTGCCCACGCGCTGACGCAGCAGCATGAGCTCATCCGAGACGCTGAGGAGTACAGCGATCTCTTCGCGCTCGCCGCCGCCACGGCAAACACCACCACCACCACCACCACCACCACCAACAACACCACCAACGCACCGGGAGTTCAGCCATGAACATGATCGAGATCGAACGCGCGCTGCGCGAGCTGCGCCTGTCCGGCATCGCCGAGACCCTGTCCACCCGCGTGATGCAGGCCCAGGCCGCCCAGCAGCCTTTCCTGGAGACCTTCGCCGCCATGCTGCAAGACGAGCTGGACCGCCGGCGCTCTCGCCTGACCGAGCGCCGCTTCAAGCGCTCGGGTCTGGATGAGCGCCCCTCGCTGGCTGACTTCGACTGGCGTTTCAACCCGAAGCTGCCGCGCAGCGCCTGCTTCGAGTTGCACACCCTGAAGTTCATCGGCGAGGGGGCCAACGCGCTGATCATCGGCAAGCCGGGCACCGGCAAGAGCCATGTGGCCAAGGCCGTGGCCTACCAGGCCACGCTGCAGGGCTATGACGTGCGTTACCTGGAAGCCGACACCGAGTTCGCCCGTTACGCGCTGGCCACTACGGCAGAGCGCACCGAGCTGCTCAAGGACTGGGTCGCGCCGGACCTGCTCGTCCTCGATGACCTGTTCCTGGCCAGACGCATCAGCGAGCATGCCGCTGAAGTCCTACAGGCCATCGTGCACCAGCGCTACAAGCTGCGCCGCGCTGTTCTCATCACGTCCAACCGCGTGGTGCAGGACTGGGGCAAATACCTCGGCGACGCCACCATGGCCAGCACCATCCTGGATCGCCTCATGCACCGCTGCGCGATGCTGGAGTTCGAGGGCAAGAGCTACCGCCTCAAGGAGGCCGCTGCACGCATCGCCATCACACCCGAGTCGTCATAATCCGACCGTCCTGCCTGGGGGAATTTGGGGTGGCCAAGGGTGGGGGAATTTGACCTGGCCATCGGGGATTGATTGCTTGCACGTCGGCCGTCAGTCGGCGAAAAAGCTCCACACAGTATCTGCATACAAACTAGCGACGATCTAATGGCACGCGACGACTTCACGAAACCGACCAAGAATCAGGCTTACCAGCGGGCGGCAGGTCGTTGCTCCAATCCCGATTGCCGCGCCACCACCTCCGCGCCAGTGGGCGAAGTTGACTTCTCCAATGTGGGGGTCGGCGCGCATATTCATGCGGCATCGCCTGGGGGGCCGCGTTATCTCGCTGCAATGACTGCAGAGGACCGGCGCGGCTTTGGCAACATCATCTGGCTATGCCAGACCTGCTCGACGATCATCGACCGAGATCCCGACTCGTACCCTGCAGAAACGCTCAAAGCATGGAAAACATCGGCTGAGGCAAGGGCTCTGATGGAGCAAGGCAAGCGGCTTCCCGATGAAAAGGATATCTATCGCATGGCGGCCATGGCCATGGGCACCCGAACGCCTGGGTTTTATCCAGAAGCCATAGGCAACGTGCACAAAGCCTTGGTCGATCAATTGGAAGCGGTGGATCCGAGGTTCACTGTTTCAACAGCGTACTCGGGCGGCAACACAACGATTACCGTGGGCGCGAAAGAGACCGTGTCTTTTTCCATCAAGATTGCACAAGAATCGGCTGATCTCTGGCGCAAGGGCCTTCAGGCGTCCATTGACGAGGGCCGTGAAGCGACGCTGCCCCTCGATGGGGTCGTGTTTGAAGGATCAAAACTCTTCGATGTGCTGCACAAAGATGCCGACCTAGCATCGATAACGATCATGCCGATGGCACGTCCAGCCGTGTTGAAGATACTTGCGCCCCAGATCGAACCGGCAATTTTTGAAACCATTGGTGGTCAACTAACAGCTGGGCGCAAGCAAATCCGATTTGCAGGCGCTGGATGTGGCGGTCTTCTGGACGTGGAATTAGCTTTCACCCCAACGAATCGCAATGATGTTCACTCGGTATCGACTCTGACTACCAACTTAAAAGCGTGGCAAGGAAAAGAGGCTGCCAACCCTCCCTACTTGGACGTCCTTATCAACCTGCTTGACGCAATTCTTGATCCATCCGCGTCTGTTACGTTCGTCTTGGAAGTCGATGGAAATCAAGCTGCAGCGGGGAAGTTTCATATACCAAAGCATATAGAGGCGATGAACGAGACCCTCGCATTTGCTCACTACGCAAGACGAGCCAGAAATGTGCTTAGATACCTCAGGAAAAGTGCGCCGATCGATATTTTCGAGAGCATTTCCACTGACGATCATCTGGCCCTGGCGCGAGTCAGCGATATCGTTGAGGGCAAGCTCTCCTACCAGCGCTCTCAGATCACCGGTTCACCGACGATGACTGTCGCGTGTACTGACGGGGGTAAGTCACTGATGGAGGTCGTGCGCAACGGAGAGTTTTCAGTTCTGCAGCAGAAAGAACCCGCATCCATGGTCACCATCTATGGGAAGCAATACGAAGTCCCTCCGACCACAAGCTATTACTCGCCTGTGAAACTGCATATCCTGAGCAAGAAGAAAAAGAAGGAGTGCATTGACTTTCGTCTGCGAATCGAAATGGCAGACAACTTCACAAGCCAAACGGTTTTCGATGTACAGCATTGATAGGAGTTCGCTTTTGAAGCTCGGTTGCCGCTAGATCGTGATCAGCCAGCTACGAGGCCGCTCAGTGGGTTAGCCCTCTATGATGCGGTCCAATCGCTCCAAGAGAGGTGTTCGGTGCCAAAGACGTTGAGTCAAATGAGGAAACGCCTGGAAGAGGCGATGAGCCAGGCCAACGACGCGGAGGAGATCATTCCTCTTTTGAAGAAGGTCATTGCTCAATACGAGTTGATGCCCGGCGATCTGTTTGATCAGCCCTATCAAGCGCCAAAGTTAGCAGCTCAAGAAAACGCTAAGACGCGAAGTACGGAGCCACAGTTACAGGCGGTCTACCAAGACGGCAATGGCAACACCTGGGCGGGGCGCGGGCGACGGCCAACGTGGCTGAACGAAGCGCTTGAACGAGGGCACACCCTAGAGAACTTCAAGGTTCCGAGCAAACGCGTGAGTCGAGCTAAGTGATTGATATCACTTGATTTTTTGCGGGTGATTTCAGGTTTTGCTCAAAAACCGAGATTACCCCTATGCCCGTCTATCGTTACCCAGCAAGGCTGCCACTTTCTTGAAGCCTTTGCTGGCCAGAGTAACTGCCGGTGTCGATGCGGTGGCCGCTGCAGCCCGCAGTGGCGTACTGCGCGTGGATGATGAACTCCATTTGTCGCCATTGCCCGCAGAGGACGAAGACCCAGAAGTGACCAAGCTGCGCGCGGCTTTGGATCACCGCATCGGTGAGGTTCAATTGCCGGAAGTGATTCTGGCCGTTGACGCCCAGGTGCGCTTTAGCTGGATCATGCTCGGACGTGAGCCGCGCTCTACCGACGAGCTGCTGATGGTCTATGCCGGCATCATGGCCCACGGCACCAGTCTGACTGCGGTCGAATGCGCGCGCATGATTCCGCAATTGTCTGCCACCAGCATTCGCCAGGCCATGCGCTGGGCGCGGGACGAACGGCGTCTGAGCCAGGCCTGCCAGGCTGTGCTGGAATTCATGCAGCGACACCCGATTGCCGCCACCTGGGGGCGGTCCGATTTGGCATCTTCTGACATGATGAGCATGGAGACCACCAAACGGGTGTGGCAAGCCCGGCTTGATCCTCGGCGCAACACACCTTCCATTGGAATCTACTCCCATGTAAAAGACCGGTGGGGCATCTTCCATGCGCAGCCCTTTGTGCTCAATGAGCGCCAGGCGAGCGTGGCCATTGAAGGTGTCATCCGCCAAGAAAAGCTGGAGACCAGCCAGCTTGCTGTGGATACCCATGGCTACACCGACTTTGCCATGTCACATGCCCGTTTGCTTGGTTTTGATCTTTGCCCGCGGTTGAAGGAACTCAAACAGCGCCACCTCTTTGTGCCACGCGGCACCAAAGTGCCCGCAGAAATCGCTGCGGTGTGCGAAGCCAATGTCGACGTCGCTTTGATCGAAAAGCATTGGGATAGTCTGGTGCACCTGGCAGCCTCGGTCATGAGCGGACATGCCAGTGCGGTGGCAGCTCTTGCGCGGTTCGGTTCTGCCGCCCAGGGCGATCCAATCTATGAGGCTGGCGTGCAATTGGGGCGGTTGCTGCGTACGGCGTTTTTGGCTGACTACTTTGTCAAGGACGCTTTCAGGAACGAGTTGCGCCGGGTGCTCAATCGGGGCGAGGCTGTTAACGCCCTCAAGCGCGCCATTTATACCGGCCGGATCAGCCCGGCGCAGGCCAAACGTGTCGATGAAATGCAGGCTGTGGCCGATGCGTTGAGCCTGATGGCCAACATCGTGATGGCGTGGAATACCTCACAGATGCAGGCGGTCCTGGATCGCTGGTCGAACCGCCGCCAGGTCATTCCACCGGAACTGATCGGGAAGATTGCGCCCACCAGGCTGGAGAGCATCAACTTGCGGGGTGTGTTTCGCTTCCCGGTTGACCGCTATGCTGACCAAATCCTGCCTTCGCGGCCAAATGCATCGATAACTGGCACCAATGGATGAAACCGACCACGGTTTGACGCCACGAATCGCAGATTTGAAAGTGAACAGGAAAGTCAATGAAATCAACGATCTACCAACACCACCTCCGCGCCAGTGCTAGCTTTTCGTACCGTCACTTATTGCACTGAAAACGAGGAGACCCCGATTCATACGTTCGGTTTTCCTATCCAAGGAGTTCATCATGAAATACTTGCTCATCGCTCTCGTTGGCGCCACGACCCTTGGCTTCAGTCTCTCGGCCAGTGCCGCTCCAGACCAAGAAAAGGTCTGCCCTCCCAAGAAACTCGTATTGCAGCTCGACCATGGCCCGCGCGCACAGACGACGCCATACCTGAACCAATTGCGCAAGGCGCGTTATGAGGCCGAAGTCAAGGCCTGCAAAGATGGCGCAAAAGCCGCCAAAGAAACCTGTGCCCCGTAACTTTTGAGATGGGATTGGTCGCTGCGTGCATCTGGTGGGAGTTGGTCCTCGCCCATGCGACGTGACCATCTGCATGGTGCCAGGCCAGAAGCCACGCATCATCGTCTGACCATTCTTGCAGCAACCCAAATGATTCACTTCGTTGGGCGGCCCACCCTCCTCCCGGCTCCTATGATCAGGCGCCGTTGGGCTCCAGGTCTATGGAGAACAGCAGCTCCTGCATCCGTCGGCGCTCCTCAGGAGTAGGCCATGCGGCATCTCCTGGCGCAGCCTCCAATTTGAACCGCCCCTCTCGGTCGAAGCGGACAAACCCATAGGTCTCGTTGACCACAGCACCCGGCACCCCATCGGCCCGAAGCCGTACATACCAGTCCGCCAGGCGCAGAATTTGATCCGCCAACATCGGTGCCAAGGCCTGCCCCCTGGCAAGCGCCACATACAGCACATGCGGCAAGGCGTGCACTTCACCCGCCTCGTCGAGCAGGAACACATAGGACGCGTGTTCACCATCCGAGTCGCACATTCCGCGGCCGGAGCCATCCACGGTGGTGTAGACGGGGGCAAAGCCACTGCCCGGCTGGCGGAAGTTCGTGGTTTGTCCCTGATACACGCGTGCAGCAACCCACTGAACGTCGCCCGCATAAGCGTAGGCGCGCAAATCGAATTTCATGGGCTGTTGTCCCTCCTCATTCGCAATGACGCGCTCGCCCGGAGGCACGAAAGCCTGTGCCACATAGGCTCCTGTCATGATCTCCTGCCAGACCCGGCGCGTGAGCTTGTCACCCCGGTACGCGGCGCGGCTGCCGAAGCCCGCTGCGGGTTTGAAGAACAGGCTACGACGAGTCGCCCACAGCCGGTCACCATGTGCCTCATCGACCACTTCGGTGCGCGGCACGTTCGCCAGCAGCACCTGCCTGTCGTCGTCAGCAACGCCCAGCGCCCGCAGCGCACCATCGTTACTGAACAAGGCCAGTCGCCGCTTGTCGGCGTATAGCGCGTGCGCCCTCGGATGAGGCGTGAGAACCACTGCCTGTTCCAGCCAAGCCTGCCGCAGCACGGCGTTGGCAGGCAGATCCAGATAGAAATCTGTGACACGGTTGTAAACCACGTCGATGGCGAGTTCGCCGTGCCAGAGCCTGCCGTGACGGCACGCCAGCTCGGAGGGATCGACAATGATGGCCTGCAGTCCATGGCGCTCAAACAGCTGCCGGAACAGCAGGAACTCTGGATACAGGTATTGCTGCTGCGGCGCTTCGTCCACGATAGCGATCGAGACCAACGGCCGTGAGTGACCGGCCAGCCGCCACTCACGGCGGAACATGTCCACCAGCCGCTGCTCGAACGTTGCGACGGCGCCGCGGCTTGGCACCATTGCCTGCACAGCCTGACAGCAGCTGCGCTGAGCACGGGCCAGCACCGCATTCAGCATCGCACCACCAGCGTTTGTGTTGATTTCGATCAAACCGAGACGGTCTTGGTCCAGATGGAAGTCATAGCCGAAGAACACGCCCTGGGAGCCACCGGTGCCGGCCCGCGCAATGGCGGGGGCATCCGCCAAGACCTGCTCCCGGTAGGCCGGGAGTGCCACCACTGCCTCGATGGCTTGCACGACGCGGGCCATTCGTTCGAGAGGAGGCCGCGCCACGAAGACAGGCTGCGCAGCAAAAAGGTAGGGGCATCGGTCGCGCACTAGCTGCGACAAGCTCGGAGAGCCCAACTCGGCATCGAGCGCAGCCGCCAGCGCCGCAGGATCCAGGCTCAGACAGAAGCAGTCGCGGTTGAGCTTCTCAAAGGAGGTCAACTCGCAGTTTGGTGTGTTGTGCATTGAGAGAGGAGTCAGAGCAGTTGGTGAAACAAGTAGAGCGCCTCCTTTTAGAGCCTGTCCCACGCCCCGCGTCGGCGCCAGGGGGCAGCGTGATTTTCTCTGCCCATTGCACGTATTTCTGGTGCACATCAAGGAAGCGCTCATGGCTCATGCATCAAGCCCCAGAGTGGGTCGGATGGGTTGTGAATCCGTTCCCGAAGCGCGCTGTCTTCGAAGTTCAAACTGTTTGACCAGTGCGTAAAGCGCCGGAATCACAGCCAGCGTGAGCACGGTCGAAGAAATCATGCCACCGACCATCGGCGCGGCAATGCGACTCATCACTTCCGAGCCGGTGCCGGTCCCCCACATGATGGGCAGCAGGCCCGCCATGATGGCAACGACCGTCATCATTTTGGGACGAACACGCTCTACGGCGCCCTCCATGACTGCCTCGTAAAGGTCACCAACTCCTGGCTCTTTCCCTTCAGAGCGGCGTTTTTCCTTGATCTCTTCCCAGGCGTGGTCCAGGTAGATCAGCATGACGACCCCGGTTTCAGCGGCCACACCAGCCAGGGCAATGAAGCCCACAGCAACTGCGACAGAGAGGTTGTAGCCAAGCCACCACATCAGCCAGACGCCGCCAACCAACGCGAACGGCACCGACAGCATGACGATCAAAGTCTCCGTCAGTCGCCTGAAGTTCAGGTACAGCAGCAGGAAAATGAGCAACAGCGTTACTGGCACAACGAATTTCATTTTCTCGATGGCACGCTCCATAGACTCAAACTGACCGCTCCATGTGGCGTAGTAGCCGGGCGGGAACTTGACCTGGTCATTCACTGCTTTGCGCGCCTCGGCGACGTAGCCACCGATGTCACGCTCACGGATGTCCACAAAAATGTAGGCAGATAGCAACGCATTTTCGGTACGGATGCCAGGGGCGCCCTTGGCCACCTCCACGCGGGCAACCTGGCCCAGCGGAATCATGGCTCCATCCATGGTCGGCACCAGCACTTCGCGGGCGATCTGCTGCGGGTCAGACCGCAATTCGCGTGGGTAGCGAACCGTAACGCCAAAACGCTCTCGCCCTTCCACCGTGGTGGTCACCATGTCACCGCCGAGCGCCGTACCAATGACCTCCTGGAGATCACCCACCGCCAGACCGTAGCGTGCCAGTTGGGCGCGGTCGGGCTCGATGTTCAGGTAGAAGCCGCCTGTGATCCGCTCCGCGAATGCCGAGGTGGTGCCGGGCACAGATTTCACTACGGTCTCGATCTCCCGCGCCAGGCGTTCCATTTCGTTCAAGTCCTTGCCGAAGACTTTGATACCAATGGGTGTGCGGATACCGGTGGACAGCATGTCGATGCGCGCCTTGATGGGCATGGTCCAGGCATTGGAGACGCCAGGAAACTGCAGCGCCTTGTCCATCTCGGCGATCAATTTGTCGATGGTCATGCCAGATCGCCACGCTGACTCCGGCTTGAGGTTGATGACCGTCTCGAACATCTCGGTCGGTGCTGGGTCGGTGGCCGTGTTGGCCCGTCCTGCCTTACCGTAGACCGATTCAACCTCTGGAAAACTCTTGATGATCTTGTTTTGCGTCTGAAGCAACTCGGCGGCCTTAGTGATCGACATGCCCGGCAGCGAAGCAGGCATGTAGAGCAAAGTGCCTTCATTGAGCGTCGGCATGAACTCGGACCCCAGCTTGCTGGCCGGATAGAACGACACCCCAAGCACGACCAGGGCAATGGCAATGGTCACCTTCTTCCAGCGCATCACTCCAGCGATGATGGGTCGGTAGACCCAGATCAGGAACCGGTTCACCGGGTTACGGGACTCCGGCATGATGCGTCCGCGAATGAAAATCATCATGAGCACCGGCACCAGCGTCACCGACAACAGCGCCGCTCCTGCCATAGAAAACGTCTTGGTGAACGCCAGCGGTGAGAACATGCGCCCCTCCTGTGATTCGAGCGTGAACACGGGCAGAAACGACACGGTGATGATCAGTAGCGAGAAGAACAGTGCCGGGCCAACCTCCTTGCACGCGGCGATCATGGCCTCGACCCGCTGCTTGCTGTTGTGCTCGGGTGGGAGCCGCTCCAGGTGTTTATGGGCGTTCTCGATCATGACGATGGCCGCATCCACCATGGCACCGATCGCAATGGCGATACCACCCAGACTCATCAGGTTGGAATTCATGCCCAGCAAGCGCATCGCGATGAATGAGATCAGCACCCCTACGGGTAACATCAAGATAGCCACGAGGGCTGAACGGACGTGCATGAGAAAGACCATGCAGACCAAGGCAACGATCAGGCTCTCCTCAATCAGCGTTCGCTTGAGCGTATCGATGGCCCGATGAATCAGGTCAGATCGGTCGTAAACAGCCTGGATGCTGACGCCCTGCGGCAGCCCTGCCGAAACTTCGGTAATTTTCTCCTTCAGGTTATGGATGACTTCCAGGGCGTTTTGGCCATAGCGGGCCATGGCGATGCCCGAGACCACCTCCCCCTCCCCGTTGAGTTCGGTCAGGCCGCGCCGTTCATCGGGAGCGAGTTCAACGCGAGCGATGTCTCGAATCAATACTGGTGTTCCTTTTTCGGCCTTGACGACCAGGTTCTCAATGTCCGCCGCGCCGCGCAGATAGCCCTTTCCGCGCACCATGTACTCTGTCTCGGCCATCTCCACCACACGGCCGCCGACGTCACGATTGGAGTCGCGCACGACCTGTGACACCTTGGCCAAAGGAATGCCGTAGGCCCGCAGCTTCACCGGGTCGACGGTGATCTGGTAGGTCTGGACAAAGCCACCGACGGATGCCACCTCAGCGACGCCATGCGCCTTGGTCAGCTGGTAGCGCAGGTACCAATCCTGCAAAGTTCTCAACTCGGCCAGCGTCCGGTCCTTGGCGATCAAAGCGTACTGGTAGACCCAACCCACACCGGTGGCATCAGGGCCAATTTGCGGCGTGACCCCCTTGGGCATTCGACTGGATGCGAAATTGAGGTATTCCAGCACGCGCGAACGCGCCCAATAGATGTCTGTGTCATCCTCAAAGATGATGTAGACGAAGGACGCTCCAAAGAAGGAAAAGCCGCGCACCACCTTGGACTTGGGTACCGACAGCATGGCGGTGGTCAAGGGATAGGTGACCTGATCCTCAACCACCTGGGGCGCTTGTCCAGGGTATTCGGTGTAGACGATGACCTGAACGTCGGACAAGTCCGGCAGCGCGTCCAGAGGCGTTCGCAACACAGCGAACACCCCTGCGACAATGACAAACAGCGTGGCAAGCAGCACCAGGAAGCTGTTTCTTCCTGACCAGTCAATGATCTTCGCGAGCATGTTGTTCCCTGAAGATCAGTTATGGCCGGCGTGCGGAGTGGCCGCCGCTTTGCCCACGGGTTTCACGGAGGTGACCACCCATTCACCCTGTCCACGCTCAACGAACTCGAAGACCACCGCTGTGCCAGGTTGCAAGCCCGTCATCAGCCCGTTGTTGGAGACCTTGAACTCCATGGACATTGCGGGCCATTTGAGGGAGGGTATGGGACCATGGGCAATGGTCACCGTGCCGGCCTTCGCATCAGACTCCTCCACCCTGCCCTCACCTTGGTGCCCGACGGCGGCAGCGGGCTTGCTCGCATCAGGGGTGCCTTGTGCTTCCGACTTAGCTCCATGTGAGGAGTGCCCAAAGCCGCCCACGGCCGCCTTGAGGTTGGCTTCTGCATCGATCAGGAAATTGGCAGCGATGACCACCTGCTCACCCTCGCGAACGCCCTCGGTGACTTCAATGCGGTCGTCGCTGCGTGCGCCCACTTTGACATCGCGGGGTTCGAATCGTCCCTCCTTGAGCTGCACCAGGACGATCTGGCGCGTGCCGCTGTCAATCACGGCCGAAGTCGGCACCGTCAAAACCGCCCCCTTGCTGGCGGTCGGAAGTTCCACCTGGGCAAACATGCCAGGCTTGAGCAAGCCACCCGTGTTCGACAAGTCCACGCGCACCTGCACCGTTCGGGTTTCAGGCTTCAGGGTGGGATACACATAGCTGACTGTCCCCTGGAACACCTTGTCTGGGTAGGCATTGATTTGCACCTTGGCCTTGCCCCCCGACTTGACCAAGCCGATGTCTTGCTCGAAGACATCGGCGATGACCCAGACCGAGGACAGGTTGGCGACTTGGTAGAGCATTTCGCCCGGCATGAATCGCATACCTTGGATGGCCTTCTTGTCGGTGATGATCCCTGCCACTGGTGAGCGAAATGTCAGCGTGCGGCGTGCGTCGCCGGATTTGGCCAAGGTCTTGACCTGCTCGTCCGAGATATCCCAATTGCGAAGCCGCGCCAGGCTGGAGTCGGCCAGCTCACGCATGCCACGCTGTGCCTCACCAGAGGCATCCTTCAACGCGTCAACACCCTGTGCCGCGATGGCGTACTCGCGCTGAGCAGACACCAGTTCGGGGCTATATACCTCGAAGAGTGGCTGCCCCTTGTTCACCGTCTGCCCGGTAACGTTGGCATGCAGACGCTCAACATAGCCCTCAAATTTGGCAGCAATGGTGAAGGTCTGGCGCTCGTCTGGTTCAATGCGTCCGGCGGCACGCACTACCTTGTCCAGAGAGCGAAGACTCACCGCCTCGGTGCGAACGCCAAGTTTCTGAATCTTTTCGGTGCTGATGCGAATTTGATTGGAGTTGGTTTCTGCTTCTTCCTGCTCTCCCTCGTAGACCGCGATGTAGTCCATCCCCATTGGATCTTTTTTCGGTGTGGGAGATGTGTCGGGCAACCCCATCGGGTTACGGTAAAAAAGTACCTTGCGCTCCTTCTTGGTAGGACCGGCAGAGGCGCCCTGCGACGCAGTCTGGTCACCACTGCGGGCTTCTGATTGGCGCTGTCCCATCCAATAGCCACCACCCGCCGCCAACCCTGCGGCGACGATAGCCAGGAATACGCCGGCCTTGAAACCTGTTGTCATTGTTCTTCTCCCACGATGCGTTCAATTTCGGTAAGCCGCTTCTGCGCTTCCACGCCGGCTTTGATCTGATTCAGTTTGGACTGACGAATCTGGCGCTGCGCGTCCAGCAAGGTCGCAAAATCCACCTTGCCCGTCTGGTACCCAGCCAGCGCAGAGCGGAAGGTCAACTCCGACTGCGGCAAGAGACTTTCGGTCGTTAACGCCAGAGAGCGCCGGGCGGACTCAAAACCTGCCACGTTGGCGTAAAGGTCTGCCAGGACTTGATTCGTGACGACTTCCTGGCGTGAGCGTGCAGCGGCCAACATGGCCTCGGACTCCCGCTCCTGGGCGCGCCGCGAATCTTGCTGCAGGGGAATATTCAACTCGACCATCAGCTCCCACTCTTTGATCGAGCCTCGGTACTGAATCGGAGAGATACCGACGTTGAAGTCGGGATAGCGGTTCTTGTAGGTCAGCTCGCGGTTCTTCTCGGCCGCCCTGATCTGGGACTCTTCCGTGCGCAGCAGCGGATTGTTCATCCGGGCGCGCCCTTCCAGCGCTGCGAAGCTGACTTGCTCCGGCGACGGCAAGGCGCGGATCTGCTCGGGTGCAGCCAAAATCTCCGAGGTCGGACGCCCCACGAGCGCATTCAACTTGGACTGGAGTTGGCGACGCTCAGCGTCCAGTGCAATCAGTTCGTTGCGCATTGTGGACTGCTCCACCTGCGCACGGATCACATCCTGTTGCGCAGCAAGCCCGCCCGCATAGCGGACCTGCGCGACTTTTTCCAATCGCGCCATCAGGTCGAGAATTTCCCGCGACAAGCGATCGTTCTGGTCCAGGTAATAGAGCTCGGCATAAGTCGTCTTGATCTTGCCAGCCAGTTCAACCCAGGCGCCTGCTGCACGGCTTCTCGCAGCTTGTGCTTGTGACTCAGCCACCTCACGCTTCAGACCGCGTTTGCCCATCCAGGGAAAATCCTGCATCAGCACGTAGCGGGTGCTTCCGACGCGCCCTGGCAATAGCGTGGGGTTTTGTTCTCCCATGCGCGTGATGTCACGCAATTCGGTTCGGAATTTAGGATCCGGCAAGGCGCCCGCAGGCGCGACGCGCTCTGCTGCCGCATCCGCATCAAAACGCATGCTGGCGATTTCTGGGTTTCTATCCCTGGCCGCTTGCAGCAACCCTTCGACACTCGATCCCAGCTTGGCCTCCTGGGCCCGAACCATCGGGCTCAAGGCGAGAGCGACCAGCACCACACCCAACGACAGGCGAAACCTATTCGGCATCAGGACCTCCCTTGGCGGCACGCAAGGCAACATTCAACTGGTCAACCACTTCGGCCCAGTCCGCATCCTCCAGAAGCTCTTCGCGCAACAGAGTCGCCTGAGCAGGCGTCCAGAATGGCGCATCGGCCAGCAGCACATCGGGCGGCAGTGGAGCGTGCTCCTCCAAGAACTCCCTAATGCCTGCCGCGTCCATGCGCAGGCCGAGTTGGGCAAATAGTTCAGAGAAGCGATGAAATGACTTTTCCATAGCGGTGGTCCCTATTGTTTAAATACAAAAATTCTGAAGACGTGGCCGGTGGACGCTCACGAAAACGTCAAGCTCAACACCAATACGACCACTCCCGACGCCATCGCGCCCAGGTAGCCGAAAACAACCGATTTACCGACCTGCGCTCCACCCGTCGTCCAGGCGATGCCGACCTTGGCCACCATGTTTGCCAGCGTCGCGAGACCGAGCGCCGTGACGGTGGCGACCGTGGACAATCCCCCGGCACCGTGCAGCCGAGCGAGCGAGATCAAGATCGCATCCACGTCCGCCAGGCCAGAAACCGCCGACAGCACGTAGAGGCCACTGGTGTCCAGCCATTGCTTTGCCGCGGGCACCAGGACGCTCATGACAGCGAGCAGCACACCAAAGCCAAGCGCGGTACCCAGGTCGAATGGCGCCATCGCGCCGACAGCGCCCTCCCCCACGACCGTGCGGTCCAACTTGCGCCACCGCCATAGCGCCATACACAGCAGCACCACGCCAGTGACCACCAGAGCGCTGCCGAAGGTGGACAACAGCGTCGGCCGGATGACGCCCAGCAGAACGACCATGCGAAAGAACATGACACCACAAGCGGCCAGAGTGCCGGCTACCGCGGCGCCGGCCAGCGAAGGCTGCTCGCGTGCATAGCGAGCCAAAGCCAATGTGGCGGCCGTGGAAGAGGCCAGCCCTCCCAGGATCCCGGTCCACAGCACCCCCCTTTGCGCGCCCGTGATCCGCATGGCGAAGTGCCCCGTCAGCGACAGGCCCGCAATCAAAATGACTGCCCACCACAGCTGGTATGGATTGAGCGCGGCGTAGGGCCCCAGGCCGGTATTGGGCAGGTAGGGGAGGATGACCATGGACAAAACCAGCAGCTGAAGCGATGCCGTCAGCTCGCGGTGATCGATCAAGCGCAGCCAACCGTGCAAGGTCGGCTTGAGGTCGAGCAACACAGCGCCAATCACCGCAGCCGACAAAGCCAGGGTGATGTTGCCGTGCGCCGCAAAGGCACCCAGGACCAAAGTCAGTAGCATCGCCACAGGGGTTGTGGCACTCAGGTTGCCCGACAGTTCGGCATTTCGGACGTAGGACACTGTCAGCAGCAGAGCGAGTCCGAGCAGCGCACCCAGCAAAGGCCAGGCGCCGAAATCTGGCTGCAGATGCCCAAGCACGCCACCGAGCAGTCCGGTCAGCGCAAAGGTGCGCAGGCCTGCAACACGTCCACCCTCCGGCAATTCGCGATCGTGCCAGCCGCGCTCCAGGCCAATCACCAGACCGACAGCAAGCGCGGCAACCAAGCCCGGGGCGCCCGGGGGGAGTTCGTAGCTGTTCATCGGTGCTCTACGTTGATGGCCTGCGTAGCCGCATGCACGATCTTGCGCATGCCAGGCACCAGGACCGCACTACCGGTATAACGCGAGTCTCCATTGAACAGCGCCACCTCATCGGTCCAATCCAGGCTCAGCATAAGTTCCTCACGCAGCATCGCACCCTCGGTCACTGATTTTCAGGTTGTTGTACTTCGCATTGGTATCCACCTACCTTGTGTGAATGCACGTTATGCATTTTGCGAGACCAAGGCTGACCGGAATATGTTTCAAAGATTACATCTTTGTCATGCACTTCTTGGAGCGTGGCATATCAGCCACCGATGAACGTTGGCGCGTTTGATGGCCACATGGGCCCGCACAACAGTGTTGCGGAAGTTCAACTTGGATGTGGTGATGGCGTCCCTGGCGCCCGAATTGATCTCGTGACGCTTGACTCATTCGTTAAGAGTTTGGGGCACGCAGCCAATCTTGGGTTCGCGCCGGCCGGATCGCCCGATCGGCACAGTTGGCCCCCAGCTTCATTGGAGTCTGCACAAACGGTGCGGCAGTGAGCGTGTCATTGGAAAGCGTCAGCCGCTGCAGCAGCCACCCTTGCCACGTTCCTGGATCGGCGGACAAGGCACTGAGCCGTAAGAACAGTACGCACAGCAGTCACCCGACTTGGGCTTTAGCACGGTGTGACATTGCTCGCACTCGTAGAACCACTGGCAGGCGTCCGTGGGCATCGTCTCTGTCTTGGCGTGGCCGCACTCGGGGCAGGTCAGCGTCGATTCCAGTATCACCGCAGTCACTTGGCGTCTCCCAACACGGTCGCGGGATACCCTGCGTTCCTAGTGGCGCGTGTGAGGACCTCGACATTCGCCTTCGTATCATCGAACGTCACCTTGGCCTCGCGCCGATCCAGATTCACGTCGATCTTGCTGACGCCGGATACCTTGGTAAGCGCCTTCTTGACTGTGATCGGGCAGGTGGCGCAGTTCATATCGGGCACGGACAGCGTGACACTCTGCGTGGTAGCCCAGAGGGGCGAAGCAGAAGCGGCCACCATGGCCAGAGCAACGAGTTTTTTCATAGCAATCTCCATTCAGTAAAACCAGGGAGCGATCAGCGGGAATCCGAGCGCGACGATGACTAGCGCCACCACGGTCCAGAACAACGACTTGTGGCTTCGGTTGACTTGCTGTAGCGCGCAAGCCTGCCCAGCCTCACAGGCTGCTGGCGCTCGCCATATCCGCCTGTACGCAAAAAACAGTGCCACAAGCGCGGCACCGATGAACATGGGCCGATAGGGTTCGAGCAGGGTCAAATTGCTAATCCATGCCCCGGAGACGCCAAGCGTAATCAACACCAAAGGCCCGAGGCAGCAAGTGGAGGCGAGGATGGCCGCCAGACCGCCGGTTAACAGCGCACCACGCCCGCCGCCGCTTCGAGTTTCAGTTGGGGAATCGGGTTTCATCGTTTAAGCTTACTTCCGTAGTTAAGTACGGAGTCAAGTGCCATGAATGAACTAACCGAAACCCTGACCATCGGTGGCTTAGCCGAGGCCGCTGGGGTCAATGTTGAGACGATCCGCTTCTACCAGCGCAAGGGCTTAGTGCAAGAGCCCGACCGCCCCCTGGGCGGCATCCGCCGCTACGGCGAGGCAAATCTGGCCCGGGTACGCTTTATTAAATCGGCGCAACGGCTGGGTTTCAGCCTTGACGAAGTCGGGGACTTGCTGAAGCTCGAGGACGGGTCGCATTGCCCCGAGGCCCGCGAACAAGCCGAACGCAAGCTCAGGGATGTGCGCGCCAAGCTCGCCGATCTCCACCGCATTGAGGCAGTCCTGGAAGCACTGGTGCAGCGCTGCTGCGCCGCAAGGGGACAGGTGCGTTGCCCGATGATCCAGGCGCTGCAGGAAGCGTGACGATGGAACTCTTGAAAGTTGCCATTCTGTTTGCGGTGACGGCAGTAGCTGAAATCGTTGGCTGCTACTTGCCCTGGCTGGTCGTAAAGCAGGGCAAGTCGGCATGGCTGCTCTTGCCGGCTGCCGTTTCCTTGACGTTGTTCGCTTGGCTGCTGACCTTGCACCCGACAGCTGCCGGGCGAACCTATGCGGCTTACGGCGGGATGTACATCGCCGTGGCGCTGGTCTGGTTGCACGTCGTCGACGGTGTTGCCTTGACCCGTTGGGACTTCGTGGGAGCGGCCATCGCGCTGGCCGGCATGTCGGTGATCGCCCTGCAACCTGCGACGGATACTTGACGTTCCCGGAGCTCTCCGTTCTCGGTCGTCTCCGCTAATCCAGATGAAAAACGCAACCGTCTGCCCTCCAACTCGCGAAAACAGCGGACTTCTGCCCTTGCACGGTCAAGACGCCAACAGAGGATCCGTATTTCCGTTGCTCCGGCCGCCCAGAGTTCAGACTCTCAATGAAAAAGAGAACTTACGGTGCTGGCTTGTATAACAACGCTACCTCTTGTTGGGTTCTCCAAGTATTCCCGCCGTCAAGGCAGTAAACCCGGTGCCCGTAGGTCACTGGTCTCGCCACTTTTATCCCCCGGGTCCACCGCGGTCTCTTCAGGGGCGAACTCCACGCCGATTTGGGAAAGACGCTCAAAAAGTGCCATGTTTTGGTGGTTCTCTGCACGCTCGAACAAGAGGACCTCGATCGGGCGCCACATTGCCACCCAGCCAATAATCAACAAGCCTTCGCTAATGGCAATAAGCACTTTGCTGTTGCCAGGATTAACCAATAAGGCTCGTGCAAGCAGCGTCGTCGCCAGAACGGCAAGTCCCGTGAACAGTAAGCGCATGCCCTGTCGCACCCTTCGGCGATACCGGCGCCTGCACTGTGCATGCTGCGCCTGAAAGTGCGCGTGGATCGCTCGCGTGATCTCCGCCTCGTACTCTCTGATCGGCGCCGGGACATGGAGCACAAGCCGAAGCGGTTCATCTAGACCATATTCACCCGCACAGTCGACAATATAGTTTTTAACGGCATGGCTCAGTGTTTTCTCATGGAGCGGTGAAGGGTCCAGAGAATCGTAAAGCTGCGTGATTCGTTGAATTCGAATATCGATGACCGTCATTTGGACATACGGCAAGGCTGGCGCTGGCTGGTTCTACTTTTTTGTGTACCGTACGTACCGGTGTAGGCGACGGGCCCCACTCAAGGCGTTACGCTGATGCCGTTGGGTGCCTTACCGACAGGAACGGTCTTCGTTACCTTGCGGTCTTTCACATCAAGCACGGAAACCGAATTGGCGTAGATGTTCGTCACATAGGCGTACCGCCCGTCACGATCAACAACCACGCCATGAGCACCAGCGCCAGTTACGACTGTCTTGACGACCTTGAAAGTCTCCAGGTCAATCATGCTGACGGTCTTGCCCGGCATCTTGCGCGTACCCTGGTTGGCCACCAGGAGCGTGCGCGAGTCAGGCGTGGCATACAACTGAATCGGCACCGTTCCTACCTCAACCTTGCGAATTACCTTGCGCGTTTCTGGGTCTATCACGGCTATGGCGTTTTCGCCCGACAACGAGGCAAAGGCCAAACGGCCGTCTGGCGTGAAGCCAGTCTGGGCCGGACCTTTGCCGGTCGGCACCTGCGCAATCTCCTTCTGGCTGGCGGTGTCGATGACCGATACCGTGCCACCCTTGAGATTGGCGACGTAGACCTCCTTGCCATCCGGGCTGAACCGAAGACCATGGGGAAACTGACCGACCGGAATCGTCGCCACGTGGCTCCGCGCCGCTGTGTCGATCACAGTGACCGTGTTGTCGCCGCCATTGGTGACATAGGCAAAGCGGCCGTCTGGTGACACCACCACATGGGCTGGGTGCATACCCACCGGCACCTTGGCGACGACTACGTTGGTCGCGGTGTCGATGGCCCAGATCGCGCCCGCTTTTCCCATCGCATCGTGGTCGCCTTGGGCCATGCCCTTGTGCGCAGAAACGTCTGCTACCTGGTCAGGCTCGCCGTTGTTGGTCACCCATACGAGCTTGCCGTCGGGCGACACTTGCACGTTGTGGGGCATCTTGCCGACGCGCACGTTCGTCAGCGTATTCAACGATTCCGCATCGAGGACGCTGACCGTGTCAGCGTTTTCATTGGCCACATACACTTGGTCGGCGGCCAACGTGGTTCCAGACCAGGCCAGCAGGCCGATCTGGACCGCTGTCGAAAGCCAGTTGATTTTTCTTCTCATCATGATCAATCCTTGTTGAGAAACGGCCCCTAGATCAGGGCTATGTCCACTTTGTGGTCCGGTATAGCCGTCACCGTTTTTTCCATCATGTCCAGGACGCATAAAAACTAGTCAGGGCGTTGAAAAATCAGACGAAACGCTTGCTCAACCGCAGCGTCGCGGCCTTCACGCAGTCGTCCCAGCGCATGACTTACTTGTTCTGCGGCTTCACGCTCACGCTCGATCATTGGGTGATGCTGCGCAAGCGGCTGTCGGCTCCTAGCGAGGGGTTCGGCCAACAGACTGACCCCTTTCATCCACGGACTAAATGCTTCTGAAAACAAATACCTGCTGCTGCGCATTGGATGGAGCCACTTGAGCACTTCGGCTGTCCCCGGCGTGGACAGCGCTTGCGCCCAGGGACTGACGAATGCCCGGTAAAGCGCCTCGTTGAATGTCGAGACCTGTTTCACCCGCTCAAAAGCTTCCTGCGGGTAATCCGTTTTCAGGTCTTCCACCTCACGGGGTTCGTAGCGGATGCTGAAGGAAGGCTTATGGCAGTCCGGGTCACCCGACGGGTTGTCGATCTTCATTTCATAGAGGCCCGGGGCCAGCGCCTCAATCTCAGCCAGGCTCTCCAGGATCGCCCGGTGCTCTAGACGCGCCACCCCGGCGGAGACAAAAATGCCGAGATGGCCGACGTGCGGGTTCGTGAGGTAGACGATGCGCTGTCCGGCCTGCTTGAGATCCTCGGTGTCTTTGTAGACTGCCGGAATCCATCCGAGCGCCTGGTGTGGTGGCGTAATGTTGTCGCCGTAGGACGCAAAGATGACGATTGGATTCCTGATCCGCCTGAGGTCAGCAGTGCAACCCTGGCAAATCTGGAAAAGACCCTGTTCAAGCTGGTTGCCGATGAACAGGTTTTCAACAATCGCAAGGATCTCTTCCCGACTCAGGAAATAAAAACCGTTCCACCAACGCTCGAACTCCAGAAAACGCGCCTGCTCACTGTCGACGTTGGTGAAGAGTTGGGCGTACTTCTCCCAAACAGCCTTTTCGGGCTTGAGGTTCTCGAAATTCTGCGCCAGCCAGGCTCCATCGAAGCGGCCATTGCCCAGGTCGGCCGTCAGATGCGCCAACCAGCTGCCGCCAAGGAGCCCTCCGGAAAGACGCATCGGATTGACACCGGACTCGCCAGCCCAATATGACAAGGGTGAGCCATTGAGCACCACCGGTCCGACCAGACCGGCGCAGTCTGCGGACAGCAGCGTCAGCGCCCACCCGGCCTGGCAGTTGCCATAAAGCACAGGAGGATTGCCAGGATGGCGTTGCGCAACTTCTTCGGCGAAACGCCGCAGCACATGCAACACGTCTGCCAGGGTCTGCCCCAGAGTCGGCTCGGGAAAGAAGATCACGAAATAAACCGGATGGCCCTCGCGCATGGCCATCCCGACTTCGGAGTCGCGCTTGAAGCCGCCAATGCCGGGGCCGTGGCCAGCGCGTGGATCGACGATGATGACTGGCGGTTTGTCAGAGTCGACGCAGTCGTCCCAGCAATGCCCGTCGATTTCCGTGATGCGCAGCAGTGCATAGTTGACGGACCGTTCGAAGCTGCGCGCGTCCAACAGCGTTTCATACTTGAAGTCCAGAAGCGGCGGCAATCCGGCTCGCTCGTGCTCCAGCATGTTGTTCGCGCGCTGGCGAAGCGTGTCCCAGAACAGAATGGTGCGTTCGAAGAAGTCGCGCTGGTAATCGAAATAGTCCTGCGCCGAAGGTGCTTCAGCTGCTCTTTTCATGCCACTAGACGCATCCTGTGGCGCAGGCTTCAACAACTCCTCGGAATGATCCAAGACGGTCGGTGGTAGATCCTTTGTCTGGCGGTGCGTCCATTGCACCGCTGCTTCCTTACCCACCGCCGTGGTGCGTTGAGAGGTCCGAGGCTTTTGTGGTGACGTGGGGATTTTCATCATTCCTCCGAACCACGGGGTCATTTTTTTCCGCGCCGTAAACGCAGAGCATTGAGAATCACCGACGCCGAACTGAGGCTCATGGCCAGCGCCGCGATCAGAGGGGACAGAAGCCACCCGGTGAACGGATACAGCACGCCAGCGGCAATCGGCACCCCAATGCCGTTGTAAACGAATGCGAACAGGAGGTTCTGGCGCATGTTTCGGACGGTGTCGATAGAGATGTCGCGTGCGGCGGTGATGCCGCGCAAATCGCCTTTGACCAGCGTGATCTGGCCGCTGTTCATGGCCACATCGGTCCCCGTGCCCATGGCCACGCCGACATCGGCCTTTGCCAACGCAGGCGCATCGTTGATGCCATCGCCGGCCATGGCGACAATGTGGCCCTCTTTCTGGAGCCGTTCCACGAGCGCCAGCTTGTCTGCGGGCTTGACTTCGCCATGCACCTCGTCGATGCCAAGTTTTGCACCCACTGCCTTGGCGGTGGTCAGACCATCGCCAGTTGCCATCACGATGCGCAAGCCGCTGGCGTGCAAAGTCCTAATGGCTTCCAGCGTGGTGGCCTTGATGGGATCGGTCACAGCCAGGATGCCAGCCAGTTGTCTGTCCACGGCCAGATGCATCACGCTGGCGCCTTCACTGCGCAGACGCTCGCCATCGATCTTGAGCGCATCAGTGGCCACGCCCTCCTGCTGCATCAATGCGGTGTTGCCCAGCACCAGATGCTTCCCATCGACCATGCCGCGCACGCCAATACCGCTGCCAGATTCGAAATCTAGCGGTTTGATCAGTTCCAGGCCCTTGGCACGTGCTGCACTAACGATGGCCTCGGCCAGGGGATGTTCGCTGCCTTGGTCCAGGCTGGCGGCCAAGCGCAACACTTCGTCCGCGGTATAGCCGGGGGCGGCAACTGCGGTGTCGAAGGCGGGTTTACCTTCGGTCAGCGTTCCTGTCTTGTCCACAATCAGCGTGTTCACCTCGCGCATTTTTTCGATGGCGCCAGCATCGCGGAACAGTACTCCCTGTGTCGCGGCACGCCCTGTGGCCACCATCACCGACATCGGCGTGGCCAGTCCCAGCGCACAGGGGCACGCGATGATCAGCACGGCCACTGCGTTGATCAAGCCAAACACCCAGCTGGGTTCCGGACCGAACAGCCCCCAGACAAAGAAGGTGGCAATGGCGATGAGCACCACCACGACCACAAATTTGCCGGCGACCACATCCGCCATGCGCTGCATGGGAGCCTTCGAGCGCTGGGCATTGGCCACCATCTGAACAATCTGCGACAGCATGGTGGCCGCACCGACTTTCTCGGAGCGCATCACCAAGGCACCACTGGTGTTCATCGTGGCCCCAATCACCTTGTCACCAAGGCGCTTGGTCACCGGTACAGGCTCACCGGTCAGCATGGATTCATCGACCGCACTGCTGCCTTCGGTCACAACGCCATCGACCGGCACTTTCTCGCCGGGGCGGATGCGCAACAGGTCACCGACGTGAACATTGCTCAGCGGTACGTCTTCTTCGCTGCCGTCCGCATTGACGCGACGTGCCGTCTTGGGTGCCAAACCGAGCAGCGCCTTGATCGCTGCAGAAGTTTGCGAACGGGCCTTCAACTCGATGATCTGACCCAACATGGTCAGCGAGATGATGACCACTGTCGCCTCGTAGTAGACCGCCACACGCCCCAGGGAGATGAACGAATCCGGGAAAACGCCCGGCGCCACGGTGGCCACGAGGCTGTAGAGAAAGGCCGCGCCCGTTCCCAGAGCGATCAAGGTCCACATGTTGGGGCTGCGATGGACAACGGACTGCCAACCGCGTACGAAGAAGGGCCAACCCGTCCACAACACGACAGGTAAGGACAGCACCAGCTCAACCCAGGTTTGCACCTTCATGTCAAACCACCCGAGGCGGTGGCCGAACATGGCAAGAACGGTGACGATGACCGTAAAGGGCAGCGTCCACCAGAAGCGGCGCTGAAAATCCTTCAACTCATGGTTTTCTTCCCCGTCCAGCGGAATGATGGGCTCCAATGTCATACCGCACTTGGGACAGGTGCCAGGATGATCCTGCCGCACCTCGGGGTGCATGGGGCACGTATAGATGGTGCCGGCAGGCTCTGGCGCGGTGTCCGCGGGTGCTGTAGGTACAAGGTACTGCAGTGGGTTTGCCGCGAACTTTCCTTGGCACTTGGCGCTACAGAAATAATAGGGCCGACCTTCGTGCGTCAATTTGTGTTCAGACTGCTCCGTGACGGTCATGCCGCACACCGGATCCTTCAGCTCCGATGGCGGGGCTGGCTCGGCTGGAGGGTGACTGCCGTGATGATGGTGTGCATGCATGTCCATTGCTTATTCCTTGTCGTTATTGGTGCGCCGGGGTGTCTGCGCATGGTTGCCATGCCCACCATGGCCGCCGTGGCCGTGCATCAGGTGCATCAGCGGACAGGCGAGGAGCAACAGGTAGGGCCAATAGCCCAAAACATGACCCCAGTGCTCTCGCAGCAGGTAAAAACCGGCGATCAAGGCAGCCGCTGCCAGCGCCATGCCGGCTGGGCGGCGCCAGAACGTAGGCGCATGGGAGTCGTTGTCAGGATGATCCATGGCGTAGCTCCTTCAGAGTTGCCAAAAAAGTACGGGGGAGCGCAATCGCCCGGCCGATCAATCCGTAATCAAATGCCGTGGCCGTTATCGGCAACCACAGCCCCCCGTGCCGCCACTGTGGCAGCCCGATGCTTTAGGCTGCGAAGTCGCAGCGGGAATGGATGTTTCTGTAGCCAGCTGTGCTGGGTAGCCCGCATCCGTCAAGGCCCTCAGCAAAGGAGCGCTGCCCTGCGCCAGTTCCCCGCTCACCCGGACGCGGCCAGACGGGAGATCGACCTCCACCCCGCGGACCCCGGGCAGCGGCTGCAATGCCTGCGTGACGTGCTTCACACAAGAGCCACAGCTCATACCATCGACTTGCAGATCAATCGTGCTCATATTTCAAACTCCTAAAAAATGAAACGTGTACCGCCGGGAAAAAATCCAGATCATCTTTTTGACACAGAGTCAGTGGTCGACTGGGATTTGCCAATGCGAGGAATAAACCGGGGTGTTCGCTGGGCGTAGCTGTCGTACTCAGCACCAAACTGTTTGCGCATTTCGTTCTCTTCGGTGATGGCGAGACGCCCGTACATCAGGAGCAAGACTGGGAACATGACCAAGGTCAGCAACGTGGGCCACTGCAGCAGGAAGCCCAGCAAAATCATCACGAAAGCCACGTACTGCGGATGGCGAGTGCGTGCATAGGGGCCGGCTGTGGCGAGCGACTGGCGACGCTGAGCGTGGTACAGCACATTCCACGCGGTGGACAACAGGTAGAAACCATAGCCCAGAAAAACGTAGCTGGCGATGTGCAGCGCGCCAAAATGCGGGTCGCCCTTTTCGCCCAAGAGGGTAGACCACAGGTGACCCGAGCTGTGGGAGAGCAGATCCAGGTTAGGGAACTTGGTTTGCAGCCAGCCCGACATCAGATAAATCGTCAACGGGAAGCCATACATCTCTACGAACAAGGCAACGACGAAGGCTGCGAATGCGCCAAACGTTCTCCAGTCACGGGCCGTCGCAGGCTTGAAAAAGCTGAACGCAAACATGATGAAGATCGCTGAATTGATGATGACCAGCGACCACAGACCATAAGCGGATTCGGTATGGTTCATCGTGAATCCCCTTCATTGCGTGATTCGGTAGATTTCGTTGCATCAGGCTTGCTCTGGCCATGTCCGCCATGCCCCCCATGTCCGCCATGCATGAAGACATGCATCAGCGGGCAGGCGAGGAGCAGGAGAAAAGGCAGCGCCCCGACGACATGCGCGAGGTGTTCGGTCAACAGGAAATATGCCGCCACGCCGCCTATCACCACGAGGCCGATGGCATAGCGAGAACTCCAAAAGCTGGGGGGCGACTCGTGCCCGCCGTGTTGATGGTTCATGGTGACCCCCAATTCGGTGAATGCGTTACTTGGCTGGCGTAGCTGGCAGACGGTCCATCATCATCTGCATCATGGACTCCATCATTTGCAGGCGCTTTTCCATCATCTGATGGCGCTCGGCCATGTTGGTGGGCATGCCCTTGCCACCTTGCATGCCACCCATGCCCTGCATGCCTGCGCCCATCTGCTGCATCATTCCCATACCGTCCTGCATCAGCTTCATGTGCTCATCCATGAGCGCCTGCCGCTCTTCTGGTGTTTTGGCCGCCATCATCTTTTCGTGCATCGCTTGCATGGCTTTCATCTGTTCGTCCATCTTGGCCATTCCGGCCATCTGCCCCGCACCCGTTGGCGTCGCGGCCGCCTTCATTTGGGTGGACGCAGGCGATGTGCTTCCTGCAGGGTGATGGGCCTTGTGCTCATCGGCGGTTTGCGCCATCACGCTCAGTGAGAGCGAAGCGACACAGATACCAACCAGGGTATGGCGAATTTTTGACATAGTGCTCTCCTTCTTCCGGTGAAAAACCGTCGCATTCAGCATTCAAACCCTCTGACCGCGACGACACAGCACGCCCGCGCAGCGTGTTCTTACTGAGCGGGCTGAATGTCAGTGACAACCATCTTCCCGCCCTCGTTGATGACCATGAACTTGACCTTGTCGCCGGGCTTCACTTTGCCCAGCAGACTCTTGTCTTTTGCGGTGAACACCATGGTCATGCCGGGCATGTCCATGTGCTTGATTTCTGCGTGCTTGATGGTGATCTTGCCAGTTTCCTGATCGACCTTCTTGATTTCGCCGTCCGTCAGGGATGCCGATGCTTGGGACATATCCATCTTGCCGTGATCCATCATGGTCTGGGCGAAACTGCCCATGGGCGTGAATGTGCCCATGGCAAGAGCGGAGATGGCCAGAATGTTCTTGATGGTTTTCATGATTTCCTCACGATTGAGAGTAAAAAAAGTGGGTTATTTCATAGCCACTTTGACAGCGCCTTTCATACCGGCCTCGAATGACCAGACATCAGGCACGCGAACTCGGCAGTGCCCGCCTTCTTGGCGAATTGCCAGACGATCTCACCTTGCTTGCCAAGGGCCCGCGTGACCTTGCTGGGCACATCACAAAAAATGACCGATCTCATGGAGGTGATTCTGAAGCGCGGTCATGTCAGAAAGCTGTGCGCCGGATTACAAATTTGTTATCTACGTGTCAGGCACGCAGAAACTCGTCAAACTCACGTCTACGCCAGATAGCGGAGAGTGACCATGAAGATATTGATCGTCGAAGATGAACCTAAAACCGGCGAATACCTTCGCCAGGGATTGAGCGAGGCCGGATTTGTGGCCGACCTGGCGCAAAACGGTAGTGATGGCCTGCACCTGGCACTCCAAGGTGAATACGACCTCGTGATCCTGGATGTCATGCTGCCCGGACTGGATGGCTGGCAGGTGCTGCAGTCGCTGCGCAATCGCGGATTGCAGATGCCTGTGTTGTTCCTCACGGCGCGGGACCAGGTGGAAGATCGGGTCAAAGGGTTGGAATTGGGCGCTGACGACTATCTTGTCAAGCCCTTTTCATTCGCCGAGTTGCTGGCCCGTGTACGGACAATCTTGCGCCGGGGCCGAGGAGGCACCGAAACCAACACATTGCGCGTGGCTGACCTGGAACTTGATCTGCTGCGCCGACGGGTCTCGCGGGGTGGCCGTCGCATTGACCTGACAGCCAAAGAATTTGGTTTGCTGGAGTTGCTGTTGCGCAGGCATGGAGAAGTGCTTCCTCGCTCGCTGATTGCCTCCCAGGTGTGGGACATGAACTTCGACAGCGACACCAACGTGATCGAAGTGGCGATGCGCCGCTTGCGCCTGAAGATTGACGAAGGCCAGGACGTCAAGTTGATCCAGACCGTGCGGGGCATGGGCTACGTGCTGGAAGCACCGGAGAACGCTTGAATGTTTCGGTTCTTCTCGCTCACCCATCGTTTGGCCATCTTTTTCACGACGGTGGCCGCAGCCGTCGTGCTGGGGCTTGGAATGTTGTTCCTGGTTGCGACCGAACGCCACTTCCTGGAACTGGATCGAATCACGCTGCAAGACAAGCAGCACCTGATCGAGAACATAGTAGTCAATGCCAACTCCACCGATGACATCCCATCGCGCTTACGCGAATCTTTGAACAATCACCACGGCTTGTCTGTCATTGTCAAAAACGCTAATGGGGATGTTCTTTTCAGGACTGAAGGGTTTCAACCTCCAGCCACTTTGGACGCGCCAAAACCAGAGCATCGGATTTCCGAGATTCAGAGTTGGAAAAATCAAGGCCGTGAATTTCGCGCGTTGAACTTGCGTTTCAACCCTGCCAATAGTGCGGCGCCACCACTGGATGTCCTGATCGCCATTGACATGGAAGATCACATGCAATTCATGGCGCAATTACAGCGTACGCTTGTGCTCTATGCTATTTGTGCCATCTTTGTCAGCGGGATGCTGGGATGGTTCGCAGCCTACAAAGGGATGGCACCGTTGCGCGCCATGAAGACCCAAGCCACAACGGTCAGTTCCCATCGTCTCGATGAGCGAATGCCCATCGAAGCAGTTCCTGTGGAAATGGCTGACTTGGCACAGGAACTCAACAAAATGTTGGACAGGCTGCAAAATGACTTTCAACGACTGTCCGAGTTCTCCTCGGACTTGGCGCATGAAATTCGCACGCCCATCAGCAACCTGCTGACGCAAACCCAGGTGGCACTCGCCACCCGGCGAGACGCTGACACCTATCGAGACATACTGGCGTCGAACGCGGAGGAATTCCAACGCCTGGCGCGCATGGTGTCGGATATGTTGTTCCTGGCCAAGACGGATCGTGGGGTTGACTTGCCGAACAAGGAGCGGTTTTCTGCAGCCAAGGAAGCCCAGGCCTTATTAGAATTTTATGAAGCCGTCGCTGAAGAAAAGGGTGTTACGCTACACCATTTCGGTGATGGAGCCATCTTGGGTGACCGATTGATGTTTCGCAGAGCGCTGAGCAATCTGTTGTCGAACGCATTGCGCCATTCCAAAGACCATAGCGATGTAACGATTGACATCAGCGAGACAGCGCAAGCCATTGTCGTAACGGTCGAGAACACGGGGGAGGACATTGATCCTCAAAGCATTCCTCGTCTGTTTGACCGCTTCTACCGTGCCGACCCGTCTCGGTCGCACCCACAATCCGATGGTGCTGGCCTCGGACTATCAATTACCCGGGCCATTGCACAAGCGCATGGAGGACGTGTGACGGTTGTATCTGGCGCGGGGAGAACAAAGTTCAGTCTGGAATTTCCTAGCAAGTTGGCGTAATAGGAACAACTAACGCCAACAGAACTTCCACCAGCGTAACAGCACCTTATCTACTTACTGATCGGGATCAGTTTTTCTGTAGAGACTTCCTTACGAAGGGTTTCCAACAAAATGTAACCGACTACTCATCACTTCGTCACGAATGAACGGAATAATGAATACGCAATTCATGCAACCCACTTTCGGGGTCCCCTCGTTTTCAGTGCAATAACTGGCGGTACGCAAACCCAGCACTGGCGCGGGGGTGGTGTTGGTAGATCGTTGATTCTGTTGGCTTTCCTGTTCACCTTCAAATCCGGGATTCGTGGCGTCAAACCGTGATCGGTTTCATCCGTTGGTGCCAGTTATCGGTGCTCCCTGCCGCGAGGGCAGGATTTGGTCGGCATAACGGTCAACAGGAAAGCGGAACACGCCTCGCAGGTTGATGCTTTCCAGCCTGGTGGGAGCAATTTTTCCGATCAGTTCCGGCGGAATGGCCTGGCGGCGGTTCGACCAGCGATCCAGAACAGCCTGCATTTGTGACGTGTTCCACGCCATGACGATGTTGGCCAGCAGACTCAACGCGTCGGCCACAGCCTGCATTTCGTCCACACGTTTGGCCTGTGCCGGGCTGATCCGGCCGGTGTAAATGGCGCGCTTGAGGGCGTTGACCGCCTCCCCCCGGTTGAGCACCCGGCGCAATTCATTCCTGAAAGCGTCCTTAACAAAGTAGTCGGCAAGGAACGCGGTTCGCAGCAAACGTCCCAATTGCACGCCAGCGTCATAGATGGGGTCACCCTGGGCAGCAGAGCCAAACCGCGCCAGTGCTGCCACCGCACTGGCGTGACCACTCATGACCGAAGCCGCCAGATGCACCAGGCTGTCCCAATGCTTTTCGATCAGGGCAACGTCAACATTGGCCTCGCACACCGCAGCTATTTCGGCTGGCACCTTGGCGCCGCGAGGCACGAACAGGTGGCGTTGTTTCAATTCCTTCAACCGCGGGCAAAGATCAAAGCCCAACAACCGGGCCAGTGCCATCGCAAAATCGGTGTAGCCGTGGGTGTCCACCGCCAGTTGGCTGGTTTCAAGGCGTTCCTGACGTATGACGCCTTCAATGGCCACGCCAGCTTGGCGCTCATTGAGCACGAAGGGCTGTGCGTGAAAGATTCCCCAGCGGTCGCGTACATGGGAGTAGATGCCAATGGAGGGCGTGTTGCGCCGGGGATCAAGCCGGGCCTGCCATACCCGCTTGGTTGTCTCCATGCTCATCATGTCAGAAGACGCCAGGTCTGAACGGCCCCAAGTGGTGGCGATCGGGTGGCGTTGCATAAACTCCAGCACCGCCTGGCAAGCCTGACTCAGACGGCGTTCGTCCCGTGCCCAGCGCATGGCCTGGCGGATGCTGGTGGCAGACAACTGCGGAATCATGCGCGCGCATTCGATGGCTGTCAGACTGGTGCCGTGGGCCATGATGCCGGCATAGACCATCAGCAGTTCCGCTGTTGACCGTGGTTCACGGCCGAGCATGATCCAGCTGAAGCGCACCTGGGCGTCAACGGCCAGAATCACTTCAGGCAATTGCACTTCGCCGATGCGGTGATCCAAAGCCGCCCGTAGCTTGGTGACTTCGGGGTCTTCGTCTTCGGCGGGTAAAACTGAGAGGTGGAGTTCATCGTCGACGCGCAGTACGCCACTGCGTGCCGCCGCAGCCACAGCATCGACACCTGCAGTTACCTTGGCCAACAATGGCTTCAGAAAGGTGGCCGCCTTGCCGGGCAGCGACAGACGGGCATAGTGCTTCTTGGACTCGTCCTTCCAACGTTCGTCCGTGAAGAACAGGCGTGCACGGCCCCTAAAACTCAAGCTGTGCTCGATCCAGACCGATCCATTGCGCACCGCGCGGCGCAGGGCAAACAAGGTGGCAACCTCCAATGCCCGAAACGCCCGTTCCCGGTCTGGGCTGGATATGGCGGCTTGCCAGACCTTCCCCAGGCCTGGCGCGACAACGCCATCCGGCAACTTTCTGATGTTACTGGCGTAATAGGCGCTCAATTTCGTCAGGGCGTCGATGGTGGGATGCTCTCCGGTGGCTTGCCATGGAAGCTTTGCAATTGCCACAAGCAGTGAGCGTACGGGGCGAATGACATCAATCAATCCTTCGCGCACAAGGGAGGCCCGACTGGGTGGCTTGCGTTTCTGGGTTTCGATGACCAAGGCTTCAAGCCGTGCGCGCAGCTCGGCGTCCGGCACAGCGCCCTGGGCGCTCAAGGCCACGAGTTCGGCCAGTAGCGTTTTGTACATCGCCGCCCAGTTGACGGTGGCGGGGACCTCGGCAGCGGTCTGGCGCCACAGATCGGCAATCCGGCGCTGCACCATCAAAATCAACTGGTCCGTGGTGGTGAACAGGCAATACCGCAGAAAGCAGGCGACCTCCACGGTGCGCGCGGGTTCCTTGATCTTGGCGCCGGCAGACGGCGGCCGAGAGACTAGTCGGCGCGCGTAACGGCGCAAGATGAGATCGGGGATGTCGGTCAGGTGTTTATGAACGTCCAGCTCGTACAGCAGATCGATGCGTTCAAGTACCTCGCTGATTTGGCGGGTTGAGTGCTTGGCCGGCGCCGACCACAGCCAGCTTTGTTGGGTTTGTCCATCTGGGCGCAGCTCTGCAACCGAGGTTCGCCACCGATCAAGGGTTGCCGGATCGACGCTGGCGGCGATTGCAGCACCTGTCTCCGCTTCGAGCTGGGTGAGTGCGCTCGCAATCAAAGTCCGGATGGCCCGCTCGTGCACGATCACCAGCTTATTCTTGTACAGCCATTGGCGGGCCCTCCCGAGCAGTTGATCGCGGTCGGCGCAACGGGCCACTTCGTCCCGCAGTTCACGCACCAGGGAGCGGCGTTGGTGCTCGCTCATCCACCGAAAACCAAGGGCCGTGCACGCTACTTGCTGGTGATCGAACAGTGTCTTCTCCCGCCCGTACAGCGTGCGCAGCGAAGCCACATCAGGGGTGGCAATGCCAAGTTCCTCGCTCAAGTGGCGCCACAGGGCGACGGGAACCACCCGAAAGGCATACAGCAGGCGGCCACTCATGCGCAAAAACCCGATATGCAGCGCCAGACCGAGCTTGTGGGCGTCACCCCGGCGCGCATTGATTGCCTCGCGCTCTGCACCATCGAAGGTGAAAAACGCCTTCATCTCGAAGTCACTGATATCGCGGGGCAGCTCACGCATCCCCAAAAACGTCGTTTGCCAGTCCTGCATCGTGAACCCCATTAGTGGGAGGCCACGATACCCGTTTGAGAAGTGAACAGGAAAGCCAACAGAATCAACGATCTACCAACACCACCCCCGCGCCAGTGCTGGGTTTGCGTACCGCCAGTTATTGCACTGAAAACGAGGGGACCCCAGTCCCGTCTTTGGAGTATTTTTAGTGAAGTCTCCCGGTGCAATGTGTGAAAAAGAACGGAACACACAATGCAGCTCCCCCGCGTGGACGGTGTGGAACACAAGCAATTAGCATCCGGTTTGATCCGTACATCATTGGTACGTAATCAACCCGGTAATAACTTGTGCCCATTCACCCGCTATGGGTCACCAAGGTAAACGCAACAAGGCGTCGTCCAAGGCAGGCAGTGCCGTAAGTGGCAAACTGAGTTCGATCATCGGTCGAACCTCTGCACTCTACTTTCTACGGAACCCAGGCGATGGGCGCCGCACGCGTTTCAATATCCGGCATCAGACATCCCGCTCTTCATCTGCTCACCTCAACTACACAGTGACCCATCATGGAATTTCTTCCGGGTATGTGCACGAGGGCAAATGTGGCTTTGGAATGTCCAACACAAAGAAGCAATCAGGCTTCCGGCATTGATCGGTACGTAGAGCTAGAACCTTTCCGAAATTCATCGGAGGGATTCACTACTTCAGTCAGTTGGAACTGACTTTGGCCAAGGAACTTCCCCGGCACCAAGACCCAGACGGGCCTTTTTTGGTTTGCTTCGACCATCCCGCTGTACGCAGGATCTGAAGCTGGTTTGAACGCCGCGAGCGGCAACTTTGAAGGTTGAGCATCAAGCCCAGGAACAACCCGAAGGTCATTGGGAATGGATTCTGACATGAAAAGCATCAAAAGTCACTTTTTTGCAGGCCGATTTATCTCTAAAAAACCCGTCGAAACCCGTTTGGAATTCGTGTTCGGTCTTGAAACCCGCATGGATACTGGCCGCGAGCAATGGTTCTCCTTGGCCGAGAACTTGGGTTGCGGGGCAAAAAAAGGCGAAAAGTCGCCTTGGCAAAGGGCTCGAAACGGCGTTTTCGATGTGTTCTGGGGTGTCCTTGGCCCCTGTCCGGTGCGTCAAGGACTCACGCTGTGAGCCTGGAGCGAGTCGAGGCTTGCGGAGTGTTGTGGGGTGGCGACTCCGATACCTTGCCGTCATGGATGGCAGATGTTGTGACGATGGATGCGACCCAGCGCACACGCTTGTTCGGGCGCCCTGTCTCCGTGCATGACCAATCAGTGGCCCCAATGAGGCCAATCACTGGCATGTGCTCCAGCGGGTCATGGGTGGTTCTGGTGGGGTGTGGCACCAAGTGGCCTGCTATTGGCCCGGAGCGGGCCTCCCGTTGCCCGTCGCATTGTGTTTGCGCCGCCAGCCCATACGCCATCTGGCAATCAGTGGCCTTTTGCGCGCCAGTCAAAGGCCAGTATGGTGATTATCAACACGTTTCTTTGCGGTTTTGATAGGGCATCCGACCGTATCAGTGCCTTATGGAGATTCGTGATTTCCCACAAATCGAGGATGATTTCGCTCGTTCCCAACTATTGCTCATCCAGATATGGCTAATTCCACATTTCAAATCCCCGTCGTCGCGCTCGATATTGGTTATTTCTCTGTTAAAGGAGCATCTCGCCGCGAAAAGAACGACACGATCAAGGCATTTCAATTTCCCAGCCAGTGCTCGCATGTATCGTCGGTACATAAAACATCTATGGGAATGGCCGCACTTTCTGGTGCGAATGTCACGGTTAACGGCGCGGAGTATTTCGTAGGCAAAGACGTGGTACTTCAAACCAGCGCCCGACAAACCCGCGCCATCACAGAAAATTACGCTGACTCGCCCGAATACAAAGCACTGTTCCTGGGTGGCCTGTATTACTTCCTGAGCGATTATGCGGGTGAACTGCGCGGAAAGAACGAAGTAGAGATACGTCGCATGGTTGCTGGCCTGCCGATGAATATGGTTTGCGACAGGATCAAGCCTGGCATCAAAGACGATCCTCTTGTGGTTGAACGTGTCGATGAGGCGATTCGTGAGGGCTATGAAGAAATTACCCTCGGCGGCAAGAAATATCGCATGGACGATTATTTGCCCATTGCTGATGGGCGGATTCAAAAGTGAAGTGCAACACCTTGGATTTCAATGAATCTGAGTGTAGTGCTGTGGGTTGTTGATCAGCAACTCGCGGTACACCGCCGCGGTGATCGTACCCCCGGCCCCTTCTTGGGACGGTTGTTGATTTCATCGGCAATGGCATCGAGCTGCTCCTGGCTGTGGATGCTCAGTTCCGTCCCCTTGGGCAGGTACTGGCGCACCAGATCATTCATGTTCTCGTTGGTCCCCTTTGCAATGGGCTGTGCAGTACACGGCAATACCGGTCTGCTCGCTGAGCTTCTTACGCATGGCCATCTCCCGACCCTGGTCGTACGTCATGCTCAGGCGCATCGGCTGTGCAATGCCCAGCTGCTTGTTCGTGAAGGCCTGCAAGACGTGGCCGGCTTGAACTTAGGCAGCTTGACCAGCATCCATGTGCGCTCCACCAATATTCTCACTGCACTGGCATTGCCTTCGCCCCTTGATGAGATCACCTTCCCAGTGCCCGGGGAACTGGCGGTCTTCAATCTCGGGCAGGCGCACATGGATGCTCAGCCTGTCCGGTATCTGGCTTCTACGGTCCTTGCCCTTGCCCTTGCCCTTGGCTAGCGCGGCAGTCGCTTGTTATGGCCGTGGCGCTGGGTGGCGAACAGCTCTTTGCGCAACTCGCCCACGGGCATGGCATATATGCAGTTGTGGATGGTTTCATGTGACGCGCGGTATTCTTGGCCGGGGGGATACAAGCGTGCCAGTGTCAGGGCAATCTGCTCGGGCGACCAGCGCAGCCGCAGCAGATGGATTACCAGGGCGGACAAGATCGACTCGGAATGCAGCTTCATCGCTGGCCTGCCGCAACGCCTGCGCTGCAGGAAACAAACACGGGGCATGTGCGCTGTCATAGCCAGAGGAGCAGGCATTGCGCTGGAGTTCGCGGCTGAAGGTCGCCGGGGATCGGCGCAGTTGCCGCGCGATGGCTCGTACGCTGTGGTTCTGCTGCCTCAGGCTGGCAATAGTGACGCGGTCTTCAGGCTGGCGCAGGTGATAGTGCGAGGAGGCGGTTGGCATCTGCGGACCTTACAGGTTGGCAGGTGTTGCACTTCACTTTTGAATCCGCCCCTAAACATGGCATGTGTTGTGACGCATGAACGATCCGTTTGACAGCAAGCACTCTTCTATGTTGTTGATTTCATTAGATTTATTGGCATCATCTATCGCATATCTTGTGACCACATACTTCGAGCTTGCTAAACCCATGGTTAGCATATCTTGTGATTGCCATTGATCACAAGATATGCCATGTATGGCGTTTCTTGTGAAGAATTCCAGGTGCCCGCCAGAAAATTTGGCCATTTCATAAGCCAAACATGGCATGTCTTGTGACTAGATAGGACGCAGGTCGCACACCACGTATGCTGCTAAGTATTTGATTTATAAGGAAATTACAAGTTGAGCATCGCGTATCTTGTGAATACACGGCTTCAATGTTCTTCAGGTGGAACCACACACTTTTCTGCGCATTCCGATGGCTTGGCTCGGCTTCTGTGCACCAAAGATGGCGTTTCTTGTGACAGATGGCTCCCATTTTTCGAAGGAGCCGACCTCCAACTATGGCGTATCTTGTGTTGATTTCCACGCAGAAGTGACCCACTAACCCCAGGTGGGGGTGCGGTTGCATGGAAATCAACAGTAACGGTATGACGTTGGGGTTGTTCGGTGGCCGACTTGCTTCAAGTGTTGCATCTCTTGTGAAGAGTTTGGCCTAGGCCAGGCTGTAGTCCGGTGGTACGCCGTCTGCGTCAAGAGCAATGAGGAGCGCGTTGTCATCAGGCTTGCACTTCCAGCTGCCGGATTCGCTCTGCCGCTTTGATACTTGATGTTTTTAAAGAAGCTTCCGCAACCGAGCCACGAGCAGTTCCCCGCTGGTCGGGCCCAGGCCTGTACGGCCGTCGGTCAAGAACAGCGACTTGCAAAATGGCCTGTAGAGCCATGAACGGTCATCAACCGCCAGCCAAGGCAGATGGGAAGCCTCATGCATCCGGAGCCATGCATGGCACTCGGCTTCCCGCTCGTAGCCAACCAGCGTCTGTGGAACGTCGTTCAGATCAAAGTACTTTGGGGTGGTTCCTGCGATTCTGACTGCCACATCCGAGCTGAACCTTTGTCGAAGTTGCTCCAGCGGACTTTGCAGTCGCCAAGTGCTTGTGATCACCAGCTTGAATTCAGGGACTTGGCGCAATGCGCTCTCCAACACCGGCAAGCAGCAGAAGTGCTTCGATTCATGGCAATGCTCTGGATGCAGAACCCCGTCGAAATCCAGGAACAAAATAGGCATCGGTCGGCTTCCAAGGGTGGATTCTCGACAAGAGAACACTCAATCAGGCAATCAGGCAATCAGCAAAGTCCGCCCTCTCCACGCCCAAGTCACGCAGCCCACGTCGAGGGTGAATCTGCAGCGCTGCCAGCTACCCGCGCACTGAAGAAGCTCAAGGACGCAACGTTAGGATTGCTCGCGTCGGCATGGTGGTTCAGACAGAGGATTCGGTGGCGGGGACGTTGAGCCGCCGAATCGTCAGTGCGCAGCAGTGTTCGATCAAGGTACTGATTTGCTCTACCACGGCATTCCCCACAAAACCTCGTTCAGGGGCAAACTGAAGCTTGCGTGCATTCGCTGGTAGTAATTTTGCCAGCTCCAGAATTCGCCGTTTGGCCTGCGCTTTGGTTAGCCCGACGCTTTCAGCAAACTGCTCCCAGTGACGCGCCTGGACTTCGCTGAACTTGTAGTTGCTGCCGATTTTCATCGCCATCTTTTGCGTCATTGTTGGATACGCTGCCGTCGAGAGCGTGTCGTAAGACGGTGCCAGAACGGGCGCCTTGCCCGAGTACAGCAGTGAGAAATTCTTGGCGTGCGCATCATGATTGCCGATCAGCGCATTGAAGATCACATAGTCGAGCAGTCGCAGAACCTGCGGTGCACTGGGGCGTGTCGCACTGCGTAACAGATCAAAGCATTGCACCAGATCCGGACCACCTTCATTTTGGTATTTCATTTCTGGCACCACACCCAGCGCCTGGCAGAAATCCTCTTGATGAAGGCGTTGTCGGTTCCCCTGCGCATCAATCAGTCGGTCGTAGCGTTCAACCAGCAGAAAGGAGCGATCCAATACCTTGTGTACTTTTGATTTCGCTGGCTTGAGCTGCATGGCCTCAGCCAGTGCCATGCAGAATCCCTCGTTACTCACGCTGTCTTCAACAGCGTGAATGGCCGGTTTCAGGATATGCGAGCTAGGCGTTCCGTTGAGGGGCAGACCAATGCGGGCACCGTCAAACACCACCGGTAGTTTGTCCTGGGCACCTGCCAATGAAAGCCGCAAGCCGTCTTGGCCTGCCAACATGGGGCGGCGCGGTAATTCATTCAGGATGGCAACAACTTCCTCGTCGCTCAGCCATTGAACGTCATCGCTACGGGTCGGCACAGGCAAAGCTTGCCCCGGCTCCAGGAACGTCACAGCCCCGGCGCATTCGCCGCCAATGTGGTCCAGCAGTGCAAAGTCGTTCTGGCCTGAAACTTGGAATTGTTTCGCAATCAAGCGGCGCATCTGCCCTTCGGGCAGAAGACCCGCAAAGAAGGGGCGCGTTTTGCGATCGTCGAACGGCTCCGCTTGCAGGGGCAGCGAGGCAGACAAGGTGATGGCGTCCTTGTGTGACAGCCAATCGGGTAGGTAGCAAAAGTTGAGTCGACCATCAACCAGCGCCAACGTGCCGACACGATCTGCAAAAACCCAGACTTCCAGTTCATGCACCATGGTTGCCACCTTCACATTGATCGTCGACTACGGTTGATGGCAACCCGCTCAACTGAATCTCACCACCCAGGGCATCAATGACCCGTAGCACGTTTTCCAGTCGCAAGGTGGGTTTGCCTGCTTCAAGCTCGACAATGAAGCGCACCCCTACCCCAGCCGCCAGAGCCAGCTGAGGCTGTGTCAGCCCGAGCTGTTTGCGTGCGGCACGCAGTGCATCACCGAGTTGTTGCGGGGATCGAATGGATGTCATGGCTCGCTACGTTTCCCGTTCGGGAAATTATCAGCCATAACCGGACTATGTGCAAGCAATATTTCCCGATCGGGAATGTTCAGTTCGGTTAGGACATGATCTATCCATATGTTTCCCGATCGGGAAACAACCGCAGCGCTCGATTCCAAAGTGACAGGGTGCGCGGCAAGTATCGTCGCAGACCGTCCGACGTAGCGCAGCAGCACTTGCACGATGGCTCAGGAAACATGCATGACGCAAACGGCCGTCAGCCGCATCTAGCGCGCCTTCGGTCTGCAGCCGCATCGGCAAGAGAGTGGACCCGTTGACATCATGTTTGTGCTTCCAGCTGCCGGATTCGCTCTGCCGCTTTGATACCTGGTGTTTTCAAAGAAGCTTCCGGAATCGAGCCACAAGCAGTTCCCCACTGGTCGTGCTCAGGCCTGTACGGCCGTCAGTCAAGAACAGCGACTTGCAAAATGGCCTGTAGAGCCATGAACGGTCATTAACCGCCACCTTCGTTCTTCTACGGCCTGTTATCGAAGGGCCATCACAAGCCCGTGTGCGGCTGAGTTGCGTGGTTCGTTGGGTGATTGCGCAGTCAATACGGCTTGGTCACGCAGCCAGCTGACCCGATCGTACACATAGTCCGGGAATTCCTGTGCCAACGTGGTTTTGCGCAAGATGAGGTTGCGGGCCAGGTGGGCCACTTCTGCGACCTCTTGCTCATTGCGCACTTCAAGTGGTGCCGCCAGGGTCACGCCCATGGCCCAACTGAGACGCTCCCATTTCCATGACGGGCGAACTTCCAGGTCGATCCCATCCCTCATCAACCTTTCCTCAATCTGGAATAGCGTGGCGTAGTGTTGTCTCTGCGCCACCGAAGGCTCGCGACTGGTGTAGCTGCTCAGCTTTTTCCGCCGGCCCGATTTGCCAACTTTTTTGTAGTTCTGGGTTCCCCCTTCGATCAGCCAGCGATCCCGGGGGCCGTCACCAGCCTCGTCCCAAGCCAGGGAGGAGATAGCTTCTTTTAAGATGTCCCGAGGATGCCGCCACCACACCATGACGCGTCGTCCATTGAGGATGAAGCCCACATCATCCCAGTACGAAAGGCTGCCTTTTGAGGGCGACTGCGGTGTGTTCTTGCAGCATCTCCAATACCTCTGTCAGGTGTGCGCAGCGTTCTTCGATGGTTTCACCTTGGGTGTACGCACCTGGGATTCCTGGCACATTGCCCACCAGCAATCACGTGTCTGGATCGCGTTCGATCTGAATGGACGGGACACAAAGGCCAGCGCTTTGCTTCTGCAGGAACTTTGCAATCCGGGGGTCGGAAGCCTGGATCGTCTGCACGCGGCCATCGACATACCCGGTGAGGGGGATGCCAGCGCGTGCGTTCGATGCGACCGCGTTGGCCACAGCTTCCCTTGCTAGCTGAGTTAGCTGATCAGCATCCAATCCGTGAAAAGTAGGAGTCGCGCGTTCCATGCGGGGAAGGCTACAGCCATTGATGACCGGGGGCAAGGCCGCTTAGATCAGACCGATCCCCTCGTGCACGTGTTTTGAGATCGCAATGCGCACCTCGTGGTGCACTAAGTCACGAAGGTGGTACAGCCCTTTCGCGTTCTTCAGACCTGCAGCCTTCACCACTTGTTCGACAGTGAAGTCACTATTGAGCCATCGCACAAGGACGGTGTTTCGGACAACCTGTGGCCCCAGACGCGCGGGAGACGGCAGGTTACTGCTTTGACATGCCGTTCGAATGGTTTTGGTCACCAGATACAGGAGTGCGTGCATAGACATGGATGGCGATTTCCGCGAACAAAACAGCACCTCATGATCTTGGGCCGGCTCATAGCACTTACGGGCGGACAGCCATTCTCCGAGGGCTTTCGCCACTGACGCTGGCACATGCATGACCCTGTGGTCTCCGCGTGTTTCGTTTTCTACCCGCAACGCAGTGATCTTGCCATTCGGAATTGCCTTGCGTGGATCCTCATCTCCTTCGATCAATACGTCCTTCACCGTCAGTTGCCGTATCTCTCTGGGAGCAAGTCCAAGATGAAAAATTACCATCAATATCGCGCGATTTCGCCTCTCAATCAGGTCATCACCAACTGGGAAGGCAGCAAACGCTGCTTTCCAGAGCGCATTTGAGAGGATGGTCCCCTTGGGATCCTCGCTTGGCGGCATGTCCTCCCCCAGCAAGCCAAGAGCCGGATTTGCATTCACCCACTTCTGTGACAGCGCGAATTGGTAGATTCGGTTTATGGCGCTCCAATAGCGCCTGCGAGTGATGAGACTGACCGTACCTTGTTTTTTTGAAGCCCGTAAGCTGCCGTTGATGAAATTGTGGACGTCTACGGCAGTGGCCTTGTGCCAAGCGGTGGCAGACATAGCTTGCCCGTCGATGTTGGCATGTTGACTCAACGACGTAAGCCAGCGTTTCCAAATTAGCCGATAAAGAACCGCCCCCTTAGGGGTTAGCCAATCGCGATCGTCGTTGGCGCGATTGTTGAACCAGAGCTCAAACACCTCTGGTCCCAAAGGCCTCGGCACAGGGGATAAGAGGTGATTCTCCTGCAGAGGCAAGTCAGACATAGAGCTTTCTTGAAGTTTTGAATGCACATTACATGACGTAAGAAACATTAAGCCATCATGCCATCTCATATCCGAAAGCTACGCGCAAAGCATAGAAATGAAAAGTTGATCAGCAAATGAAAACGCTGATGACTGTGAAGTCCGGTCATGTAGTGTGCATTCAATTGTCGGGCCTAGTCGCTCGCGAAGATCGGCACCGGTATGCCGATGCCCCTAGGAGGTTTGCTCACGATGGAAATACTGCCCCCTCCCCCGAAGGGTTGCGCAAACGGTAAACGTCGTTGCTATGCTGCGGGCTGAAATTGCTCAATGAACTGCGCCAGAGCCTGGGCTGTAGGCTCGCCCCAGAGCTCCTTGGCATACCAGGTTGAAAAGAGGGAGCGGACCATGGCGCTTTCGATGCCCTTATCAAGCTTGATGGACTTGTTTAGGTTTTGTGCCTTGAACGCGTCGAAGATCTGCTTGTGCTCCTTTTCATCGAGCTCTTTATAAACGGCCAACGCGTCCTGCGCGCGTGCGGCGAGGAACTTCTCCATCACCGACGGACCTGCGGGGTTCTTTTTAGAAATCGTCTTGGGAGCGCTTAACAGCAAAGAACTCGGATTTCTAGCAATGTCTTGGAGTGTCCATCGGAAATACCCCGCCGGCGTGCCCAGTGGACTCATGCTGGTGGACTCTGCTCTGATTTCCACTCGGGAAATGGCAGCGCGGATGACATCGTCTTGGTACTGAGCGGCCAAGTCTGATGCGTCAGTCTGGCTGAATCCGAACTTCATAATTCTTCCAATCAACTCCACATCGATCACTGGAGGTGCGGGGAATTCGAGCTGCGGCTGCTTGTTTTGCTCGACACGAAATTGAAGCTTTTCCACCCTACGCCCGTTCTTATGCTCAACGAGCTCAATGTTGATGTCGGTCAGCGCATTGATTTCCGCAATGGCTGGCTTGATCGTGTCCCGCTTGAAATACTTGTATACCGGTGGAGCCTCAGCGGATATCGGATTTCCAGTAATGACACCGTACCAGTGCTCGTAGCTCTGGATAAAGGTCAACTTCGACGGGTTGGTGGCATAGCGCCTACAGATCTCATAGAGAGCAAGCGCCGAGCCGGATTTGAGCGAACTTTGGTAGACGATTGACAGCCGCGTATAAGTACTCGGTGCCATAACTTGCTCGTGGACCTCTGGCGGGAAGGCGAAACCGAACCATACTTGGCCAGAGTGCTTATTGAACCCCTCGGGGTTCACCAACGTCACCGACGAAACCAAACGCTCACTGGTCCACTGGCGCTCGTTCTCCATGAGCAGCTTGATGTTCTGCATGTCCTCCAGTTGTCGCTTGAGGTACTGGACGTCTTTGCTGTCGTATGCGGCGTCTCGAGCCAGGTCTGACAACGGTATCCAAAAATATTTCTTTGCAGCTGGCGTATTGATGGGAGCGTTAAGGCCGGGCTCTTTCATCTCCTGCGCGTGATACATCATCACATTGAAAACCTTGCGCGACAGCAAAGACAGGTTGCCTTCGACAACACGAAGACCGATGGCTTCGTTCGTCTTTCGAAATTGCTTGAGATCGCCTGATTCGAGGGTCGTCAGCGCATCGCTTCGAGCCTTGCTCTTCCTTGTCGCCATCGACAGCCTTTCAGTGTCACCTGCCCATCTCTTTCGCCGCAGCAATGGCCGCCATCATCGGTGAAAATTTCGATGAAATTTTTCACCTTTGTATGAGCACCTCGCTTTTTCACTTTTCGATGAGATCATAGCGCGCTCACCGCATGAATTGATAGCTTCTCTTTAAATCTCAAGCAGTTATCCAACAGGTACAAGAGATCAGGTCCCTGTAAAGGCTCACCAATGTCCCTGAATCCACTCACCTATGCTCCCTGTAGAAGCTCACCCAAAACTCATTTGCTCCCCGGTGAGTCTCACCTGTGTCCCTGTAGATGCTCACCTTGGTCCCCGAATCCACTCACCGGATCGCGCCCTTCCCCGCGCCAGTGCTGCGTTTTCCCTCACTTAATTTGTATTTAAATGATCCAAGGGTATTTTCAAAAAGATTCTCAACGTAACGGTGTCTCTTTTGAGGAATACAGGAACCAAAAACCGTCTCCAGAAAGACCGGGAAGCCAGCTCGGGGACACTCAAGCACTCCTGGTACAAGTTCAATCACAGCAACTGCTTCTACAGCGCACAACTGATCCTATCCTTGCCCTCCTCTCCTCCACAATGGCAGCCACCTTGGTGCTAGATCAAAGCTTCTCTGAACGCGCTTCAGGATCACGAACCCATACGTCATCGGGAAGAGGATTGTCAACTACATCCTGATAGGTGAGCTTCTGCAGGGACCACAGCCCAAGAATACCTCGCACTAAATTTTTGCTAGCTGAGCTGCCCCGCTTACTTGGAATAGTAGAAAGGTGAGCCTTTCCGGGGACCTTTGCAGACTCTCAGCGGCTGGTTTCTTAAGGTGAGCCTCTACGGGGACCATTTTCTTGCTAGTTACCCTCAATACTCGCACCACCGGTAAGACGTAAATCCATCCCTGTAGTCCAAAAGGTGAGTGTTTACAGGGACCTTGCACGACGCAACGGCGAAAGTGGACTCTCGCACTCACGCATCAACAAAGGTGAGCTTCTCCAGGGACACAAGACTTCAACATAAAGCCCACCATACCGCTCCAGTCAAGGAAAGGTGAGCTTTTTCAGGGACCTGCTTTCTGTGGTTTGCGCTCAAGAACACAACCAAAGTGAGTACACGCTCTCATGGAAATCATTTTTTGTCTGTATTCTTTCGAGACACTAACTGACTGGTGAGCTTCTACAGGGACTTATTCAAGGCTTTATCCAAAATGGACACCTCAAGATGAGCCTGAAATGGCCCCCAAGAGGCCCCTAAAAGCAGAGACCACGACAAGCCCTGATGGCCACCCAAATTCCCCCGTCTATGGCCACCTCAAACTCCCCCACCTGAACTGATCGGGGATAGGGGTTTAACGCCGGCGTCGTCGGCACCTGTTGGCAGGACATTGATCCAGTCTTCCCCGAGGGAAGGCCAAGGAGTGAATGTCTTGAAGTCCAACCAACGCGCCACCATAGAGACACTGCTGGAGCGCAACACATCGCAACGCGAGATCGCCCGCATCACGGGCATCGACCGCAAGACGGTCAGGAGCTACCACCAGCGCTGGCTGGAGCAACTGCAGTCAAATTCCCCCGGGGTGGCCACCGGCTCGGCCCAGCAAATTCCCCCACCCTGGCCACCGGCTGCTGTGCCGGTGGCCACCTCCCTGTGCGAACCCTGGCGCGAGTTCATCGAAGCCCAGTTGCGTCTGAAGCGCAACGCCATGGCCATCTTCCAGGACCTGGTCGACCAGCACGGATTTACTGGTCAGTACAACTCGGTCAAACGCTTCTGTGCAAAGCTGCGCCACAAGGAGCCCGAGCAGTTCGACCGCCTGTCCTTTCTGCCTGGGGAGGAGATGCAGGTGGACTACGGCGAGGGCGCGCCCACCCGCGTGCCGGGCAGCGAGCGGTACCGCAAGCCCCGCCTGTTCGTGGCCACGCTGCGCTACTCGCGCGCCAGTTTCCGCTGCGTGGTCTGGAAGTCCAGCCAGCAAATCTGGGCCGAGTTGCACGAGCAGGCTCTGCGGTACTTCGGTGGCTGCCCGCAGTACGTGGTTCTGGACAATCTGAAGGAAGGCGTCTTCAAGCCCGACCTGTACGAGCCCGAACTCAACAAAGTCTACGCCGCCACCCTGGCGCACTATGGCGTGGTGGCCGACCCGGCGCGGGTGCGAGACCCCAACCGCAAGGGCACGGTGGAGCATGCCATTGGCCACACCCAGGCCACGGCCTTGAAGGGCCGGCGCTTTGAGTCCATCGAGGCCCAGAACGAGTTCCTGGCGCACTGGGAGAAGAGCTGGGCAGCCAAGCGCATCCACGGCACCGAGCGGCGCCAGGTGCAGGCCATGTTCGAGGAGGAGCGCAGCCACCTCAAACCTCTGCCGCTCCTGGGCATGCAGTATTTCGAGGAGGCGGTGCGCACCGTCTGCGACGACAGCTGCGTGCGGGTGGATCACAGCAGCTACGCCGCTCGCCCGGCGAACATCGGCTCCAAGATGCTGGTGCGCATCTATGCCCAGCGCATCGAGATCCGCGATCTGCAAACCGGCGCCTTGCTGCGCACCCACGCCAAAGCCGAGCGCCCCGGCACGGTGGTGCTGCCCATGGAGGAGCGGGTATTCAATCCTTCGCGCGAGACCCGTCTGATCCTGCGTCAGGCCGGCGAGATTGGTGAGCACGCCAGCCGGCTGTGTGAGCTGCTCTTTGCCATCGAGGGTCGTGTCGGGCAGCGCAAGCTCTGGGGCATTGTGGGACTCATGCGCCGTTACCCGGCGCACTGCATCAATGCCGCCTGCGCCCAGGCCCTGGAGCAAGGGGTCTACAGCTACAAGCGCGTGCTGGCGCTGACCGAAGCCCTCTTTGCCCAGGCGATGGCGGCCATCGAGGCTACCTGCGGCGAAGCACCCGCCGCCGGTGCCCACGCGCTGACGCAGCAGCATGAGCTCATCCGAGACGCTGAGGAGTACAGCGATCTCTTCGCGCTCGCCGCCGCCACGGCAAACACCACCACCACCACCACCACCACCACCAACAACACCACCAACGCACCGGGAGTTCAGCCCATGAACATGATCGAGATCGAACGCGCGCTGCGCGAGCTGCGCCTGTCCGGCATCGCCGAGACCCTGTCCACCCGCGTGATGCAGGCCCAGGCCGCCCAGCAGCCTTTCCTGGAGACCTTCGCCGCCATGCTGCAAGACGAGCTGGACCGCCGGCGCTCTCGCCTGACCGAGCGCCGCTTCAAGCGCTCGGGTCTGGATGAGCGCCCCTCGCTGGCTGACTTCGACTGGCGTTTCAACCCGAAGCTGCCGCGCAGCGCCTGCTTCGAGTTGCACACCCTGAAGTTCATCGGCGAGGGGGCCAACGCGCTGATCATCGGCAAGCCGGGCACCGGCAAGAGCCATGTGGCCAAGGCCGTGGCCTACCAGGCCACGCTGCAGGGCTATGACGTGCGTTACCTGGAAGCCGACACCGAGTTCGCCCGTTACGCGCTGGCCACTACGGCAGAGCGCACCGAGCTGCTCAAGGACTGGGTCGCGCCGGACCTGCTCGTCCTCGATGACCTGTTCCTGGCCAGACGCATCAGCGAGCATGCCGCTGAAGTCCTACAGGCCATCGTGCACCAGCGCTACAAGCTGCGCCGCGCTGTTCTCATCACGTCCAACCGCGTGGTGCAGGACTGGGGCAAATACCTCGGCGACGCCACCATGGCCAGCACCATCCTGGATCGCCTCATGCACCGCTGCGCGATGCTGGAGTTCGAGGGCAAGAGCTACCGCCTCAAGGAGGCCGCTGCACGCATCGCCATCACACCCGAGTCGTCATAATCCGACCGTCCTGCCTGGGGGAATTTGGGGTGGCCAAGGGTGGGGGAATTTGACCTGGCCATCGGGGGACAAGTAGCCACCATGGTGAGTCTTGATCCGCAGGAAAGGCGTAATGCAACCAAAAGGTGAGCTTTAACGGGGACCAGTTGGAATCCTTGGTTCTCCGAGATGTCATCGTGCTGAGCAAAGGAGATGAGATCAGCTTTTCGGTGAAGATTTGTCCCTGAAAAAGCTCACCTTTCGCTCGTCCCTGTAAAGGCTCACCTCCTGACTCGCTACACAGGCGTTACACCGATAAGCGTGCGAGGGATAGCCTGCTGTCTACATCCCTTTCAGTTGTCGCTGCCGTCATGAGCAACTCTGAATGTTTCTTCTAAGCTTGGTGCTCAGATTTGGTCCCTGAAGAATCTCACCTTGGGATTTCTGGCAACGAGAAGTGGTTCTGAATCTGCAAACTTTCTCAGCACTTGCAAATCTTCCGCTGGCCCCGGCGTCAAGGCGTTGATCCAGTGCGCGGCAATCAAAGTGGAATCAGCTTGTGGACTCGCTGTCCAAGCCAGGGCAGGTCGAGCTGTGCGAAATGAGATTTGCAGGTTTTCGAGAACGGGCCATGAATCATGTCTCAACGAACATGCAAGCGCGTTGATCAGCGAAGTAGACACTTCGTGGGTTCATCGATGACCTAGACATGTCAAATTGACAATAATTACGGTAATTATGATAATTACCGTAACAAAGGAAAACCCTATGGCACGACCACTCGCCACCAAAGAACTCGTCTTTGATGCCGCCAGCTCTCTGGTATCTGATGGTACAGAGCCAAGCATCGTCAATGTGCAGGCAAAGATTGGGGGCGGATCGTACACAACGATCAAACGCTACCTTGACGCATGGAATGTCCAGCGCGAGATCAGTGCGCAAGAGGGCCTCGAAACACCCTCCTTCGTGCTTGAAAAGAGCGCAGAACTTGGGCGCCAGCTCTGGGCCATGGCTTGGCGAGATGCAAACAAGCAAACACAGTCAGTCAGGGACGCCGCAGAAGGTAAGGTGACAACCATCGCTCGCGATCTGGAGTTTGCCCTCTCCGAGATCCGGCGCATGGAAGAACTCGAAGAATCTCAAAACCAACTTTTGGAGAGAACCAATGAACAGCTCTCAAAAGTTATCGAGGCGCTGACAGATGCACAAATCAAGGCATCCAAGGTTCCAGACCTGGAAGCACGTCTTGCAGCTGCCTTGGCAGAAGTCGCCACCGCTCGCCAGGCGGTCACTGATAAAGCGGTGGAGATCGGGCGAATGACAGGCGAAACAGAAGCCTTGCGCAAGCAGCTCGTTGACCTGACTTCCGCGCTGGTATCCCCATCAAATCGCGCGTGAAGCTAGATTGCCCTGCCCTGCCCCGAAGCGAATTACTCTTTCGAAAACAATGCCATTAGTTTCGACGTAATTTCATGGGCAGTCTCGGGACTGAGACCCCTCAGACTGAGTTCGATTCGGCCGTCCTCCTCGAAGGATTTGAGTTCGCCTTTAGCGCCTTTGAAGCTGAGCGCCTCACGTGTGGAGCGAGGGCGCTTCACGGGGCCCTTGACAGCGGCTTTGCGCCTGGCCACGACGTCGCGATATCCCATGCCTGTTTTTGCGACTTCGAGGATGAGTTCGAGAGTAGCCTCATCTCCCTCGACATCCCAGAATTCACGGAGTGCATTGAGCATCTTGTGATTTAGCAGCTCCGGGTTCTCGGCTACGGCGTGTATGACTCTGTTGGACAGGCCGGCCAACGACAGCGTTCGACTGACGTGGTCTTCGCCCAGGCCGAGAGATTTTGCCAATGCTGCTTGAGTCTGATAGACCTTTTTTGCTAGCAGCTCTTTCCATTTGATCGCGTCATCCAGAGGCGTCTGCTCGCGTCGCTCAACATTGGCCGCGCGAGCTTCCTCGTAGAGTTCTCTATCGCTTGCCGGACGGGGCCGAATCTCGATGCGTAACGTCGCAAGTCCCGCGGCGCGGGCGCCGCGCAACCGCGTCTCACCTTCAATAAGGGTGATGCTCCCTTGGTCGTCAATGTAGCCAGTAGCGGAGATGCGCTGTCCTGAAGTCGACAGCGAAAGAGCCATGTTGTCCACTGCAGTGGTCGTGTAGACAGCGCGGGGATTGAATGGATTTGACTTGATGAGGCCGACAGGGACGTCATAGACGGTTCCTACCTGGTAGTCTGAAGAGACCGCAGTCCGATCTTGGCTCGAACCAACTCCTGAGGTGATAAGCACGGGGCGCGTGTCTGCTAGGCCTATCTCGGATGGACTCATGCGCGGATCACCGACGATGGGAATGCTTGCTGAGACTGATTCAACTGCAGCGACGCGGTCAGCGGAGACTTCGCGTTTTTTAAAACTGGTAGCCATGTTCATTGCTCCTCACCATTGATGCGGCTTAGGATCTCGTCGTAAACAGCTTGCATTTCATCAACCGCCTTTTGTGAGCGTTCGCGGCCTTTTAGCTCATGCACTGCGCGACCGCTCTTGCCGGTGGCCAGCCAAGAGGTGCGGTGAGCAATTTGAGACTTGAACACCGAGATACCCTCGCTGGTGAGGAACTCGCGCAGTTCCGCCGTGGCTTTGGCACCTTCGAGCGGTGAAACGCGAGTGAGAACGACGTGGGCTGGAATTTCGCCGGACTCGTGGCGGGGCCCCATCTCTCTAAGAGTGTCGAAGACATTCAAAGTCGATTCAACTTCTTGCTGGTCAGCACCACATGGAACTAAGACGATATCGCTGAGCAATGCGCACTCGAGCATGGTTCTGTAGTTTTGAGCTCCGATATCTACAACGACCAAGGTGTATTTTTTCGAGAGATTTGCGAGTTCACGTGCTGGATTCGGTGGCAAAGCGAGTACGGGAATTGATGGTGTGACGCCCTCATCGTTACGAATCTTTGACCAGCTCATCGCCGATCCTTGCTTGTCCGTATCTAAAAGAACGACATCCACGCCATTTGCCGCTGCCAAAGCTGCTATATGAGTTGCAAGTCTGGTCTTTGCGACGCCGCCTTTTTCTGCTCCGATGGTGATAACCATATCAAATTTCTTTCATAAGGCAAAAAACGTATCGGCATATTTTCTATGAAAATACAATGCCTAGTCAATATTAAATCTGATTCAACTTGAATATTTTCAACAAATGCAACATCGGTTGCAGCTCGTCGCCTGGAAATCAGTAACCAGAATCTTGGCTCGAGCCAAGCATCGGTTGATGCCCCAACTTCCGAGCCGAAGACGTGTGGGTTGGCTCGAGCCAAGATGCTTTTCGCGTCACACATGTCGATGTGAGTCTGGTGACTGACTTTAGGGGCGATAGTGCCCGGGGTGGTTTGTGCGCGGGTGTTGATCTGCTTGTGTTTGGAGTTTTTTCAGCATTCGCTGAATAGCTAGGGGTCGATGGGTTGGCTCGAGCCAACTTCTCGTCGTTGAGTTTGTTGTTTGGTTCGGGTGCCTGCCCTGTGTCGGATTATTTCTGAGATTTTTCAGAAGTGCCGTAAGTGGGAGGTCACGGTAGGGGCGTTGGGTCTGTGGATGTCCAACGAGTTCTGGCAGCAGGCTTGATACGTGCCGTATTTGTGGGTGGAGCTGCTCTGCTGAAAATTTCTTGCCTAATGAATTAGGGGTTTTGTTCGTTGATGAGCGGATGTGGCAGCAACAATAACGAGTCTGGGTGGCTGCGGTGTTTGGGGTTTTGGAATTTAGAGGGGCGGGTGCGTTAGGCAAAAAGTCTTGAGTGCTTGAAGAGCACTATTTCCGAAATCAAGGAGTTGCCGTAGATGTGCGGCCATTCAAGAGGAGTCCCCGTACATCGATATGCTATGGCGCACCATTGGAATGTGAAAACTTTGCTTAATTAGACGAAGAGACCCTTTTGCTGATGGGATCGAATGCGTCGAACGCCATGTGGTTTCAGGATGGATTTGGTGTATTCATTTCAGCAAGTTTCTCGACAACGTTGGGTGTCGTCAATTTCACTTAAACGCGGCAGAGATGGTTTCGATCTGGCGCTCCAATGGAGCCTTGGCGTAAATGTTCATCGTCGTGCTGATATTGGCGTGACCCAGCTGAGCTTGAACTACTTCCATGGGTACCTCGCGTTTAATTGCGCGAGTTGCAAAGGTATGTCGCAGCCAGTGTGCCGATGCGCCTGCAAGCGATTGACGTTCGGCAGAGGGGAGGAGGGATGCGTTAATCGCATTCCTCAACCAGGTGCGTACGGTGAGGTACAGAGCCTGGTAGCCAATGGATTCCATGGGACCTTTGGCGCTGGCCAGTAACGGAGCTTTTACAGGAGCTTGCTGCAGGCTGCCGATACCGCGGGCCTCGAGGTAGTCCTCCAGTGCCACCAAGGCAGAAGGGGGGATGGCTACGACACGCGGCGTACCTCCTTTGCCTATCACCTGCAACACATACCCTCCGCTGACATAGCGCAGATCGCCCAACCTGGCTGCCAGCAATTCAGAGGCGCGCAGTCCGACACCCGACAAGAATCCGACGATGAACCGCATGCGCGCGCGGGAAGGGGAGGGTGGTTGTGCATCAATGAAACGTTGGATTTCAGTCTGAGCGTCTTCGGAAAAGGCGCGAGTGTCTACGCTGTTGACAGCAGTCTTTTTCATTGAGGCGCGGGTCTTGATCAGCGGCCATGGGTTTTGGCCGATGTAGTCGGCCAACTTCAAATAAGCGAAGAGGGCGCCCACAATGTTGAGCAGGTGGTGCCGGCTCGATTGCGAAAGCTGTCCACGAAATGGTGCCCAACCGGGTTGGCCAGGGCTGGCGCGCTCACGCGATATCCAGTGGGCCGGTATGTTCTCGGTGAAGGCCCTGAACGCCAGGCAGTCCTCGACCTTGACCTCTGAAAAAGTGATGCCCCCGCGCTCCCACTGGAGCCAGAGCATGAAGACACGAGCCTCCCGCCAGAAACTCTTGACCGTGGCGGCAGAGCCTGCATGGGTCTGGATCCAGGTGCGCATAGCCTGCAGGTCGCTTGAGGCATTGAGCATGGAGCCCGACCCCGACAGAGGTAGCTCCATTGGCGGTGTCTGCAGAGACTCTTGATAAGCGTTTCTAGGGAGCCATTCAAGCTCCAGCGGATGGTCGGCCAGGGCAGAGGAGGGCAGGGCGAAGAGGCGCCTCAAGGGTGGCGTCGCTGACGGGATGAGAGTGTGGAGGTGAGCCGCAATGCGCTGGGCCTTGCCTTTGCCCACACCCGGTAGGTTGCGATACCAGCGTCCCCCGGCAGCAATGGCTTTGGCCATCTCGCCTAGGTTGATAAACCCCGCGCCGACGAGCTTGGTTGCGCTGCGCTCGTCGAACCAGCCGGTCACCATGTCCTGGGGTTTGGGCTGTTCGGCATTGCTCGTTTCCAGACTTCGCAACAGCTCCAGCTGCCTGCGGCGCAATCGGTCGCGCCGTTCGGCCTTGTGGTCGGTCGGGAAAGCTGCCTCGTAGAACTCCAGTTGCTCGGACTCGCTCCATCCATCCAGGTCCCGGTCAACGATGAAATCTTCCAGGCTGGGCCGCAAGCTGAAGTCCTGGACCCGAATCCGCACGCCTATCAGACGCCACGCTGAGTCTCCTCTACGCCGAGCGATGGCGCGAACCTGATCCACAGTTTGCCGGTGGGCGGTGATGGCCTCGTTACCGTGCTCGATGCCGAGGTAACGCAGGGCGCTCTCGTTGAGGTCAATACCTTCGGCCACAGCGCGCAGATGTGCGAAATGGTGGGGACCAAGCCGATGTATGAAACGTACATTCGCTCGGGTCTGGCGACGTTGCAAGTCCTTGATTGGATTGGGTTTTCGACCCAGATCGACAGGGGGAGCGATTTTTGTCACCTGTTTTTTGACTTAAGATAATGTAGCATTATCTTAATCACATTCGGTAGCGGGATGTGGGAAGGGCGTCGAAGTTGAAAGGAATACATGCAGGTCGACATTGGCGACGTCCCGTGGATGGGGTGATCGTACTTTCCGTGCAAATTGGTGCGCTTCGCGAAAAAAGTTCTTTCAAAAACAACCACTTGTGAATATCTGAATTTCCGGCGCGCCGTCCTTTGCGTGCAGATTGGTGCGCTTTGAGGGTTGCGGCTCCCTTTCATCAGATGTCACCGCCATCGTCCCACCGGGCTCAGTTCGGTTTGACGGTCTATGCCTAAATTGGCATAATCACCACTAATGTCCACCCAGCCGCGCAAACCGCTCAAATGGGTCGGCTCGGCCAAGCGGGATCTGGACGGAATGCCCGAGGACGTCCAAGACGTGTTCGGCCATGCGATCGACCTGGCGCAAGCCGGTGGCAAGCACCCGGACGCCAAGGCGCTGAGCGGGTTTGGTTCCGCCGCGGTTTTGGAAGTGGTCGAGGATTTCCGGAGCGACACGTTCCGGGCGGTCTACACGGTCAAGTTCGCGGGCTGGGTCTATGTGCTGCACTGTTTTCAGAAGAAGTCCAAGAGCGGCATCAAGACGCCGAAGGAGGACCTGGACCTGATCAAGGCACGGCTGAAGGCTGCGGTGCAGGATTTTGAGGCTTGGCAAGCAAAGCAAGGAGTAAAGCGATGAGCCAGAACAGCCACATCACCATCGAAGAAGGCAGCACCAACGTCTACGCGGACCTGGGCTATGCCGACGCTGCGGAAATGCAGCGCAAGTCGCAGCTCGCGGCTGAGATTGCCCGCGCCATCAAGGCGCGACGCCTGACGCAACAGGGAGCCGCCGCGCTGCTGGAAATCGATCAGTCCAAGATCTCCCGCATCACGCGCGGCCAGTTTCGCGGGGTCAGCGAGGCGAAGCTGCTGGAACTGGTGGCCAAGCTGGGGCATGACGTGAAGATCGTGGTCGGTCCAGTACGGCGGCGTGCCGGTAAGATCGAGCTGCAGTTCGCCTGACGCTGCGACCCGTCAAGATCGCCGGGCTGCGAAAGCCTCCCCCATCTCCCGCGCCCGCTTAACCTCGTCGCCGTGCAGGTAGATTGAGGTCGTCGAAATCGATGCGTGCCGCAGGTTGTCGCGCACGGTGGTCAATTCGGCCCCGCGCGCCAATGCATGCGTAGCATGGGTGTGGCGCATCCAATGTGGGCTGGCACGGCGCAGTTTCTCGGCCGTGGCCGGGCTGTCCTTCTCAATGACTTCGGCGACCTTTGTGAAAAAGCGTCGCATCACACTCCACAGCCGCGTCGCGGTGATGCCCGCTGTACTCTCTTGATCGAGGCTGCCAATGAGCGGTGCCAGCGGATCCCATCGCGCGGGCGTGATCGGCAGCTTGCGCTGCATCAGATACCGGTCCAGCGCCGCACAAGCCAGTGGCGGCAGCGCCACCTTGCCGGCCTTACTGCCCTTGCCCACCAGGTGCAGCCAGCGATCACCATGCGCATCGGTCTCGATCTGTCCCAGCGTGGCGCCGACCAGCTCCCCGATGCGCAGGCCCGTGGCGTAGGCGAAGTCCAGCACGAAGCGCAGGCGCTGCGCCGCCGGTGCCTGCCATCCATGTCCCCATTCCAGGCCTTCGGCGACCGCTTGGATCACTGACCATTCGCCTTCGCCGAAGACCCGGGTGACGGCCAGCGATTCGGAGCGCGATGCGCCGCGCACCTTGATGCCGGCGAACGGGTTGGCCAGCAGGTAGCGCTGCTGGATCAACCAGCGGAACATGGCGCCCACCACCGACAGCGCGTAGGCCACCGATCGGGCTGACAGTCCACCGATGAACGGCCGCCACTCGGGCGACGAGCGCGGCCGCGCCGGGCCGATCCAGCGGGCCCTGGGCGCTGGGTGTCGCAAGAAGGCGCGAAAGGCGACCGCGTCTTCTGTGGTGAGCGAGGACAGCGCCCGGCCGCGCTCCACAACGGCCCACAGAATCAGCCGCTCGGCCTCCTTGCGGTAGGCCCGCTGGGTTGCAGCCGATTCGTGCAGCGCCAGCCAAGCCTGCACCGCCTCGTAGTCGTCGTTTGCGTCCAGCGTGCAGGTGGCCTTGGGTGCGCGGAAGGTGCCCCGCGAGCCGTCGACCTCATGGGGCACGCGCAGCCTTTCCCAGGGCGCCACATCATCTTGAGCGCCGATGGGCACCAGCGCGCGGGCTTGCTGCGTGAGGTGCGCGTGCGCGGCGAAGAAGGCTTCGATCTGCCTGGCGCTGGCCGCGCCCAAGCCGGGAATGCCCGTCCACCAGCGCCGGCGCCGCGGAATTCGCACCGTCAGATCGGCCAGGGTCTTGAAGCCATGGGCTTTCATGGCGCCGGCGGCACGCGCCGGCAGCCAGCGCTCGAGGTCGTCCGTCACCATGGGCGCGGGCACCGGCAGATGCCGCAGCGTCTCGATCGCATCCATCACGGCGCGGGCGCGCTGCGCGCGTTCCGCCGCCGAGTGTTCGAGCAGGCTGGCCAGGTCTTCCCGGTGCCGCTGGCGCGCATGCTTGGTCAGCTGCCGGCGGATGTCGCCCAGCATTGCGCGAGAGGACTGGCCGTCCGCCCTGTCCACCCCAAGATATTGGGCAACGGCCGCTCGCGCACCCAGGCCCGCGTACCAGGCGCGCAGCGCCGCGAGGGCCGCGGTGCCGGGGAATTCCTTTTCCGCATTCGCCGGCTTGGAGACTCGGGTACTTTTCACGATCGCCAGTTTAGTGGATCGACATGGCTATTGCGATAAGAAAGATTATCTCAATAGCATCGTCAATGAACGCGTCATGAGGCCGATGCAGGTGGGTGCGGACATGACCGATGTGCTCATTCAGTGCAAGATTCGCCGCTCGGTAATCTGCTTTCCTGCGCAAAGCCAAGCTCAGCAGTGTTCGAACCTCTTCGAGCGACATGTCCATCGCCCGGCACAAGCAAATGAAGCGCAGCTGGTGGATGTCCTCGCCGGTGTATTGGTCATGCGGGTGATCGACGACAACTTCAAGACGATCGTCCAACTCCTGTCGACTGCTTGGCTATTTCTTGGATTGGCAATATTGCTCATTAGGCGAGTACCCGTGCCATTGCCAAGCTCGAAGCATCCGGATGTGCCGGGCGCTATGCGGCTGCTTTGGTGGGCTTTTTCCTGGCCTTGGTATTGCACGAGAAAATAGACTTGGAGCGAATCGCTTTGTTTTCAACATCGCTCAACTGTGCCTCAGCTGTAGGAGTGCGCCTGCGCGGTGAGACCGCGACGGCGGCTAGCGTAGCGGCAATGCCTGTGCAACTGGGGAGTCCCTCGGCGAAAAGGGCTGTACCATGCGATGGCACGTGACGAGCAGACAAAAACCCCTTTCCGAGCGACTCTCGAGACGTGCTCGCCCCTGTCGCAACGGGGGAACTTAGCCATGGATACCTTGCATTTGACGCGCCGCAAATGGGTTGTGGGATTTGGACTGGCGCTGGTTGCGACCGCGGCGTGCATCGCTGAGCCTTCCGCCAGCGACTTCATCTCTGGCCGGATCGTCAAGATCGATCACGAGGCAGGCAAGATCACCCTGCAGCACGATGCCATTCCCTATCTGCACCTTCGGGCCGGGACGACGACCTTCAGGTTCGTTGAGGCGAAGTGGCTGATTGGCAGGCGCGACGGGGACCGGGTCCGCTTTCAGGCGGATCGGTTCGATCTCAGCCTGAGAATGACGGCACTGATCTACGTGCCATCCTGAAACGCAACGAGGCGGACTCGCCGCCTCGCTCAAGTGCTGCGTAAGCAGCTTACTTCCTCTGTTGTCCGCCCGACGTATCGCGGTGTCCGTGCGGGTCCAGGTCCCCGGGTTTGTGGCCCTCGTGCGGATGATGGGCGCCAGGCTCTTCCGTTGTGCCTGTTGGTGGAGCGCTTTTGTCGCGGTGGCCTTGGGGATCCAGATCACCTGGAACGTGGCCTTGGTGCGGATGATGGGGGCCGGGTTTCTCGGCGGGTTGATTGGCCATGATTTGCTCCTTGGATTGAAGGGCCAACCTTAGCGCTACTGCACTTCCTGGGTGGTAGGACGGCATCCCGAAATTGCGAAGAGCTGGCGGTAGCGCGTTTACTCAGCCGTTGCGCCCGACGGTATCAGGACCTGACCCCCGGCGTGCCGCCGCCTGCGGATCGTGCCCATGAATCGTGGCCTCCAGTTTCCTGACGGCGCGCCAGGCGGCCGGCCCCGACAGCATGAATAGGACGGCGGCGAGACCGAGGTACAACCACCCCAGCATGGTCAGCGAAGCGATGGCCTTGGCGGCATCCGCGCGATAGACAAAGGCGAGAACGATCTGGACCGAAAAGAGGGCCGCCAGCACGACTGCCGATAGCAGGCTGAAGCGCAACCGGAGCAACAAAGCCACTCCAAATAGCGACTGTGCCGCGGTCAGAAAAAATTCCTCGTGCTGCCGCGCGTCCAGCGGCAACGACGCAATCGCTCCGGCGCCGACGCTCATCGCCAGCGGCAGCATGCCCACCAGCAGGGTCCACTGGTTGATCTTGTCGCTGATCATAGTTGTGAGCCCGCCCTCGGCGCGCCCCGAAAGGACGAACAGGATGGCGATGACGACTGCCGGCGCCTCGCTCGCCAAGGGTGCAAGCCACTGGATCAGCAGGAACTCGTCGATGCCCAGGATGCGCCCTGAGGCGACGATGGATTCAGCGAACGGCTCGGCTGCCGCCAGGATCACGCCCGCGGCGACGATCGCCAGCCCGGCCATCCAGGCCCACTGCTTTCGCGGAGAGAGCTCCGACAGCGCCGCGGCCGGGCCGGGCTCATCGTCGGCTTCGAGGCCCGTTTCCACCTTCGGCAGCCGGCTCGTGAACCAAAGATAGGTGCCGAAAATCAGGACCAGAATGACCGTGTCAACCAGATTGATGCGGTTCTTCAGGACGATCGAAAATGCGTAGACGCTGGCCACCAATAGGAAACCCACTTCCAGCACGTTCACGCTTGCCAGTTCGATGGTGCGCTTGCGGGTGCGCCACCAATGAAGGAACACCATGAGAGGCCACGCCACGCCGACCAGCAGCCGGTTGGCGCCTGTCATATTGGCCGCGGCATAGTGCACATAGTTCGACTCAGGCGCCTTGCCAGCCTGGTACGCGTAGTACATGTCGACTGCATACTCGGGCAGGACTGTGATGAGTGCGACGAGAGCCAGTATGAGGCCCTGCGAAATGCGCTTCTCTGCGGCTTCGGCGCCCCACGAGAGCATGAAGCCGGCCGCCAGCACGGCGAGCCCGAACACGGCCGTGTCCACGACAGCATTGGGGCGCCATCCGCTGATCCGGAAGATGGCGGCCGGGACAATCGCGGCAATGGCAATGGCCAGCAGGACAAGAAACTTTCTCATTGTTGTGCTTCGCAGTACGTTGGCGGGTTTGGCCCGGCAGCCGATCTTACCCACGAGCTTGTCTGCTGTGGGGCCCTCGGCGGGCCTGACTGATAACTCGACCTCATAATCCACTGTTCACAACGGCTGGAGCTGCATAGTAGCCCAGCAGCTTGACAACAAAAATCGGAGTGCACCCATGGCCAAAGCCGAAAAAATCCGCCTCGACATTCCCGTCCTTCTATCCGGCGTGGAAGATGTCAAGGACCTGTGCGTGGCGCGGCTCATCTCGCTGCTTTCAGGTCGCAACGGCATCAGTGAGGTGCATGTTGCCAACGCCGGGGGTTCGCAGCCGCCTCAGTTGTGCATTCACTACCGGCCCGACACGATCTCGCTGCAGCGTGTGCGCGAACTCGCTGCCTCATCGGGCGCCGAGCTGGGCGAACGCTTCGCGCATCTGGCGTTCCACACATCGACCCAGCACGCGCGCGCCGCGAGGCGCCTGAGCGACAAGATCTCCGCACTCCAGGGCGTGGTCGAGGCGGAAGTTTCAACCACGGGTTCCGTTCGCATCGAATTCGACCGGTCGCTGGTCGATGAAGCGAAGGTCAGGTCCGAACTCGAAATGCTTGGGCTTCCCCTGAAGCCAGCGAGCTCGGCCCCGGCGAAACACGGTGAAGGCGTGCATTCGCACGACGGCCATGCGCATGAGGGCGGCCATGCGTACGATGACGCGCCAACGCCGCACCAGGGTCATGCGCATGCCGAGCACGGTCACGATGACCATGCCGACGGGAAGGACCATGACCACGACCATGCGGATCACGCCGGCGCGGGCCATGCCCATGACCATGGCGGGCCCTTCGGAGAAAAGTCCGAATTGATCTTTGCGTTGCTGGCGGGCCTCATGGTGCTCATCGGCTGGCTGCTTGCGTGGCGCGACCTCGCGCCCGAACTCGTCAGCAAGGGCTTTTACGTCGCCGCGTATGTCTTCGGCGGCTACTACACGCTTAAAGAGGCGATCGAGAACATCCGCGCGAAGCGCTTCGAGATCGACACGCTGATGCTCGTTGCCGCCGCGGGCGCAGCCGCACTCGGTCAATGGGCCGAAGGAGGCCTGCTCCTGTTCCTGTTCAGTCTTGGCCACTCGCTGGAACATTACGCCATGGGGCGGGCACGCAAGGCGATTGAAGCGTTGGCCAAGCTCGCGCCCGAAACTGCGCTGGTGAAACGGCCCGACGGCAGCATGGAACAGGTCGCGGTGGCGCAACTCGTAGTGGGCGACGTGGTGCTCGTCAAGCCGAACGAGCGGCTGCCCGCCGACGGCTTCGTGGTGCGTGGCGAGTCCAGCGTGAACCAGGCCCCCGTCACCGGTGAAAGCGTGCCCGTGGACAAGCGGCCGGTCGACGATTCCCAGGCGGCGTTGCGGGCGTTCGAGAAGGTTGCCGCACTGCACAAGGTGTTCGCAGGCACGATCAATGGACCGGGCGCCATCGAAGTCATGGTGGCCCGTGCCTCGACGGAGTCCACGATGGCACGCGTTGTCAAGCTGGTCACCGAAGCTCAGACGCAGCGCTCACCCACGCAGAATTTCACCGACAAGTTCGAACGGATTTTCGTTCCCGTCATCCTCATTGGCGTGGTTCTTCTGCTGTTCGCCGGCTTCGTCATCGACGAGCCGTTCAGCACCACTTTCTACCGGGCCATGGCCGTGCTCGTGGCGGCAAGCCCCTGCGCGCTGGCGATTTCGGTGCCTAGTGCCGTGCTGAGCGGCGTGGCTCGCGCCGGGCGCAGCGGCGTGCTGGTCAAAGGCGGCGGCCCTTTGGAGAACCTGGGCACCCTGACGGCGATTGCGTTCGACAAGACGGGGACACTCACGGAAGGCAAGCCCCGGCTGACGGACGTCGTTGCCGGCCCCGGTTCGAGCGAATCGGAGTTGCTGACGGTCGCGCTGGCGGTGGAGCGGCACAGCGACCATCCGCTGGCCTCCGCGATAGTCGAAGGCGCACAAAAGCGACTGACCTCGGGCAGCCCCGAACCCGGCGTCGAATCGGTGCAGAGCATCACTGGCCGGGGCGTATCGGCACGAGTTGCCGGGGAAATGTTGCATGTGGGCAAGGCCGCCATGTTTTCCGAGATCGGCGGGGCGCCAATGCCGCCGGAGGTGGCTCGCGCCAACGAGGCGCTCATCGCCCAGGGACGCACGACCATGGTCGTGCGCCTGGGAGAGCGCTACCTGGGTGTGCTCGGCGTGATGGATACGCCCCGGCCGGCCGCAGCGGGCGTGATGCGAGCCCTCAAGGAGCTCGGAATCGAGCGCCTGATCATGATCTCTGGCGACAACCAGCGCGTTGCCGAAGCCGTGGCGCAGAGTGTCGGCCTTACCGAAGCGCAGGGTGATCTGATGCCGGAACACAAGGTGGATGCCATCAAGAAGTTGCTGGAGAAGGGAAGGGTCGCGATGGTGGGCGATGGGGTCAACGACGCGCCGGCCATGGCGAACGCGACCGTGGGCATTGCGATGGGCGCGGCCGGCTCAGATGTGGCGCTGGAGACCGCGGACGTGGCGCTGATGGCCGACGACCTGAGCCAGTTGCCTTTCGCGGTCGCGCTGTCGCGGCGCACGGCGCGGGTGATCCGCCAGAACTTGTGGGTGAGTTTGGGGGTTGTGGCCGTGCTGATCCCGGCAACCATCTTTGGGCTGAACATTGGCACGGCTGTTCTGTTCCACGAAGGATCGACGTTGCTCGTGGTCGTCAACGCGCTGCGCTTGCTCGCATTCGAAGGTGTGCCTTCCGTCGGCGCCGTGGTTCCGCAAGCAGCGCCCACCGCTGCCTCCTGAGACCGAGTCGCTAGCCCTTGTTCGCGTTTGCCGCCTTCGCAGGTACGGCCTTCTCGGCCTTCTTTTCTGCCTTCATGTCGGCCTTGGCGGCTTACCGTCGGCGTGCTCGGGATCTCCCCGCAGGTCCAGGCAGTTCATGCCATCAAGGACCGTGCGAACGCGTGTGCTCTGCTCGGTCAAGGTTTCCCTGACAACCTCAGCATGGCTGACGGGCGGACGGCCCAGCATGTCATCGGCCAACGCCGTGATGGCTGCCAGCCGTTCATGGGCATCGCGCGCGCTGTCAGCAGCAATGTCCCGCATCGATTCAATGGAATGGCGGTACTCGATTGCGCGCTGTGCCTGTTTGGCCTGGACGCGCTTGGTGCCCGAGCGGACGATGTCGTTGGTGTGCCGGTTGTTCCGAAAAATCGCCTCGTCACTAAGCTCGCCGAGCAGGTGTTTGAGAAAGCACACGATCTCGATCGAGCGGGTACCCTCGATGCGGCGGGCGGTTTCGGGGGGCGGCCGATTGACCACGGCCTGGGCGAACGCATGAATGCGCCCAATCGAGAGCCCTTGCAGGTCCCACAGGTGCACGCCCAGTGTTTTGAGAGCATCAATGCGTGAGTTCACCTCTTTGAGGCCCTTCACCCCATGTTTGCCGGCCGATTGCTTCAACCACTCCAGCAACGAGATGCCAGGAGTCGGACTCTCTTCGTGCATGACCTTGAGCACCGCGCGAAGTCGTACTGGAGTGACCGCTGCTCGAATTGTTGCCAGGGCCAGGTTCTCGACAACCTGAAACGCAGATCGGGCCAGGTCGAGCACCACACGCTGGCCTGGCAGGACGATCCTGCTGCCGAAGAGCCATTCCTGCGCGCAGGCGAGGAGGTCATCGACGGAGGAGGCGTCGATCGCCTGCTGGGACAATGCTGCCTGCAAGCGTGCCTCGGCGTTAGAGTCGTAGGTAGAGAAGAGGAGTTGTTCTCGAACCCAAGCCCTATGGTTGCTGATGGTCCGGTCGGCATTCGAGTACAGCGACTTTAGGGAGGCAATCGCGGTCGAGTGGATGCCCAGTTGCTCGCACAGCATTTTCAACATCGCACTCGGCATCTTGAGCGCGGCATCGGCATTCCTGCCAGTCAGCGCGAGGAACGACAGCTGCACGGCCAGTCCCAGGTGGTAGCGCTTCGCGTAGCCACTGTTCCTAATTTCCCTGATCAACTCGTCCGGTAAACGGCAGTGCAGCTGCACGTCATCCGCATTCATGCCAGACGGCAGCTTTTCGTAGCCTACGAATCTGTATCGGTAGCTCGACATCAGCGTTCTCCTTCGCTCCGGGGAACACTATAAATCGCAGCTAAGTTGTTGTCGCCAGAGGCTTATTTGGAGATGGATTCCGAAATTGCACGGAAACCGAGACTACCCCAATAAGTGACGGTACGAAAAGCTAGCACTGGCGCGGAGGTGGTGTTGGTAGATCGTTGATTTCATTGACTTTCCTGTTCACTTTCAAATCTGCGATTCGTGGCGTCAAACCGTGGTCGGTTTCATCCATTGGTGCCAGTTATCGATGCATTTGGCCGCGAAGGCAGGATTTGGTCAGCATAGCGGTCAACCGGGAAGCGAAACACACCCCGCAAGTTGATGCTCTCCAGCCTGGTGGGCGCAATCTTCCCGATCAGTTCCGGTGGAATGACCTGGCGGCGGTTCGACCAGCGATCCAGGACCGCCTGCATCTGTGAGGTATTCCACGCCATCACGATGTTGGCCATCAGGCTCAACGCATCGGCCACAGCCTGCATTTCATCGACACGTTTGGCCTGCGCCGGGCTGATCCGGCCGGTATAAATGGCGCGCTTGAGGGCGTTAACAGCCTCGCCCCGATTGAGCACCCGGCGCAACTCGTTCCTGAAAGCGTCCTTGACAAAGTAGTCAGCCAAAAACGCCGTACGCAGCAACCGCCCCAATTGCACGCCAGCCTCATAGATTGGATCGCCCTGGGCGGCAGAACCGAACCGCGCAAGAGCTGCCACCGCACTGGCATGTCCGCTCATGACCGAGGCTGCCAGGTGCACCAGACTATCCCAATGCTTTTCGATCAAAGCGACGTCGACATTGGCTTCGCACACCGCAGCGATTTCTGCGGGCACTTTGGTGCCGCGTGGCACAAAGAGGTGGCGCTGTTTGAGTTCCTTCAACCGCGGGCAAAGATCAAAACCAAGCAAACGGGCATGTGACATGGCAAAGTCGGTGTAGCCATGGGTATCCACAGCAAGCTGGCTGGTCTCCAGCTTTTCTTGGCGGATGACACCTTCAATGGCCACGCTCGCCTGGCGCTCATTGAGCACAAAGGGCTGCGCATGGAAGATGCCCCACCGGTCTTTTACATGGGAGTAGATTCCAATGGAAGGTGTGTTGCGCCGAGGATCAAGCCGGGCTTGCCACACCCGTTTGGTGGTCTCCATGCTCATCATGTCAGAAGATGCCAAATCGGACCGCCCCCAGGTGGCGGCAATCGGGTGTCGCTGCATGAATTCCAGCACAGCCTGGCAGGCCTGGCTCAGACGCCGTTCGTCCCGCGCCCAGCGCATGGCCTGGCGAATGCTGGTGGCAGACAATTGCGGAATCATGCGCGCGCATTCGACCGCAGTCAGACTGGTGCCGTGGGCCATGATGCCGGCATAGACCATCAGCAGCTCGTCGGTAGAGCGCGGCTCACGTCCGAGCATGATCCAGCTAAAGCGCACCTGGGCGTCAACGGCCAGAATCACTTCCGGCAATTGAACCTCACCGATGCGGTGATCCAAAGCCGCGCGCAGCTTGGTCACTTCTGGGTCTTCGTCCTCTGCGGGCAATGGCGACAAATGGAGTTCATCATCCACGCGCAGTACGCCACTGCGGGCTGCAGCGGCCACCGCATCGACACCGGCAGTTACTCTGGCCAGCAAAGGCTTCAAGAAAGTGGCAGCCTTGCTGGGTAACGATAGACGGGCATAGTGTTTCTTGGACTCTGCCTGCCAACGCTCGTCCGTGAAGAACAAGCGCGCACGACCCCGAAAGCTCAGGCTGTGCTCAATCCAGACCGAGCCATTGCGCACCGCGCGGCGCAGGGCAAACAGGGTGGCCACCTCCAACGCCTGAAACGCCCGTTCCCGGTCTGGGCTGGAGATCGAAACCTGCCAGATCATTCCCAGACTTGGTGCCACCACTTCAACTGGCAGCTTTCTGGATCCTTTGAGATATAAAGCTTGCAGCTTGGCAAGGTACTCGATGGCAGGATGCTCGCCGGTGGCCTGCCAGGGCAGCTTTGCAATGGCGACGAGCAACGACCGCACGGGGCGAATTCCATCAATCAATCCCTCGCGGACCAGGGAGGCCCTGCTCGGTGGTTTGCGTTTCTGGGTTTCGGTGATCAAGGCTTCAAGACGGGCACGCAACTCAGCATCTGGCACCGCACCTTGCGCGCTCAAGGCAACAAGTTCGCCGAGCAGCGTTTTGTACATTGCGGCCCAATTGACGGTAGCGGGGACATCGGCGGCAGCCTGACGCCACAGATCGGCGATCCGGCGCTGCACCATAAGGATCAACTGGTCTGTGGTGGTGAACAGGCAATACCGAAGAAAGCATGCGACCTCCACGGTGCGCGCTGGCTCTTTGATCTTGGCTCCGGCTGAGGGCGGCCTGGAGACAAGTCGGCGCGCGTAGCGGCGCAAGATGAGATCGGGGATGTCTGCCAGGTGCTTATGAACGTCCAGCGTGTAAAGCAGGTCGATGCGCTCCAGTACCTCGCTGATTTGGCGGGTTGAGTGTTTCGCCGGTGCAGCCCATAGCCAACTCTGCTGGGTTTGTCCATCTGGGCGCAGCTCTGAAACTGAGGCTCGCCAGCGATCAAGTGTTGCTGGATCAACGCTGGCGGCGATGGCGGTGCCTGTTTCAACTTCAAGCTGGGCAAGTGCCGCCGCAATCAGTGTCCGAATTGCCCGCTCGTGCACGATCACCAGCTTGTTCTTGTACAGCCATTGACGCGCCCGCACGAGTAGCTGATCGCGGTCGGCGCAGCGCGCCACTTCGTCGCGCAGTTCACGTACCAGTGAGCGGCGCTGGTGCTCGCTCATCCACTGGAATCCAAGGACCGTGCAGGCTACTTGTTGGTGATCGAATAGCGTGCGCCCGCGTTCATACATGGCTCTCAGCGAGGCGACTTCTGGTGCTGCAATGCCAAGCTCGTTGCCAAGGTGGCGCCACAAGGCTACTGGAATTACCCGAAAGGCACCGAGCAAACGCCCACTCATGCGCAGGAAACCAATATGGAGCGCCAGACCAAGCTTGTGGGAATCACCTCGGCGTGCATTGATTGCGTCGCGCTCGGCACCATCGAAGGTGAAAAATGCCTTCATCTCGAAGTCGCTGATATCGCGGGGGAGCCCACGCATCCCCAAAAACGTTGTGTGCCAACCCTGCATCGTGAACCTCAAAAGTGGGAGGCCACCATACCCGTTTACAAAGCGAACAGGAAAGTCAATGAAATCAACGGTCTACCCAGACCACCCCCGCGCCAGTGCTAGCTTTGCGTACCGTCACTTATTGCACTGAAAACGAGGAGACCCCACTGAACAACGCACAGGCTTGATGTTTGAAAACTACCCAATCCAATCAACCACTTAGCCCCTGGCGCATGTCCGTCGCCCCGATGATGGACTGGACGGCGCCTTAAAAAATCATAGACGAATCAACGTGTTGCAGCGATTCTTTTGGAGTCGTTGCATTTTCGTTGCACGGAAAGTGCAGAAAAGCGCTTGAGCTTGGGGCCGAGTTGCACTTTCTCCAGAACGTCGTCAGCGCCTGAAGCGTCGGCGGGGATGCCAGTCCAGCATGCCCATGGCTGACTTGACTATACGGCTGATATCCGTATGATCTGTTGTCTGTACTAGGAGAACCGACATGGGCGCGCTCGCACTCAAAGATGCTCGCATGGAGCTCAAGACCACCAAGGAAGCCAAGGAGCTGCTGAGCAAGGCCGCCGTCCTTGGCGGCATGGACCTGTCGTCCTTCATGCTGTCGACCGCCATGGAAAAGGCGCGTGCGATCCTGCTCGACCACACCTCCATCCAGCTCTCGGTGCAGGGGCAGGCGCAGTTGGCCAGCGTGCTGCAGACGCCGGGTGCTCCGACCGAGGCCATGAAGGAACTGCGCCGCACGCCCCGCTTGAAAGTGCGTGAATGAGTTTTTTCATCACTCGCTTCGATCCGGGGGCGAAGTATGGGGGCTACAACCAGTTCGATTGCCAGCACGCCGTCATCAACAAGTTCGTCAAGGACTCGCTCAAGAAGCAGGTCAAACAGGGCTTGAGCGTGGCCTACGCACTGCTGGAGGAGGATGGGGCCACGCAGCGATTCGCCGGCTTCTTCACGATCGCCAGCCACACCATTGCACTGTCGGCGCTGGGCGCCCTGCAGCGTGGCGGTCTCCCCAAAACCATTCCCTGTGTCCGCTTGATCATGCTCGGGGTTCACCATGCCGATGCAGGCCAGGGTCTTGGCTTGCAGCTCATGAACCATGCGCTGGACATCGTGAAGGTGGGGGCGCAGAGCATCGGGAGTTACGGCTTGTACCTGGATGCCGACGCTGGGGCGTTCGGCTTCTATCAGAAGCTGGGCTTTGTGCCGCTGGAGGGCGACAAGAGCCCCGCGCCTTCGCCCATGTTCCTGCCCATGTCGGCGATTCCCTGAGTCAGGCCAGCGACAGGGCATCGTTCTCTTGATTGCCAGCCGTGAGCTTGGGCATTCGTCGGGTCAAACCGAGGCCACTCAACCCGTAAGACAGGTGCATGGGTTCCACGATGAAGCTCGCCGACCGCATGCGTCAGTCGATTCAACGTCGCTCTGGCCACGTCGTGCTGCGCGCCGAGCTCGTGCCCCTGGGCAGCGCATCGCAGGTTTCGCAAGCTCTGAAGACGCTTCAGCACGACGGGGAGTTGCTTCGCTTGGGCGCAGGCGTCTATGCCAAGGCCCGCCGGGACGAATCCACGCATGAGGTGACGCCGGCGGTGGATGCCGAGACGCTGGGGCGCGAGGTGGCGCACAAGCTCAAGGCCCGGGTGATCGACGGCGGGGATGGCACGCTGGTGCTGGATACGGGCGATCGTCGTGTCTCCCGCAAGCTGGTTCTGGGCCATGGCGCCGTGCAATATGTCAATGATCGCAATCGCAGGGCCTTCACGGCAACCAGAAGGAAGCCGAGTGGCATGGCCCCGTTCCCGACCACCGATGTGGGCCGCTATGTGCGCTGGCTTGCGGCCTTTCATGGGGTCCGCTATATGCCGACGGCCGCCGATCAATGGGCCGAGACCCTGACCCGCTTGGCCGGAGACGACGTGCATTCTGGCCCGGTGCAGGAGCTGCTGGTCGCCCTCAAGCGTGCAGGTAAGCTGACCAAGGACGACATGGCGACGTTGCTCGTGAACTACCTGCGGGAGCGCAAGCAGGGTGTTTGATCCGTTCAAGGATTTCGAGACGGCCGGCTACGGTCCGTGTCGCACAGAGCATCCGCCTGGATCTGCAACCATCGACCATCGACCATTGATCGCGAGTGGCTTCTGCACCCGATACGGTGGCAGCTTTGGTGCTGCAAGCTGCCCCTGTGTTTTGGGAAACTGAGCAGCGGTATTCAGATGCGCTCTTGCTTTGGGTAAAAATGCTGGGCAGGGAGTGCAAACAATGAAGGAAATGGATTCAATGCAGTCGCTTTTACAGGACTGCACCGGAAAATTACCGGTCATCGTGTTGGGCAGCGGTGCATCCGCAGCGCATGGCATTCCAGGTATGGATCCGTTGGGCAAGCACCTTGCGGCGTCGATCTTGCCTGCCACCTGCCAAACCGAACCGCATCTCGCGGGATGGCGTGATTTCCTGGACAAGGTCCAAAAGATGGACCTCGAGTCAGCGCTGACCGGCGTCAACGTGACACCCGAAGTGCTCGAGCACATCGTGCACACCACCTGGCAGTTCCTTAACACAGCGGACTTTCGGATATTCGAGCAGGTACTGGCCGACCGGCGCTTGCTGCCGTTAAGCCAGCTCTTCCAGCATCTGCTGCGCAGCACTGCCATGGAGCTTCAGGTCGTGACTCCCAACTACGACCGTCTTGCTGAGTACGCTGCAGAGGCGGCAGGCTATTGCGCCTACACGGGTTTCACCTTCGGCATGTTCGGCACACGAGCCGTCGATGTGCCTCGGATCAATCTGGGACGGCGGCCGGCGCGGACGGTAAACGTCTGGAAAGTTCATGGCTCTCTGGGCTGGTTTAGCGGCAGCGATGGTTCCATCGTTGCGCTACCGCCTTTGGCGGCGGTGCCCAGCGGCTTCACCCCCGTGATCGTCACCCCTGGCACAGAAAAATATCGACGCACGCACGAGGAGCCTTTCCGCAGTGCAATGCATAGCGCCGACGATGCAGTCGCCCGTGCCAGCGCCTTCCTGTGCATCGGATACGGCTTCAATGACGACCACCTGCAGCCGTTGATGATGGAGCGCTGTACGCGGCCGGAGGTCCCGTTGGTACTCATCACCAAGGAAATCAGCCTCACGGCGCATCGCTTTCTCAAGAGCGGACGCTGTAGTCGTTACGTCGCACTTGAGGAGTCCCCAAAAGGCACGCGCATGTTCAGCCACGAAGTGCCGGATGGCCTGGAACTGCCCGGTGAGTCCTTTTGGCGCCTTGACCACTTCCTTCCACTTGTAGCTGGGTAAGTACCTATGAGCATTCTTGATTACAAAGACGGCGAATCGCTCGGACGTGTCCGGTCGGTCGATACCGCAACGGTGGTTATCGCTGTGGACGATGTCGAGCGACTGCGCAAGCTACAGGTCAATCGCTTGGCGGTGTTGCAAAGCAGCCGTGCTGGCCAGCACCTGATAGGCATCATCCAGAAGATCACGCGTACGGCGGTCGATGGTAAAGCGAGTTCCGTGGACACTGAGGACGCCCTGGATGGCGATCAAGCCATGGAGCTCAACGTAGTGCGCATCGCACTCATTGGCACCCTCATGGATAAAGTTGGTCAGCGCAACAACGTCTTCTTGCGCACGTTAGAGACAGTGCCAGAGATCGATGCCAACTGCTTCGCTCTCGAAGGAGCGCGGCTGACCGCCTTTATGCGCGTCATCGCCAACATTTCTGGCGACGGACAGAAACTCACGCTCGGCCACTACACCCTTGACGAAAGCGCTGACGCCTTCCTGAACGGCAACAAGTTCTTCCAGCGGCATGCAGTCGTCGTGGGAAGCACCGGTTCTGGAAAATCCTGGACGACGGCCAGAATCCTCGAGCAGGTTGCAGCCCTTCCGAACGCAAATGCGATTGTTTTTGATATCCACGGCGAGTACGCCCCGTTGGCCTCGAAGGGTTTCCGACATTTCCGCATTGCAGGGCCGGCCGATCTTGGTGGCAAGGAGGCACTCGAGAATGGCGTGATCTTCCTGCCGTACTGGCTGCTTGGCTATGAAGCTATGACGTCGATGTTTGTCGAGCGGTCCGACCAGAACGCCCCGAACCAATCGATGGTTATGTCACGAGCCATCCTCGCAGCCAAACAGAAGTATCTTGAGGCTCAGGGCCGCCAAGACGTACTCGACAACTTCACGATCGACAGCCCGATCCCCTTTGACCTCACTGCGGTCATCGATGATCTGAGCGTGCTGAACGAAGAGATGGTGCCAGGCGCACGTGCTGGCTCTGAGAAGGCTGGCGAGTTCAACGGCAAGTTAAGCCGGATGATCCAGCGGCTGGAGAACAAGCGTACAGACCGGAGACTGGGCTTCCTTTTTCAAGGCGCCGGTGAAACGCATGCATTTGATTGGCTCGATCGGCTGGTGAGGGCTTTGCTGGCCGGCTCGGTCGATCAGAACGACGGCGGAGGGGGAGTAAAAGTCATCGACTTTTCCGAAGTTCCGTCGGACGTACTGCCGCTGATGGTGAGCTTGGTTGCGAAGCTCGCTTTCTCTGTACAGCAGTGGACCGAAGCCTCGATGCGCCACCCCATCGCCATTTTCTGTGACGAAGCGCACCTCTATATCCCCGAGCGACAACAGGCGGGCGGGGCGGGAGAGATTTCCGTCGAAATCTTTGAGCGGATCGCAAAGGAAGGGCGCAAGTACGGAGTCGGGCTGGTTGTCATCAGCCAGCGGCCCTCAGAGGTCAACCGTACGGTCCTGAGTCAGTGCAACAACCTTGTGGCCATGCGTCTCACCAATGGCGACGACCAGTCGGTTGTGCGCAGGCTGTTGCCGGATAGTCTGGCGGGATTCGGGGATCTGCTGCCGGTGCTTGACACTGGTGAGGCGCTGGTTGTCGGAGATGCCAGCCTACTGCCGACGCGGATCCGAGTTTCAATGCCGGAGCACCGACCTAACAGCGGCACTGTGGAATTCTGGGAGCGCTGGACATCCGATAAGGCTGTCGGTGGTTTGGCGATTGCCGTTGATGGCTGGCGAAAGCAGACCATGCAGACTCTGTCGCCGGCTGCCTCTTGACTGCATTTCAACCAAGGTGCGTGCATCTGCAAACTCCCTTGCGTGAAGTGGCCGTTTTTGGGGAGCCGTGAGTTCACGGTGTTGCCCTGAGCGGCCGCAATCGCATTTCTGCTGCGCAGCCCCGCCCACTCACACTTGGCATCGCTTCCACGTCTCCTCAGCCTGCTCCCTGGCCTTGTCGATCAGCTTCGCCAAGTCGCTGACATGGATGACGTAGGGCGCCTTCTGGGACTTGTTGAGCCGGAACACCGGAAGAGGCAGTTCGCCTTGTGCCGCCTGCCGCATGGCCTCCTGCCTGCTGAGCCCGAGGTAGTCGACGCAGATGCGATCCAGCGACACGGTGGGGCCATCAAAGACGGCCATGAGTGCGAATGCGGTGTTCACAGTGCCACCTCCGGCAGTGCTGCGTTCATCAGCGTGAAGGTGACGGATGCGCGTGCGAACAGCTTTTCTTGGTGGTCAGGGCCCCCGACTTCGCGCGCCTTTTCGTCCAGCAGCAGAAGTTGTCCGTGGAACTGTGCGAGCAGATTGAACTGCGCCTCGTTGTGGTGGTCGACGCCACCGATGGAGTGGTCGAGCAGCCGGCTCAGCGTCCATTCGAGGCGACGCTCCACCTCGGCCTGAAGGTTTTCAGCGCGTGTTTTCTCAGGCGCGATGAAGCCCTGGCGAGGTGACTCGGGCACCGAGTTGTCGCACGATTCGCAGACGGGGAACTGTAGGGCGGTGAGGGCATAGCCGGTGAGGCTGCCGGATTTCTGGCAATCGTGCATGGTGATCCAAGGTTCGATTTCCCCAAGGGGAAAGAACCGGGTCACCGTTCGTCGCAACTTTGCGCTCCTGATCCCCTTACCCAGAATTGGGGGATACGAACCGGATCTACAGATGTCCGACCGTCCACTGCCCCAAGAGAACTTGTTCCTGGGCTCCGTCGTGGATCAGAGGGCTACCTCTGATGTCGTCAGTGCACTTTATGAAGTCCCGTCACTGCCTGCTGCGATCCCGTGCACCCATACGCCGCATCAGACTCTTTTTCGCTCAGGGACGTCGTCAGTATCTGGATACATCGCACCTTGGGTCAAGAAATCCGCGTGCCGGTTTCCTCTGAGTTGATGCTTTTAAGCAACGCGTGCCGGAGGCGCTGAGTCGACCGCCGGCAGGAGTCGTGGCGGCGCTGCGCCGCTCGGTCAGATGGTGTGCCGCGACGCTGTGGGTCGAGGGACAGGTGAGCGCTTCGCTCGTCAACAAACGTCTTCTGCTGTTTCGCCTTTTCCAATCGGTTGCATTTTGTTTCATTTGTTGCGAGGCACCAAGCGGCTCATTTGGCTGGCAAGTTATTAAACGTTTGAACGTTTGATTTGACCTGTTATTCACGTCATGACGTGAATCGATGGTTTATCGAGTAGTTCAAAAACTATTTCCGAGCCTGAATTATCAGATGTAACTTTCGCCGAATTGGCCTGCGTGCCAATTGGTGTCACATCCGGCAAACTTTCTCCATCGATCGCCGAAGAAGAAGGCGTTTCGATGGCGAATGTTTGAAATCCGTGTTCCTTACCAGCGTGGGGTCTGCCATTGTTTTCGGTGGTCCGGGGTTTCTGCCATTCGTCTCCTTCGCGGGATTTGAAGTGGGCGCCCTGAACCAGATTACCCATTTCATTCCCATCAAAGTTACGGCCGATTCAGGCCACCACATATTTGGGAATCGATGAGACTGAGTAAATCAGAAACAAGCGCGGCCAGCGGGCCGGCCGCGGAGCAAGATGAGCCGCTGGTTCCTGCGCAAGTCAACTTGGCCACGTACCCCTGGGCGCCTGTCCGCATGGACTACTTCACCGGGCACCTGCTCGCGCTGGCTGCCAACCCGGAGCCATTCCGGGCCCTGGTGCTGCTGATGGCCCAGGCCTGGCGACAGCAGCCCGCCATGACGCTGCCGGACAACGACACGCAACTGGCGGCGATGGCGGGCTTCGGACGGGATGTCGCCGGCTGGATGGTCATTCGTCCCGAAGTCCTGTGCGACTGGTACCTGGCCAGCGATGGCCGCTGGCATCACCCTGAGTTCGGCGGGTGGGCCTTGCAGGCATGGGACAGCAAGAAGAAGACCGACCGCAGCTCAGAAAAGCAACGCGAGCGCGCGCTGGTGGGCGTTGCCCGCAGGCAGGCCGCTGCTGCAGTGGGTTTGCCTTCGGGCGCGGGCCACGGCCCAGCCGCGGCTCAGCCATATGAGATGACCGAAGAGTCAGAACATAAGGTAGATGAAAAGACACATGAGAGGGAGAGGGACAGAAGCACATCGTCAGACGGCTCCCGGCTCCCCTCCTCAACAGGTACTTTTTCGTCTCATGTCGACCAGGACACAGGCACAAAGGAGGACGGCCAACCGGTGGGCGAGGTCGATCCTGTTCTGGTGATCTTTGAGCACTGGAAGCAGGCAACGGCGCGTCCCGATGAGCACTTGTTGAAGGCCCGCAGAAGCGTCATCCAGGCCCGGTTGGACGAAGGTGTCAGCGCAGCGTTGATCTGTCGCGCCATCAGCCATGCTGCGCAGGACCCCTTTTACCAAGGGCGCACGGCCAAAAGCACCCGCAGGCTCGACACGCTCGAGGTCATCTGCAAGACCACCGATCGCATCCTGGGCCTGGCCAGCGAGGCCCGTTCAGACAACGGCCCGCGGATCAGCATGCTCAAGCCTGCGGCCCAGCGCACAGCAGAAAACGCCGCAGCCGTGGCAGCACGGTACGAGGCCGACGTGATCGATGCTGAAGCGCCATCGGTGCAGACGATCGAAGGGAGCGCAGCATGAACCGCATGACCGTCAAACCGTCGCCATCGGTCGTGCGTGTGGTGACCGAATGTCTGTGTGAGGTCGCGGAGCGCACCGGGAAGGAGGTCGGCGCCTTGGAAATGGCGAAGTGGTACGAGGCGTTCGCTGTCTGTCAGCCCTTCGAACTCCGTGGGGCCTTCGACAACCATGCCTTGACTTCGCCCTTCGCGCCCAGCATGGCCGCCATTCGCCAGGAGCTGGACCGCTCTCGGTTCGGCGGCATCTCGGGTGCCTGGCTGATGGTCAGGGAGGCAGCCCTGGCGTGTGCAGACCGCAACTTCTTCGTTGTCTTCGAGCACGCCGCCATCCACTTTTCCATCGAGGTGATCGGGGGATGGCACTCAGTGATCCGGCTGGTCCGGGATCCAGGCAGCGTCTCATTCGCTCGGCGCGATTTCATGAAGGCCTTTGAGGACCATCGCCCCTCGATCGGCTACCCGGCTGGGTTGGGTGGTTTCAATGGAGTCAACGCGGTCCTGATCGGACGCCGGGAACGCGCGCTGGAGGTCTATCGGCACGGTGCAAAGGGGGGTGCAGCCTGCTTCTCCGGCATCGACATCCTGCATCCCCAAGTCGAGCTATTGCCCGGGCAACAACTGCAAGCCTGGCCGTCGCATCTGGGCCCCGAGCACATGGCCGCACCGCCCGGGCCACCTGTGCACATCACCCCGACATGGTGGGGCACCGAGCCGTAGCCAACGGCGCTGCCCGTAACGCCCACTTGATAACGCTGCATAACGCTACACGCGATAACGCACCGTAACGCTACCTGTTACCAACCGAAGAAATGAAGGAATGAAATCATGATGAAACTCGACCTGACCGACGCGGTCGTTGCTGCCGACGCGGCCGTTGCTGCCGTCTGCGATGCCATGGTGAAGGAGGGGCTGAAGCCCACCACCCGTTCCGTTCGTGAGCGGATGGGCGGCGGCTCCTACACCACCGTGTTGCGGGGGGTGCAGTATTGGAGGGAGCTTTGCGCGGCGAGCGCTGCTGACGATATCCCCCTCGACCCCGTCATCATCCAGCGGTTCCGTGCCCAGTACGTGGCGATCTCGAATCAGGCGTCGAACGATGCCAACATGCGCGCTGCAGATGCGGAAGAAACAGTGGTTCAACTGGCCGCCGAAATCGAGGCGATGGCATGTCGACTGGCCGAACGAGAGAGTGAGCTGAGCACGGCGCAGACCCAGGTGCAGCAGCAACAGGGACAGCTGTTGGAGCGGGCCGGGGCACTGGAAAAGCTGAAAGCGGAGCACGCTGCGGCGATCGATGAGGCCAATAAACGTGCCGCGTCTGAACGAGCTCAGGCGGAAGAGCTTCGTCAGGAGCTGGTGCGGAAGTCGATTGACCTGGCGCAGGTGCCGGGTCTGAAGGAAGAGCTGGAGACAGCCCGGCAAACGGCGAAGAGCAGTGCCGACCAAGTGGCCGAGGCCAGGACGGCCGCCGCCGTGGCAGACGAGCGAGCCGAGGCCCAGTTAGACCGGGCGTGCCAAACCGCTTTGCGTGAGACCAAGCTCGAAGCTCAACTGCTGCGTCTGCAGGAACAGCAGGAAAAGGCGCTGGCCACGGAGCGCGCGCTGCAGCAGGAGATCTTGAGGCTGTCCACCGCGGGGTCAGCCTTGGAAGCGCGTTGCTTGGTCCAGCTGTCCGAGATCGTGCAGCTGCGGGAGGCCGCGCGCAAGGCCGTTGCCAAAGACGATAAGCACGCCAGTGACCGTGACGGCGAGGAGGTTGCCCCCACACCGCGCGAACTGCGCGGCACCGTCTGATATCCGGCGGCGATCCGCGCTGGTCAGTGTGTCACCGACTTGGCCCGGATGCCGTTGCCACCATCGCGGTGTGGCGCCGGTAAGAGGTTGGCTTTTGACCGCGAGCCGAGCGTTTCAGCGGCCGGCCTTCTGCCGGGCTTCTTGGTCGGCGATCATCTGGCTCAGTTCCTTGAACGTGCCTGGCTTGTAGAGTTTGATGCCCAACTGCGCAAACTCTCGTTCGCAGGTGGGCACGCGGCCCGGCTCGGCGGGCTCGCAGCGCTTGGCCTGTAGCACGGCGCAGGACGTGTTCATCAGCCGCACGCTGATGCCGCCAGAGGGCAGCGCGCCGATAGACAGTTGATCCGGTTTGCCCCAGCCGGCTGTGGGCTTCTGCGTCCATTTGAGTTCGTCAGATCGGAACTCGCCTGTGGTGCCGCTGGGGCGGACAAAGCCCGCGAACGCCCCGTTCGGAAACGCTGCCTCCGGCCGATCGCCGAAGCTGAACTCGGCGTCCTTCAGGCCGTCCCTGTAGGGGCCGAAGGGGCGAACATCCACGATGGCCGCCACGCTCTGGCCCGGCCGGCAGCTGTAGACGCCAGCGAATCGGCCTTCAACAGGATGAGGGCCGACGACTTTCTGTTTGCACCGCCGCGCGATTTCCAGCGGATTGCCCAGCGCGATCATCGCGGTTCCCGCCGCGCAGAGGTTGTAGTCCATCCGCGCGCCGAAGCCTGCTTGCCATGTTCCGGTTGACGAGAACAGGCCGGGGTGACCGGAGCCGAATGTCTGCCCGAGCATCATGCCGATGAACCCGATCACCGCCAAGCCGGCCAGGATGGGCGCCAGGCTGAAGACCAGGGCCAGCACGGGCAGCGCAAGGCAGCCGCCGATCCAGGCCCATGCGAGCATCGCGACGACCAGCGCCACCATGCCTGCCCACCCGGGCTGCCCGATGCCGCCCATCAGGGCGGGCAACACACCAGCGCCGACGACGCCGCCGATGAGGCCGGCGACGACGATCACGAACAGCATGACCGCGTTCGGAGAGGCTGAACTCAGCACCGCTGTGCTGGCCGCGTCAGCGGCCCCAAGGGCACCTTCGCCACCGGTGCTGCGCACATGCCCCGAAAAGACGGGCGACCGCATGCGCGGGTCGGACCAGTCCAGCCGCAGTTTGACCGCGCGGCGGATCCAGAAGGCCAGCGCGACGGACGCGGTGGCGTAGGCGATGAGAAGAATCGATGCGATCACGGACGTGCTCCCACAGTGGTTGAACAAGTGGTGAGCGGGGTGACGAACTATTTCGTTGAACTGACCTGCGGAACGTCCCGGACCGATCCGTTGAGGTGCGGGTCCGTGTCCTTCTGTGCGGCTGCCGCTGCTCGGGCCTCGAGGTCGCGCTGGGACGCGCCTGCCGACACGGCGGCCGCGACGGGATGAGGTGTTGCGACGTGTGCGGACGTCTTGTGCGGCATCTGAGCGGTCTGCGCCAGTGCGGCGCCATTCATCAGCAAGCCCATCGAGAGAAGGGCCACAGAGGTTTTCAGGTCAGTCCGGAAGGATGGGGTCATCAGTGATCGGTGGTGAGGGATGTTTCCGCAGCGGTCCCGGTGACTGAATCTCCGGCCGGCCAGTATTTGCACCGACTCTATCACCGATGTATTTAATTAAGTGTGGTTTTTATACATACGTAAAGCAACCCTTATGGCATGGCAACAGCAAGCAAAAAAGTCATCCCCAGGGGCCGGCCCGTTGGCTCCAAATCGACCGACCCGACGATTGCAAAGGCCTTTGGCCAGGCGGTTGTGTTGCTGCGGACAGCCAAGGGTTTGTCGCAAGAATCCGTTGGACTGGCGGCTGCCATCGGTCGTTCGAACATGTCGTCTATCGAGAACGGCCGGACGGTTCCCAATTTTGTCGGCGCGGTCAAGATTGCCGCTGCTCTGGGATGCAGCCTGCCCGTGCTGTCTCGAGAGTTCGAACGAGCCTACAAGGAGCTCCTCCAAGGCACCGAGGGTGACGAGCCGGCCAGGTGACCAGAGGTCGCATTGCCGCCTTCACCGGCCGGCCAGCCGGCCAGTTTTTTCTTGTACGGACGATAGGTGTGCCGCTACAGTGACAGTGTTTGCCGTTATGGCTCGCACCCGATTCAGCGGCATCCCGCGTTTTCTGCCTTGCACACCACATGCCCCAGTTCTTCGACGCACGAACCTCATCGCCTCAGCAGGTGGTGCGTGAGCGTGGCCGGCCAGATTTCGTGGGCATAGCGAGACGATAGGTCACCCATTCCTCAGTTGGCGCGCCGTACTGGATGTCGGCGTCATCGCGGACTTCGTTCGCCCCAACTGAGCGTTATGTATGACTGAAAATCTGTTTGAAACCACTGTCGGCGTGGCCGAGTTGCTGCCGCTGTTTCAATGCCCCGACTGGATGAGCGTTCGGCTCGATCCTGGGTTGTCGCGCGATGGCCGTCGCCTGAGCGAAATCTTCCTGCGCACGTTTGCCCTTATCCTGGGGCGCAGGCAGCCCCGTCGGGCAGCCGTCAGCTGCGTGAGCGTGGACGGTGTCTTGCATGTGATGTTCGACTTCTCTCCGCGACGCGGCGATCTCGAGCATGCAACCCTCAGCAGTTTGGCCGAGTCCCTGCAGGAACTGCACAACCGCCGCCTGGCAGCCGAACTGCGCGACCACACTCAGCCGGCCAGGAGTGAGGTCCCGGACTTCGACCTGCCTGACGTGGACGGCGGTCTCGACCTGCTGGGGCTGGTCACCGGCCCGCGCGCTCTTGAGCCGATCGACGTCTTCAAGTTCGCAGAGAACGCAGAACAGCTCGAGCAGCGCATCAAAGGCCGCGATGGCGAAGCCGGCCGACGAATTGCGCAGACACTGGAGCGCCTGGCGCTCAGCGGCATCAGCCGGCCGATGGCGCCACCGCCCGCTGATTGGCTGCAGCGCCTGGACGCACTGGTGGAGAGCTTCCCCAGCTTCGTGCAGGTGATCGAGACGGCCATCCGCCCGCACATCACACTGTGCGCGCAGGGATTGCCGCACCGGCTGGCGCCCATCCTTCTGGTGGGTGGACCCGGGATTGGCAAAACCACCTTCGCCAATGCATTGGCGGCCTTGCTGGGAACGCCGCCGCCGTTGTTCGTTTCGATGGCGGCTGAGACAAATGGCAGCTCGATTTCTGGATCGAGTACCTTCTGGTCGAACTCCTCGCCGGGTCAGGTTTTCGAGTTCATCGCCTGGGGGCGTGCCGGTCATGATCCGGTCGCGAATGGCCTGATCGTGCTGGACGAAATCGATAAGGCCCACACGACCGGATACAGCGGGCTCGGGCCGCTTTATTCGCTCCTGGAGGAGCACACGTCGAAGTTTTTCGTTGATCAATCGCTGCCCGATTTGATCTTCGATGCCAGTCACCTCAGGCTCATCGCGACGGCCAACAATGCCGATGAGATCCCGGCGGCGCTGCGCTCGCGCATGTTGGTTTTCGAAATCTCGCCGCCGTCCGCAGGGCAACTGATGAACGTCGCCCGGCAGATCCTGGCGGAGCTGATCCGCAAGATGCGAGTGCAGTTTTCAGCCGATCTGCCCGCAGCGTTGAGCGGGCAGATCGGAGACATGAGCCCGCGGGCCATCAAGCACGCTGCGGAAATCGCGTTCGCGCGTGCCGTGATGGCAGGACGCAGCCATCTCGTCGAAGAAGACTGGCCGGCGCTGCGCATGGATGAACGCCAGCCGGCCCGACGCGCAGCGATGGGGTTTGTGCACAGCTGATGCGCCAGGTGCCGGGATCCGGCGCCCTTGCAGTTGCGTCCAGGCTGTGGACACGGTACCTCTGCGGGTCAGCTGATGGTGGTGGGCTCGGCGTCGTCATCCAAAGGCAGTTGGATGTCCACATGGGAAATGCCGGGAGCCACCTGGCCTGCAGCTGCCGCGGGTGGCATTTTGAACACGGCGCGATCCTGGTCGCGCTCCAGCATGCCGGTGATCTCGGTCACGAGCTCTGGCCGCTTGGCCATGACCCATTTGCCAATGATCACGGCCTGGCGCGTGATGCGTTTTCGCTCAGTGGCACCATGCTGCGCGAGCAACAGGGCGCGGCGGTTTTTGAGCTGCTGCAGTTTGATGTCAATCGACTGGATGTTGTTGGGTGTCATAGCGCCACTCGGATACGTTTGCTCAGTACAGTGTATTTATTGGCAAGCCAGCTGTGGGGCTGCGCGATCCTGATTACCCCCGATCATTTCGCCCATATTGCGAATGACTCTTGGATGGTGGTCGCGAACGACCTCCCCGAAGGGCGCACTTAGAGTATTCCTGCGCTGCAGGAATACGTGCGGTCAGGGCTGCGCCCCGACACCCCGGAGGAACTGCAGTGGCAATTTTTCATTTGAGCGCTCGCCCGCCCATTGCTCGCGCCAGCGGCCGATCTGCGACAGCTGCGGCGGCCTATCGCGCCGGCGCATTGATCACCGATCAACGCACCGGCCAGGTCTTTGATTACCGCCGCCGCAAGGGCGTGCTCGATGCGCGCATCCACTTGCCGGGCGGCCGGCTTGTGCACGATCGCGAAAGGTTCTGGAATGACCTGGAGCTGCACCACCGCCGGCGTGATGCCGTGCTCGCGCGCGAAGTTGTGCTCGCGCTTCCCAACGAACTGGATGCCGAGGAGCGCGCTGCGTTGGCCTTCGGCTTTTCCAAGGAAATCGCGCAGGAGTTTGGTGTCGGCGTGGACTGCGCCCTGCACGCGCCATCCCGCGATGGTGATGACCGAAATTTTCACGCGCACTTGCTCCTGACCGCATGCACTGTCGATGCCGACGGCGGGCTCGGCAAAAAAGCCGAGCGGCTCGACCCCATCGCGTGCAAGCGACATGGCGCAGCGGATTCCGTGTCCTGGTTGCGGCCACGCTGGCAGGACGCGGTGAACACCGCGCTTGCCCGCAAGGGCTCCAATGCGCGTGTTGATCACCGCAGCTTCAAGGTCAGAGGGTTTCAAAGGCTGCCCACTGTCCACGTCGGCCTCAATGGTGCTGCAGCCCGAGGGCGAGCCAGCCTCAATGCGCGTTTGCGACGGCGGAATGCGCGGCTGGAAGCCCTCGACGAGCAGATGGGCAAGCTGATACGGATGAAGGCGCGCTTGGCTGCGCGGACCGATCCAAAGCCAGATGACCGGCGCCAGGTACATGTTGTCGACGACCAAACGTCCGACTTGCTGCTGTGGCGACGCCGCGCTCAGCCGAAGATGCTCAAGGGCGGGGTTTCTGCGCGTCAGGCGAAGCCTGGAGGCCTGGAGGCGAGCCCGGAACCGGGCACCACCTGGAACGGCCAGCGGCCGGCCCGGCGACGTCCAGGACGCTGAACTCGGGGGCGTTCCAAGGTTCAGGGCGACCCCCTATGCCGGGGTTGAATGCGTGACTGTAGAATGCATGCATCGAATGCATTCGAGGAGATCGCCATGGCCATGCTGACAGTTCGCAACCTTTCCGAGGAAGTGCACCGTGCTCTGCGCGTCCGTGCTGCCCAGCACGGCCAGAGCATGGAGGCCGAGGTGCGCGAGATTTTGGAGTCAGCGATCAGCCCCAAGGGGCGCGTGAAGCTGGGTTCTCTCCTGGCCGACATGGGCCGTCAAGCCAAGCTGAGCGATGAAGAATTCGCGGTGTTCGAGCAGGTGCGCGACAAGACGCCTGCACGCCCGGTGAGCTTCGAATGATCCTGCTCGACACCAATGTGATGTCGGAGCCGCTCCGGCACACTCCCGAGCCGCGGGTGATCGAGTGGATCGACGCCCAAGCCATGGAGACCTTGTTCCTCTCCGCCATCACGGTGGCGGAACTGCGAGCGGGTGTCGCCCTGCTGCCGGCCGGCAAGCGGCGCGCAGGCCTGCAAGAGAACTTGGAAAAGCGCGTGCTGCCATTGTTCGCCGGCCGCGTGCTGCCCTTTGACTTGGCCTGCACCCAGGCCTATGCGGCGCTGATGGCGAAGGCCCGCAGCGCTGGCTTGGCCGTTGCCACGGCTGATGGCTACATCGCAGCGATCGCCGCGGCCAACGGTTTCGCTGTCGCGACCCGAGACACCAGCCCGTTCGAGGCGGCGGGCGTCACCGTCATCAACCCATGGGCTCAGGTGTAACCATGCGCAGGCCCATGCGGAGTTCGCTCCCGTACTTTTTTATCGCGGCTGAAGCCGCGCCCGTTCCGCTAGGGCGGAGTCTGGACCGTGTCAGCCCATGAACGCAGTAGAAATCGAACAAGCCATTTCAGAACTGGCTCTCCAACCTTTTGACGCAGCGGAATTCCCGTTCACGTTTCTGGCCGCCTTCGGCAACAAGGACACCACGCTCAAGCGCCTGCGTACGGGCAACAACAATGCCTCGGACGTGGCTGGCGGCGTGCTGCTGCGCAACAACATCCACCTCGCGGTGTGTGCGGCCGGCACCGTGGGCGACACGCTCAAGGCGCTGCGCGCCAGCCCGGCCACGACGAAGGCCAAGGCCAAGTTCATCCTCGCCACTGATGGCCAGACCCTGGAAGCCGAAGAACTGGCCAGCGGCGAAACCATTGCTAGCGCCTTTCCAGACTTCCCGAACCACTTCGGTTTCCTGCTGCCGCTGGCCGGCATCTCCACTATCAAGGAGATCAAGGACAACCCCATCGACGTGCGCGCCACGGGGCGCCTGAACAAGCTCTACGTCGAACTGCTGCGCGAGAACCCGGCCTGGGCCACGGATGAGCGCCGCAGCGACATGAACCACTTCATGGCGCGCTTGGTGTTCTGCTTTTTTGCGGAAGACACCAGCATCTTTAGCGACACCGGCCTGTTCACCCGAACCGTGGACAAGATGAGTGCCAGCGATGGCAGTAATACCCACGAGGTTCTGTCCGAAATCTTCCGCGCAATGAACGTGTCGACCCGGCATAACGGCAAGCTCGACAACCGGCACCGAGCGGCGGCGGGACTTCGACTATGGGCTGACCAATTCCCATACGTGAACGGCGGCCTGTTCTCCGGAAGCACCGAGGTGCCGCGTTTCACGCGCATGGCACGCACCTACTTGCTGCATGCCGGGGCCTTGAACTGGCGCGAGATCAACCCCGACATCTTCGGCAGCATGATCCAAGCCGTGGCCGACGACGAAGAGCGCGGCGCGCTGGGCATGCACTACACCAGCGTGCCCAACATTCTGAAGGTGTTGAATCCGCTGTTTCTGGACGATCTGCGCACCGCCTTGGCCGAGGCGGGCGACAACGAGCGCAAGCTGCTGAATCTGCGAAAGCGCATGGCGCGCATTCGCGTATTCGACCCGGCCTGCGGCTCGGGCAACTTCTTGGTCATCGCCTACAAGCAGATGCGCGAGATAGAGGCCGAGATTAATCGCCGCAGGGGCGAGCTGCATCTAGGAAGCGAAATTCCACTGACCAACTTCCGTGGCATTGAGCTTCGGGACTTTCCAGCAGAAATAGCGCGCCTCGCGCTAATTATTGCTGAATTCCAGTGTGATGTGATGTACCGCGGGCAGATGGACGCTGTAGCCGAATTTTTGCCGCTGGATGCGCAGAACTGGATTGTTTGCGGAAACTCTCTTCGACTGGATTGGTTAAGTGTTTGTCCGCCATCAGGGGTGGAAGTCAAGATTGTTTCGGATGATCTGATCAATTATCCATTGAGTGACAATAAAATCGATTTTGAAAATGAAGGTGGTGAGACCTACATTTGCGGAAACCCCCCTTTCACCGGAACTAGAAAACAATCGGTTGAGCAGAAAAGCGATCTTGAGTTTGTATTCTCTGGCTTGACTAGCCAGTGGAAAAATGTTGACTATGTCGGCGCCTGGTTTCTGAAGGCTGCTCAGTATGGCCGGCATTGCGAAGCGCCGTTTGCATTTGTGGCAACCAATAGCCTATGCCAAGGACAACAAGTCCCCATCACTTGGAAAGCTATCTTGTCAATGGGCTACTCCATTCGATTTGCTCATACACCATTTAAGTGGAGCAATCTCGCGAGTGGCAAAGCGGGTGTAACCGTGATTGTGGTCAGCCTCGATAGCCGAAAAGGCGGGGTTCGCACCATATTTACTGGCGAATCAAAGGCTGTGGTGGATCACATTAACCCCTACCTTACATCGCATCAAGTGGATATCGTTGAGGCTCAGCGCAGGCCATCGCGCACGGGTGTAGCTCTTGAATATGGCGTTTACTATTCAAAATCTGCAGGGCTAATGCTGAATTCCGACGAGGCGAACGATTTGCTGGCATCAGGAGTGCCTTCTAGATACATACGCGAGTTCATCGGCTCCGATCAATTTATTAACGGCACTTATCGATATTGTTTATGGATTTCTGATGCGGAGAAAAATGATGCTCTATCATTTCCTGCCATCGCGAGCCGGATTGAATCTGTAAAAAAGGATAGGCTTGAAACCACAGACAAGGCCGTCAATAAGTTAGCAACGCGCCCCCATCAGTTCAGGGAATTCAAGGGCGACGAGAAGAAAAAATTGTTCGTTCCAATAGTTAGTTCGGAAAACAGGGAATACTTTCCGGCCGGGCTGGCTTCTCAGGGAACGATTCCAACTAACAAGGCGTTTTACGGGCCCTCCGGTGAATTGTGGGCGCTCGCCCTTATAGTTTCGAAACTGCACTTGGTCTGGATTGGTACAGTCTGTGGTCGTCTTGAAATGCGCTACTCATATTCCAATACCCTGGGTTGGAACACCTTCCCAGTCCCGGTGCTTACTGAGAAAAACAAGGCAGAGTTGACCGATTGTGCTGAGGCTATCTTGCTAGCCCGTGAGGCTCATTTTCCTGCAACCATCGCAGAGTTGTACGACCCGGACACCATGCCGGACAACCTGCGCCACGCCCACGAGCGAAATGACGAGGTACTCGAGCGCATCTACATCGGCCGCCGATTCAAGAACGATACCGAGCGGCTGGAGAAGCTATTTGAGATTTACACCAAGATGACCGCTGCCGAGAGGGCCGCGCCGGCTGCAAAGGCAGTCAAGGGAAGAAAGCAAACATCATGAGCGATCAGCCTAATAACCCGACCAACGCCTACACCGTGCCCTCGGTGTCCATCTCCACTGCGCGGACAGGCGCATCCAGCAAGGCGAACGAGCTGGGCATGCGCGCCATGCAAGAGCGCGCATATGCCAAGCGCGGTGAGCAGTACCTGCTGATCAAATCGCCGCCGGCCTCGGGCAAGTCCCGCGCGCTGATGTTCATTGCGCTGGACAAGTTGCATAACCAAGGGCTGAAGCAGGCCATCGTGGTGGTGCCTGAGCGGTCCATCGGCGGCAGCTTTGCGGACGAAGCCCTGACACGTTTCGGCTTCTACTGGGACTGGCAGGTGGCCCCGCAATGGAACCTGTGCAACGCGCCTGGTGGCGACGAGCCCCGTGCGGCCAAGTCCAAGGTGGATGCGGTGCGCCAGTTCTTGGCCAGCAGCGACAAGGTGCTGGTCTGTACGCATGCAACCTTCCGCTTTGCGGTGGAAGAGATGGGCATTGCGGCTTTTGACAACCGGCTGATCGCCATTGACGAGTTTCACCACGTTTCCAGCAACCCGGACAACGTGCTGGGCAGCCAGTTGGGCGCTTTCATCGCCCGCGACAAAGTGCACCTGGTGGCGATGACTGGCTCCTACTTCCGTGGCGACAGCGAAGCGGTGCTGGGTCCGGCGGATGAGTCGCGGTTCGAGACCATCACCTATACCTACTACGAACAGCTCAACGGCTACCAGTGGCTCAAGTCGCTGGACATCGGCTACTTCTTCTATACCGGGCCGTATGTGGATGCCGTGACCAAGGTGTTGGACCCGGCGCTGAAGACCATCGTCCACATCCCCAACGTCAATGCGCGCGAGAGCCTGAAGGACAAGCAACGCGAAGTCGACGAGATCATGCACGGCCTGGGCACCTGGACAGGCGTTGATCCCGTCACCGGTTTTCATTTGGTTCAGACCAAAGAGGGCCGCGTGCTGAAGGTGGCAGACCTGGTCGATGACAGCGACGCAGCCAAGCGCACGCGGGTGCTGGGCGCGCTGAAAGACCCGGCGCAAAAGGACAACCGCGACCATGTGGATGTGATCATCGCGCTGGGCATGGCCAAGGAAGGCTTCGACTGGATCTGGTGCGAACACGCGTTGACCATTGGCTACCGCAGCAGCCTGACCGAGATCGTGCAGATCATCGGCCGCGCGACGCGAGACGCCAAGGGCAAGGAGCGTTCGCGTTTCACCAACCTGATCGCCGAGCCGACGGCCGAGCAATCCGCCGTGACCGAGGCCGTGAACGACATGCTCAAGGCCATTTCTGCCAGCCTGCTGATGGAGCAGGTGCTTGCGCCACGCTACGAGTTCACGCCCAAGAATGCGGGCGCTCAGGATGGCTTCGTCTACAACGGCGGCGAGGGCTACCAAGAAGGCCGAACCAACGTCGGCGTGAACGAGGCCACAGGCCAGTACCACGTCGAGATCAATGGCCTGGCCAAGCCCGAAACGCCCGAGGCCACCCGCATCTGCAAGGAAGACTTGAACGAGGTGGTGACCAGTTTCCTTCAGGACAAGACTGCGCTGGAGCGCGGCCTGTTCGACAAGGAAAACACCGTACCCGAAGAGCTGACTCAGCTGCGCATGGGCAAGATCGTGCGCGAGCGGTATCCTGAGCTGAGCGAGGCCGACCAGGAAGCCATTCGGCAACACGCCATCGCCGCGATGAACATCACCCAGCAGGCGAAGCTGGCCTTGGCCCAGGCCGACGCTAGCGGCAGCACGGTGCAGGGCAGCACGGCCTTGCTGGACGGCGTGCGAAAGTTCGTCAACGTGCGCGATCTGGACATCGACCTGATCGACAGCATCAACCCGTTTGACGCCGCCTATTCCGTGCTGGCCAAGGCGATGGACGAGAAGTCGCTGCGCCAGGTTCAAGCCGCCATTGCGGCAAAGAAAGTGAGCATCCCCGAGGAAGAAGCGCGCGACCTGTCAAAGCGGGCCTTGCAGTTCAAGAACGAGCGTGGTCGCCTGCCCGACATCAACTCGGCCGATGCCTGGGAGAAGCGCATGGCAGAGGGCGTGGCAGCCTTCGCGCGATATCGCGCCCAGGCCAAGGCAGCGCAAGCGCAAGGGGAGTCCAGCAATGGCTGACCTGGACGATGACGAACTGCTGGACGCTCTGGGCGTCGACGCGACACCACTCAAGGCCTCAAGCCACACGCCGCGCGAGGAACGCATCATCGCGGGCTTTGAAGACATCCTGCTCTTCCACCAGACCCACGGGCGAGCACCTCAGCATAGCGAGGGTGGCGACATCTTCGAGCGGCTGTATGCTGTGAGGCTGGACCAGTTGCGCAAGTTGCCGGAAGCGCAAGTGCTGCTGGCAGGGCTGGATGCCCCGGGGCTGCTGAGCGGCGCCGTTGTAGGCAACACTGATGTCGATGCCTTGGACGAGGATGCGCTGCTGGCCGAGCTGGGCATTAGCGCAGAGCCTACGGACGCCAGCGACATCACTGTGCTTCGCCACGTCAGATCCAGTGTCGAGAAACGCGCGGCTGAAGAGGTGGCAGACCGCACGCCGTGCGGTGACTTCGAACGTTTCCAACCCCTGTTTGAGCAGGTGGAACGCGAGCTGAAATCCGGCGTGCGCAAGGCCCTTCCTTTTGGCCGCGATGCCAGCGTTTTCAATGGCAATTACTTCATCGTGGGCGGCCAGCTTGCCTATGTGGCCGAGGTCGGCGACACGATCAAGGCCCCGAACGGCGAAAGCGATGCGCGCTTGCGCGTCATCTACGCCAACGGCACCGAAAGCAACCTGCTGCGCCGCTCGTTGCAACGGGCGCTCTACAAGGACGAGACCGGCCGGCGCCTCTCCGACCCAGACATGGGCCCCTTGTTCGGTGGCGAAGCCGAGCCCGACGACATCGAGTCCGGCACGATCTACGTGCTGCGCAGTAAGTCCATTCATCCGTTCGTGGCCGAGCACCGCGAGTTGATTCACAAGATCGGCGTGACCGGCGGCAAGGTAGAGACCCGCATCGCTGCTGCCGACAAGGATGCCACCTACCTTCTGGCCGATGTCGACATCGTCGCGACCTACAAGTTGCACAACCTTAACCGCACAAGGCTCGAGAACATCTTTCATCGCCTGTTCGGTGCGGCTCAGCTAGACCTGACGATAGAGGATCGCTTTGGGAGTCCCGTCAAACCAAGGGAGTGGTTTCTGGTGCCACTGCATGTGATCGACGAGGCCGTGCAGTGCATTCGCGACGGGTCGATCACCGGCGTGTCATACGACCTCACCACCGCTCGGCTGATTCATGGCGCACAGTAGATTTATACTGTGCAAATAAACAGTGCATTGATGTGCTGCACTGAAAGATGACTTATGGGAAAAGACACCCGCATTGAATGGACGCACCACACCTTCAATCCATGGTGGGGTTGCGTGCGCGTGTCCGATGCTTGTGACCATTGCTATGCTGAAACCTGGGCTAAACGGCTCGGGGAAGATGTTTGGGGCGCAAAGTCGGAGCGCCGCTTTTTTAGCGATGCGCACTGGAAGGAGCCCCTGAAGTGGGACCGCGAAGCGAAGGAGAGCAAGACCAGGCGGCGTGTGTTTTGCGCCTCCATGGCGGACGTTTTTGAGAACCGTAAAGACCTGGTTCCTCATCGGCTTCGTTTGTTGGAACTCATTGCGGCCACGCCCCATCTTGACTGGCTACTGTTGACCAAGCGGATTCACTTGGTGCGCAAGCAACTGCCGAAGGGCTATGCGTTCCCTTCCAATGTCTGGCTCGGTGCAACCGTTGAGAACCAAGACGCTGCGGGCAAGCGCCTGAAGTACCTTCTGGAATTCGACACGCCCGCTGTGCGGTTCCTTTCGTGCGAGCCTCTGCTCGGGCCGCTGGACTTACGCCCGTGGCTGCAGGTGGGCGAGGCCGGCACGCGGGTGGATTGGGTTATCGCTGGCGGCGAGTCAGGGCCGGGTTCGCGGCCCATGGAGCCGCAATGGCCAGACGACCTTCGCAAGCAATGCAACGACGCTGGCGTGGCGTTTCATTTCAAGCAATGGGGGCATTGGGCACCCCTTGAGCAGTCGTCAGACGTAGTGACCGGGCGGACTCCGATTCACATCGTCAGACGCGATGGTTCAGAGGTTAAATTGGCCGCCGTCGGCAAGGGGAAAGCTGGCCGCACTTTGGGCGGGCGCCATTGGGATCAGTTTCCCAACGTCGAGAATCAGGTTTAGCGTCGATTCACACCGGAGAAAGGCTAGCTCTTGGCACAGAGTCACTACGATTGGGGGAACGGTCCGGCAGAGATCGATCCGCATAGTGTCACCAAGCACGAGGTGCTTGTCGGCTACCTGATTCGGTACTTCGAGCAGCGAACGCTGAATGCCCGCGGCCGGGAGCGGCTTCGGATTACGCTGGTTGATGGTTTTTGCGGTGGTGGGCTGTATACGCTTAAAGGCCGGAACAAGGAGGTTATGGGTTCACCTCTTCGTATGCTGGCAGCCGTCGAGGAAGCACGCGTTCTGATCAACGCCAAAAGAACGAAGCCGCTCGATCTGGATGTCCGATATGTATTCATCGACAAGGACGCGCGGGCACTGTCCCATCTGAGGAAAGTCCTGCAAGATCGCGGTTATGGAGAGGCCATTGGTCACTCCATCCACATCATCCACAACGATTTTGTTTCGGCGTCGTCCTCGGCGCTCCAACTGGTCAGAGACCATACGCCACGCGCAAACACTGCGCTTTTCTTTCTGGACCAGTACGGCTATAGCGACGTCCCGGCGCCGCTGATTCAGAAGATATTTTCTGAGCTGCCAGGAAGCGAGGTCGTCTTGACATTCCATGTCTCGGCGTTCGCGACCTATACCAACGACAAGTTCACAGACCAGGTGTCTGACAAGTTGGCCATAGATATCCGTACTGCATTGGGTGGCAGAACGGTTGAACAGATCAAGGAAGAAGATTCAGCGGATTGGCGGCGCTTCATTCAGGCGGCGCTCTATCAGGCTCTGGTGCGGGGATGTGGGGCTGAGTATTTCACGCCATTCTTCATTCGAGGTGAGGGCAGCGGCCAGGGCGAATACTGGCTGGTGCATCTCTCTCGGCATCCCCGTGCGCAGGACGTCATGAAGCAGGTGCACTGGATGCACCAGAATCATTCCATCCACTACGGCGGTCCAGGCCTCGACATGCTCGCCACGCACATGATGGGTTTTCGACAGGAGTTCACCGGCGGATTTCTTTTCGACGATGTGGCGCATCGGTTGTCGTCTGAGGCTCTCGTTCAACAATTGGCCGACAACATTTACGGGCGAAGCCAGCCTGTGCAGATCGGGCAGTTGTACGCCTCGACTTGCAACACCTCGCCGGGTACCTCCGGCATGTACAAAGACGTTCTGGAGAAGTTGTCCGGTGAGAAGGACATCGTCATTCGTGCCGAGGACGGTACCGTTCGGCGGCGCGCGAGGTACATGCGTGACACCGATTGGATTGAGCGCAATCGGCAGGGGTCGTTGTTCAAATCTCCGGAGGTGCTCGCGCAATGAGCTTTCGTCTTGTCCATGACGCGGACCCCATGCCGCATCTCCCAATCGAACTTGGACGGGCCGGTGAGGGGGTTGGTCGCTGGGTTCCCGAGATGAAGCACACCTTCCTGGCGAAGTATGTGGAGGGCACGCGGCGCGCGAGGGAGAAGTTCAAGCAGCGCGTGTATGTCGATCTGTTTTGCGGGCCCGGGCGCATCCAGGTCAAAGGCGAAACGATGACGCGCCCCGGCGGCGCCCAGGTCGCATGGCAACATTCGTTGCGAGACGATATTGCTTTCACCTCATGCCTTGTTGGCGATCTGGATGCTGCCCGTGCAGCCGCCTGTGCAGAGCGCTTGCGGGGTATGGGAGCCCCGGCCGTTGCATTCCCGGGTGCGGCGGAATCCACGGTAGATCAAGTGCTTGGGCAAATTCCTAAAAGTGCACTGTGCCTTGCGTATCTTGACCCCTACAACCTCCAGTACCTTTCGTTCAACGTGATCGAGAAGCTGGCCCGCCTGCCCTATGTTGACTTTGCAGTCCATTTCAGCACGATGGATTTGCGGCGCAACATCCTGATGGAGTACAACCCCGACCGCGCGCGATTCGACGACGCGGCACCTGGTTGGCGCCAGCATGTCGATCCTCTCGCCTTCGTACGTGGCGATGCTGATGAGGAATTTTTTGACTATTGGTGCGGGCGGGTCAAAAAACTCGGGTTCTCGATCAGTTATCGCATGCCTCTGGTTCGCGATGACGGCAATCGGCCTCTTTATCACCTAGTCTTCTTCAGCCGTCATGAGCTTCCGAACCGGATCTGGGGCGATGTTGCGCAAGGCCCGAATCGGGAGTTCGACTTTTGAGCAGGTGTTGCGGCAGGCTGGTGCTGCTCAACTCATTCCGATAGCCGCCGGACATTAGGCCGATGATTTCCGCCCTCATGGACACCTGCGTTTGGCTGGATCTTGCTCAGGATAGCAAGCAGACCCCGCTGCTGCTGGTCGTTGAAAATATGGTGAAGTCGGGCGATCTCAAGCTGATCGTCCCGAGGGTGGTCATTGACGAGTTTCGGCGAAACCGCGCCCGGATCTCCAAGGCTAGCGCACGAAGTCTGAGCAGCCACTTCCAGGAAGTAAAGGCCGCCATCACCAAGACGGGAGGCAATGAGGAGCAACGCAAAGCGCTGTTGGCCCAACTGGACGACGTAAACCATCGCGTGCCGCTGATCGGCGGCGCAGCGGAAGGCGTGCTTGATCGAGTTGAAGCGCTGCTGGCTAGCGCGGAGGTCCTTGAGGCAACTTCGACCGTGATGGTCAGCGCCGCCGATCGAGCGCTACACCGCAAGGCGCCGTGCCACCATGAGAACAAGAATTCGATCGCGGACGCCATCGTGGTGGAAACGTTCTTCGAGGCAGTGAAGGCGGGCGTGCCAAGGAGCCGCTTCGCCTTCGTCACGCACAACAAGAATGACTTCAGCGTGCTGGCCGGCAACCAAAGAACGCCGCATCCAGACCTTGCCGAGGGCTTCTCCAAGCTGCGTTCGATGTACTTCATCAGTCTGGCTGAGCTTTTGCAGCGGGTGGACCCCTCCTTGGTAGATGAGTTGGTGTGGGAGCAAACATGGACACAGGATCCTCGCGGCCTGTCGGAGTTGCTCGCGGCGCACGAGATTCTGTGGAAGCAGGTTTGGTACAACCGCCACAAAAACTTGGAGTGGAAGATTAGCGAGGGCAAGCACCGCCTCGTCACGCGGGAGGAATGGGACAAGGCAGGTTCCAAAGCGCACAACGACATGACGCTGGACACGGTCTGGCACAGCGCTTTGGCAGCGGGTCAACGGACAGCCAAGGAACTGGGCTCGGACAATATCGGACCCTGGGATGACTTCGAGTGGGGAATGATCAACGGCAAGCTGTCAGCGATCCGCTGGATGCTTGGCGACGAATGGGACATGCTCGACACATGACGCCCACGACTGCACCTGTTGCCGAGGCTCCCGCAAAGGAGGCGGACCTGTCTTTGCTGGAGTTCTTGGAGCTCACCGGTGGCACTCCGCCAGATGAACTGCGCGAAGTCGTGGGAGAGCGGCGACGTTGGCTTGAGATCTTCGATTCCGACGACTCACCTTTTTAGTCGTCGCAATGACTGAGAAAAGTCATGACCTCCCCGACCTTTCTCCGCAAGTTGACCGCGAAAGTCGGCGAACCCACGACTTTTGAAGTCGTTCCGGCTGAGCAGTCCGTAGCGTTGTCTGGGGGCTTTGATTTCGCCCTATGCGACCCTACATGGTGATTCCCGCGATGCCGGCCGTCAAATAGCGGCATGCCTACGGTGCAAGCCAAAGAGACAAGAGATGATCAAACCACAGACGATGGAAGACGCAGCGCGCAACACGGCCGCTGCAGGCCTGTTCCAGCAGATTTCGACCGAAGAGAAGGCCGACAAATTAGCCGACAGCATGCGTAACATGCCCGATGCGTCCCTGCGGCTCATGTCGAAGATGAGTGGTATCCCAGCGCATCAAACCGACCTGCATGTGGCCGTGATGCGTGGGCAGGACAACGAATTCAGCCAGGGGCTCGCCGCGCTCGACGGGTGGTTCCAGCCCGGTGACCTCATTTTGATGACGGGGAACCAGACCCTCGCCAAGGTGCAGAAGGCCCTGTACGAGAACGCACGGTCCAGCCATGTTGCGATCGTGCACGCGGATTTCATCTGCATCGATGCGATTCCTGGTGTGGGCGCTTCGAATCGGGTGCTGCCTGACGTCTTGGCGGATGTGGAGCCCGGCTGGCGCGTCATTCGGCACAACGCTGTCGGCCCCGACGATGCCGACAACTTCCTGCGTGCATGCGCCTTCTACCTGGCGCAGCCCTACAAGATCCTCCCGTCCAAAAAGTCGGCCAAGAAGTTCGCGTATTGCTCTGAGCTGGCGAGGAAGATCTACCGTGACATCGGTGTGGCCGGCACGGACATTCCCGACGACAGCATCATTGGGCCGGCGCACTTCGATCGACTGGCTGACCAGCACCCGAACTGGGTGGACGTGACCGAGTCTTTGCGGCCAGCGGTCGAGTTCTGCCAGAAGTACCCGGAGATTCTTCGAGCGACCGCCAAGCTGTTCATCGACGGGCTGAAACTGAACCGGCGGCGTTTTGAGGAGCGGACCGAGCAGCTCGCCAAGATTCAAGTGCTGGTGAAGGCCGGCAAGTTGAGCCGGGCACAAGGGCAGGCTGCGACGGCCCAAATCCGGGCCATTGAGCAAAACATGAACAACACATTCTGGGACGTGCCTCGACCTGCCGGCGGATTCAAGAGCCGCGCGGCGGAAGCCGACCCGCGTCAAAATTGAGCGAGAAACGACTTACGCCATCTCGTCCTCTTCCACGCCGCCTCTGAATTTCATAGGGATATCGATTTTGGGGATGGTCTTGAGCGCCTCAAATCGACGGTGCAGTTGCTCAGGGCGAATGTGGGTGTAGCGCTTCAGCGTGTTCCAGCTCGCATGGCCAGAAATAACCGCCACCTCTTCGATTTTCAGACCATGCCAAAACAGCATCGAGATTCCGGTGTGACGGAGGTCGTGGAAGCGAAGGTCCTTGATTGAAGGCAGGCCGGTCTCTGCGATTCGATCCCGAGCGCGCTCGAACGCCGATGAGACTGAGTCCATGTTGTGCGGAAACAGTCTTGCGTCCAGCTTTGGAATGGTCTCCAGAAGTTTCCACGCTGGCTCTAGCAGCGGAACGATTTGGTCGTGGTACTCCTTTTTCTTCGGGTGCTTTACTTGGCGAAGAAGGATGGTGCGACGCTTGGTATCGATGTTCTTCCACTCCATTTTTCCGAGCTCACCCAGGCGCCGAGGGCAGGCCAAAGCGAAGTGGTAGATGGGGTCTCCTCGTTTTCAGTGCAATAAGTGACGGTACGAAAAGCTAGCACTGGCGCGGAGGTGGTGTTGGTAGATCGTTGATTTCATTGACTTTCCTGTTCACTTTCAAATCTGCGATTCGTGGCGTCAAACCGTGGTCGGTTTCATCCATTGGTGCCAGTTATCGATGCATTTGGCCGCGAAGGCAGGATTTGGTCAGCATAGCGGTCAACCGGGAAGCGAAACACACCCCGCAAGTTGATGCTCTCCAGCCTGGTGGGCGCAATCTTCCCGATCAGTTCCGGTGGAATGACCTGGCGGCGGTTCGACCAGCGATCCAGGACCGCCTGCATCTGTGAGGTATTCCACGCCATCACGATGTTGGCCATCAGGCTCAACGCATCGGCCACAGCCTGCATTTCATCGACACGTTTGGCCTGCGCCGGGCTGATCCGGCCGGTATAAATGGCGCGCTTGAGGGCGTTAACAGCCTCGCCCCGATTGAGCACCCGGCGCAACTCGTTCCTGAAAGCGTCCTTGACAAAGTAGTCAGCCAAAAACGCCGTACGCAGCAACCGCCCCAATTGCACGCCAGCCTCATAGATTGGATCGCCCTGGGCGGCAGAACCGAACCGCGCAAGAGCTGCCACCGCACTGGCATGTCCGCTCATGACCGAGGCTGCCAGGTGCACCAGACTATCCCAATGCTTTTCGATCAAAGCGACGTCGACATTGGCTTCGCACACCGCAGCGATTTCTGCGGGCACTTTGGTGCCGCGTGGCACAAAGAGGTGGCGCTGTTTGAGTTCCTTCAACCGCGGGCAAAGATCAAAACCAAGCAAACGGGCATGTGACATGGCAAAGTCGGTGTAGCCATGGGTATCCACAGCAAGCTGGCTGGTCTCCAGCTTTTCTTGGCGGATGACACCTTCAATGGCCACGCTCGCCTGGCGCTCATTGAGCACAAAGGGCTGCGCATGGAAGATGCCCCACCGGTCTTTTACATGGGAGTAGATTCCAATGGAAGGTGTGTTGCGCCGAGGATCAAGCCGGGCTTGCCACACCCGTTTGGTGGTCTCCATGCTCATCATGTCAGAAGATGCCAAATCGGACCGCCCCCAGGTGGCGGCAATCGGGTGTCGCTGCATGAATTCCAGCACAGCCTGGCAGGCCTGGCTCAGACGCCGTTCGTCCCGCGCCCAGCGCATGGCCTGGCGAATGCTGGTGGCAGACAATTGCGGAATCATGCGCGCGCATTCGACCGCAGTCAGACTGGTGCCGTGGGCCATGATGCCGGCATAGACCATCAGCAGCTCGTCGGTAGAGCGCGGCTCACGTCCGAGCATGATCCAGCTAAAGCGCACCTGGGCGTCAACGGCCAGAATCACTTCCGGCAATTGAACCTCACCGATGCGGTGATCCAAAGCCGCGCGCAGCTTGGTCACTTCTGGGTCTTCGTCCTCTGCGGGCAATGGCGACAAATGGAGTTCATCATCCACGCGCAGTACGCCACTGCGGGCTGCAGCGGCCACCGCATCGACACCGGCAGTTACTCTGGCCAGCAAAGGCTTCAAGAAAGTGGCAGCCTTGCTGGGTAACGATAGACGGGCATAGTGTTTCTTGGACTCTGCCTGCCAACGCTCGTCCGTGAAGAACAAGCGCGCACGACCCCGAAAGCTCAGGCTGTGCTCAATCCAGACCGAGCCATTGCGCACCGCGCGGCGCAGGGCAAACAGGGTGGCCACCTCCAACGCCTGAAACGCCCGTTCCCGGTCTGGGCTGGAGATCGAAACCTGCCAGATCATTCCCAGACTTGGTGCCACCACTTCAACTGGCAGCTTTCTGGATCCTTTGAGATATAAAGCTTGCAGCTTGGCAAGGTACTCGATGGCAGGATGCTCGCCGGTGGCCTGCCAGGGCAGCTTTGCAATGGCGACGAGCAACGACCGCACGGGGCGAATTCCATCAATCAATCCCTCGCGGACCAGGGAGGCCCTGCTCGGTGGTTTGCGTTTCTGGGTTTCGGTGATCAAGGCTTCAAGACGGGCACGCAACTCAGCATCTGGCACCGCACCTTGCGCGCTCAAGGCAACAAGTTCGCCGAGCAGCGTTTTGTACATTGCGGCCCAATTGACGGTAGCGGGGACATCGGCGGCAGCCTGACGCCACAGATCGGCGATCCGGCGCTGCACCATAAGGATCAACTGGTCTGTGGTGGTGAACAGGCAATACCGAAGAAAGCATGCGACCTCCACGGTGCGCGCTGGCTCTTTGATCTTGGCTCCGGCTGAGGGCGGCCTGGAGACAAGTCGGCGCGCGTAGCGGCGCAAGATGAGATCGGGGATGTCTGCCAGGTGCTTATGAACGTCCAGCGTGTAAAGCAGGTCGATGCGCTCCAGTACCTCGCTGATTTGGCGGGTTGAGTGTTTCGCCGGTGCAGCCCATAGCCAACTCTGCTGGGTTTGTCCATCTGGGCGCAGCTCTGAAACTGAGGCTCGCCAGCGATCAAGTGTTGCTGGATCAACGCTGGCGGCGATGGCGGTGCCTGTTTCAACTTCAAGCTGGGCAAGTGCCGCCGCAATCAGTGTCCGAATTGCCCGCTCGTGCACGATCACCAGCTTGTTCTTGTACAGCCATTGACGCGCCCGCACGAGTAGCTGATCGCGGTCGGCGCAGCGCGCCACTTCGTCGCGCAGTTCACGTACCAGTGAGCGGCGCTGGTGCTCGCTCATCCACTGGAATCCAAGGACCGTGCAGGCTACTTGTTGGTGATCGAATAGCGTGCGCCCGCGTTCATACATGGCTCTCAGCGAGGCGACTTCTGGTGCTGCAATGCCAAGCTCGTTGCCAAGGTGGCGCCACAAGGCTACTGGAATTACCCGAAAGGCACCGAGCAAACGCCCACTCATGCGCAGGAAACCAATATGGAGCGCCAGACCAAGCTTGTGGGAATCACCTCGGCGTGCATTGATTGCGTCGCGCTCGGCACCATCGAAGGTGAAAAATGCCTTCATCTCGAAGTCGCTGATATCGCGGGGGAGCCCACGCATCCCCAAAAACGTTGTGTGCCAACCCTGCATCGTGAACCTCAAAAGTGGGAGGCCACCATACCCGTTTACAAAGCGAACAGGAAAGTCAATGAAATCAACGGTCTACCCAGACCACCCCCGCGCCAGTGCTAGCTTTGCGTACCGTCACTTATTGCACTGAAAACGAGGAGACCCCGCCTCACGGATCAGCGCCACCATTTCCGCTGATGCCCACAGGTCGTAAGGGCTGGGCTGCACCGGGATCAGCACCCGCTCAGCCGCCAGCAGCGCGGAGCGCGCCAGGGCGGCGATCCTGGGCGGCCCGTCGATGACGACGTGATCGGCCCGTCTGGCGAGTTCTGGCGCTACCTGATGCAGGTTTTCGCGTGCCAGGCCCATGACGCTGAACAGCCTTGGCAAGCCTTGCTGGCTGCGGCGCTGCGCCCAGTCCAGCGCAGAGCCTTGCGGATCGGCATCCAGCAGGATGACCGATTGCCCGCGCATGGCCAGCTCGCCGGCGATGTGCGTGGCGAGCGTGGTCTTGCCGACGCCGCCTTTCTGATTGAGCAAAGCGACGATCATGGCGCGGCCCTCCAAGCTGGAAAGCTGGCCTGCATTTGCCTTGCAGAACGGGGTTGGTTTGGACTTCTGGCTTGCTGCGCTTTTTGCCTTTTGGCGGTTGTCCACCGAAACGGCGCGCTGCTACTACAAGTTAGAGAATTTAAGTTAGGTAAGTTAAGGGAGGCCGAAACCCGCTCCAGCATTGGCTTTGCGGGCGATTGACACGCCTGATAGCACGATAGTCCCACGCCTGATAGCACGATACCTGGCACGCCTGATAGCACGAGCCCGTCCACAGGCCGCGCACCGGTTATCCCCGTGCCGTGTATGGCACGGGCCGGAAGGTCAGCAGTTCGATGCCATCCAACCGCTCGATGCCCAGGACATAACCGGGCAGCGACTGCCGCGCCACCAAGGCGCGCAAGTCGCAGGCGAAGTCGTAGGGTTTGGCCGTGCTGCCCGATTTGCGGTGTAGGTGCCGGAAGTCGAACTGCCAGCCACCGGGCTGGCGCCCGCCGTGCTTCCTCACCAGCCGGTACAGCCATCGCTCGATTCCACCCGTCAGCCGGAAATACGCCGGGTCGATGGTCAGCACCAGTGCCGCATCCATCACACCCGCATAGAACCAGTCCGGCAGGATCAGTTCGATGCCCAGCGGCGTGCCGCGGGCATCGGCCAGTTCCTTCCATTCGTTGATCCACGAGAAGCGGTGCAATCGCCGCCCGGTCGTCTCTCGGATGGAGGTGGCCACCGTGGTGGACTGCAAGCGATCCAGGGCCGCTTTGAGGCGCTGGTAGTCGCGCAGCGACGTACCACGCCCGATGAAGCGCAGAATTTCCTAGGGCGTGGCCTGCATCAACCGCGACAGGCGCAAGCCCGCATCGCGCGCCTCCACGATCTGGCTGGCGGCCCAGATCAGCACGTCCGCATCCCAGATCGTGGCGATGCCGTGCTCGGCCGTGCCTTCCACGCGGATCGTCACGCCGCTGGTGCGGAAGTCGATCGGCGCCGTGCGCCGCGACTTCGCCAGCGAGAAGAACGGAAAGGCCATCAAGTCCTGGCTGTCGCGCGGCGCCATGTCGCCCGGCAAGGCGCGGAACAGGTCTAGCTGTTCGCGTTCTTGCGAGGGCTTGGACACGGCGAAGGTCACCCGCGCGCCAGGAATCGGGGTCTCCTCGTTTTCAGTGCAATAAGTGACGGTACGCAAAGCTAGCACTGGCGCGGGGGTGGTCTGGGTAGACCGTTGATTTCATTGACTTTCCTGTTCGCTTTGTAAACGGGTATGGTGGCCTCCCACTTTTGAGGTTCACGATGCAGGGTTGGCACACAACGTTTTTGGGGATGCGTGGGCTCCCCCGCGATATCAGCGACTTCGAGATGAAGGCATTTTTCACCTTCGATGGTGCCGAGCGCGACGCAATCAATGCACGCCGAGGTGATTCCCACAAGCTTGGTCTGGCGCTCCATATTGGTTTCCTGCGCATGAGTGGGCGTTTGCTCGGTGCCTTTCGGGTAATTCCAGTAGCCTTGTGGCGCCACCTTGGCAACGAGCTTGGCATTGCAGCACCAGAAGTCGCCTCGCTGAGAGCCATGTATGAACGCGGGCGCACGCTATTCGATCACCAACAAGTAGCCTGCACGGTCCTTGGATTCCAGTGGATGAGCGAGCACCAGCGCCGCTCACTGGTACGTGAACTGCGCGACGAAGTGGCGCGCTGCGCCGACCGCGATCAGCTACTCGTGCGGGCGCGTCAATGGCTGTACAAGAACAAGCTGGTGATCGTGCACGAGCGGGCAATTCGGACACTGATTGCGGCGGCACTTGCCCAGCTTGAAGTTGAAACAGGCACCGCCATCGCCGCCAGCGTTGATCCAGCAACACTTGATCGCTGGCGAGCCTCAGTTTCAGAGCTGCGCCCAGATGGACAAACCCAGCAGAGTTGGCTATGGGCTGCACCGGCGAAACACTCAACCCGCCAAATCAGCGAGGTACTGGAGCGCATCGACCTGCTTTACACGCTGGACGTTCATAAGCACCTGGCAGACATCCCCGATCTCATCTTGCGCCGCTACGCGCGCCGACTTGTCTCCAGGCCGCCCTCAGCCGGAGCCAAGATCAAAGAGCCAGCGCGCACCGTGGAGGTCGCATGCTTTCTTCGGTATTGCCTGTTCACCACCACAGACCAGTTGATCCTTATGGTGCAGCGCCGGATCGCCGATCTGTGGCGTCAGGCTGCCGCCGATGTCCCCGCTACCGTCAATTGGGCCGCAATGTACAAAACGCTGCTCGGCGAACTTGTTGCCTTGAGCGCGCAAGGTGCGGTGCCAGATGCTGAGTTGCGTGCCCGTCTTGAAGCCTTGATCACCGAAACCCAGAAACGCAAACCACCGAGCAGGGCCTCCCTGGTCCGCGAGGGATTGATTGATGGAATTCGCCCCGTGCGGTCGTTGCTCGTCGCCATTGCAAAGCTGCCCTGGCAGGCCACCGGCGAGCATCCTGCCATCGAGTACCTTGCCAAGCTGCAAGCTTTATATCTCAAAGGATCCAGAAAGCTGCCAGTTGAAGTGGTGGCACCAAGTCTGGGAATGATCTGGCAGGTTTCGATCTCCAGCCCAGACCGGGAACGGGCGTTTCAGGCGTTGGAGGTGGCCACCCTGTTTGCCCTGCGCCGCGCGGTGCGCAATGGCTCGGTCTGGATTGAGCACAGCCTGAGCTTTCGGGGTCGTGCGCGCTTGTTCTTCACGGACGAGCGTTGGCAGGCAGAGTCCAAGAAACACTATGCCCGTCTATCGTTACCCAGCAAGGCTGCCACTTTCTTGAAGCCTTTGCTGGCCAGAGTAACTGCCGGTGTCGATGCGGTGGCCGCTGCAGCCCGCAGTGGCGTACTGCGCGTGGATGATGAACTCCATTTGTCGCCATTGCCCGCAGAGGACGAAGACCCAGAAGTGACCAAGCTGCGCGCGGCTTTGGATCACCGCATCGGTGAGGTTCAATTGCCGGAAGTGATTCTGGCCGTTGACGCCCAGGTGCGCTTTAGCTGGATCATGCTCGGACGTGAGCCGCGCTCTACCGACGAGCTGCTGATGGTCTATGCCGGCATCATGGCCCACGGCACCAGTCTGACTGCGGTCGAATGCGCGCGCATGATTCCGCAATTGTCTGCCACCAGCATTCGCCAGGCCATGCGCTGGGCGCGGGACGAACGGCGTCTGAGCCAGGCCTGCCAGGCTGTGCTGGAATTCATGCAGCGACACCCGATTGCCGCCACCTGGGGGCGGTCCGATTTGGCATCTTCTGACATGATGAGCATGGAGACCACCAAACGGGTGTGGCAAGCCCGGCTTGATCCTCGGCGCAACACACCTTCCATTGGAATCTACTCCCATGTAAAAGACCGGTGGGGCATCTTCCATGCGCAGCCCTTTGTGCTCAATGAGCGCCAGGCGAGCGTGGCCATTGAAGGTGTCATCCGCCAAGAAAAGCTGGAGACCAGCCAGCTTGCTGTGGATACCCATGGCTACACCGACTTTGCCATGTCACATGCCCGTTTGCTTGGTTTTGATCTTTGCCCGCGGTTGAAGGAACTCAAACAGCGCCACCTCTTTGTGCCACGCGGCACCAAAGTGCCCGCAGAAATCGCTGCGGTGTGCGAAGCCAATGTCGACGTCGCTTTGATCGAAAAGCATTGGGATAGTCTGGTGCACCTGGCAGCCTCGGTCATGAGCGGACATGCCAGTGCGGTGGCAGCTCTTGCGCGGTTCGGTTCTGCCGCCCAGGGCGATCCAATCTATGAGGCTGGCGTGCAATTGGGGCGGTTGCTGCGTACGGCGTTTTTGGCTGACTACTTTGTCAAGGACGCTTTCAGGAACGAGTTGCGCCGGGTGCTCAATCGGGGCGAGGCTGTTAACGCCCTCAAGCGCGCCATTTATACCGGCCGGATCAGCCCGGCGCAGGCCAAACGTGTCGATGAAATGCAGGCTGTGGCCGATGCGTTGAGCCTGATGGCCAACATCGTGATGGCGTGGAATACCTCACAGATGCAGGCGGTCCTGGATCGCTGGTCGAACCGCCGCCAGGTCATTCCACCGGAACTGATCGGGAAGATTGCGCCCACCAGGCTGGAGAGCATCAACTTGCGGGGTGTGTTTCGCTTCCCGGTTGACCGCTATGCTGACCAAATCCTGCCTTCGCGGCCAAATGCATCGATAACTGGCACCAATGGATGAAACCGACCACGGTTTGACGCCACGAATCGCAGATTTGAAAGTGAACAGGAAAGTCAATGAAATCAACGATCTACCAACACCACCTCCGCGCCAGTGCTAGCTTTTCGTACCGTCACTTATTGCACTGAAAACGAGGAGACCCCGAGGCGCAGGTGTTCCGGCCTGCGCTGCGCGCGGCCTTCGTCATCAACCGGCGCGTCAGCACCACGGTGATTGGGCGCGAAGCACGCGGCGCGCTGGCCGAGCAGCCACTTCCTGCGCTGCGCTCGGAAGTGCACCAGCGCATCGTCTTCGCAGACAGCGTGGCCGCCGGCCGGGTCGCACGCGAGACGGCGCCCGACAGCGCCGCCGCACGCGAAATCACTGCACTGGTCGATGAGCTGTTGCGGTGGCCGACATGACGGCGAAGCCGCCACCCAACAGCAAACGCACGGCCAAGCGCGTCGGCATCGGCGCGCGCCCGCCTGCAAATCCGCACGCCGAGGCGTGGATTCGCCAGGGCGACGCCGATGCGCTCAACAAGGGCGATCTCTACACCGCCCGCCTGACCCTGGACATCACGCCCGCCATGCGCTCGCGCATCAAGGTATCGGCTTTCACGCAGGGCGTGACGGTGGCCGACCTGTTGCGCGCACTGCTGGAGCGGGAATTCCCGGAGAACATGCCATGAACGCATCTGCTTTGCCTTTTGCTACCGCAGCCACGGCAGCACCGTCGCCGTCACTCATTGCGCTCACGGGCCGGCCTGCCTCAACGCCGCTGACGCGCGTTTCGCTGGCCTTCCTTGAGCACCGCTTCAAGCTCTATCTGCGCTTTGGCGAGCCGGCGCGCACTCTGCGGTACGACCGCTGGCGGAGCGTCGCCGTATTCGTGCCCGACGCCATGTTCTGCCGCATCCGCTGGCAGGCCAACGACTACGGCACGATTCGCTGGCAGCTCATGGTGATGCAGGCTTGCACGCCCTTGGATGCGGCGCAGCGCATTCCCGGTGTGCAGCCCGGCGCACGCCTGTTGCTGCACGCCGAGGGCGACAGCGCGGTGCGCGCCGTGCTGGAGCGCATCGACGCCATCGAGGCGCTGGGCATCGCGCCTGCTGCCGCATCACCCGCGTACTGGCGCACGCTGGGCAACCGGCTCGCGGCACGCTTGCCGCTGCCCGATTACAGCGCCGAGCGGCACGCTGCCTGGCTGGCCGGGAGGGCGCTGCCATGACGGCTCATTCCACCGGCGTACATTCCGCAGAAGCCGCGCCGCATCCTCGCTCGCGCCTGCGCGTTCGCATCGTGCTGGCTGCGCTGTCCGCCTGTGGCCTCGCCGCGCTGGCCTGGGCGTCCTTCGTGTCGCCGCTGCCGCGCCTGATCTACAACCCGTCCGACAGCGTGGCGGTCGGCTGGTATCGCGTCGATCCGCTCGACCATCACGCCGCCTCGCTGCCACGTCCGTTGTCCGTGGGCAGCATCGTCTTGGCCCGGCTGCCGCCCGATGCCGCCGCGCTTGCTGCACAGCGCGGCTACCTGCCGACGCGCGTTCCGCTGCTCAAGCGCGTGGGCGCGGTCGCGCCGCAACACGTTTGCATCGTCGATGCGCTAATCTGGATCGACGGCGTGCCGGTGGCCGCCGTTCTGGCTGCCGACCGGCTGGGCCGCACGCTGCCATCCTGGCCGCAGTGCCTGCGGCTTCGGCCTGGCGAGTTGTTCCTGCTCAGCGCGACCAACCCGGCGTCGTTCGACAGCCGGTATTTCGGGCCGGTCAGCGCATCCGCCGTGATCGGCATTGCACGTCCGGTCTGGCTGGAGTCCCGCCCATGATGGCTGCCGATTCGCTGCACGCAGGCGTGCATTGCATCGTGCCATCGGGCATGTCATTTCAGTGGCTTCTGCCGTGTCGCCGCGCGTGCAGTGCAAATGCGTTCGCATTGCACTTCGCGCTGCATCCGGCGCAGCCGTCCACCGTGCAGGCGTCTTGCCTTGAACGCGCCGGGCTGCGGCCCTGGCCGCGTTCACCGGCGGGCTGGCTGCAAGCAGCGCAGCGCCACCGGGCCGCCGCTGCCGGGAGCGAAAGCGGGAGGCAAAGGCGGAAGGCAAGACAAAAGGGGGCGGCACTTCGTCGCCCGCAAAGCCAGCCTGCACGTGGGGGTTGGACGGCACGGCGCGGCTTCGCCGCCGTGCCGCCTGGGGCGCGAGGCCCGCGCCGATACGGGCATGTCCGCGTGCTTTGCACTACCGGACACGCCCCAGCTATCCAAGGAACAGCCATGAGCAACCGCCGCGATGACGATTTCCGCATCCGCCCCAGTGCTCCGAAGAACCGGGGCCAGGGCTTTGTTTCCAAGGTGCTCAAGCAGGTCGGCAAGACCAGTGGCGGCAAGTCCTCAATGCGTCGCCCGGCATCGACCGGCGGCACTGGAAAGCACGTCGGCCAGCGTCCCGGCTCGCGCCTGGGGCGCGGCCATACTGCGGCGCGCTTCGCCGGGGCGAAGCTGACGCCAATGTCGCGGCGCGTGAACATCAAAACCTTGCTGGTCAACCAGCGTCAGGCCAGTCCCCGATCACTCACCAAGCACCTGCGCTACATCGAGCGCGATGGCGCGGGCCGCGATGGCGAGCGAGGCCAAGCCTACGGGCCGCAGGTCGATGAAGCTGATCTGGAGGCATTCAAGGAACGCTGCGCCGATGACCGGCACCATTTCCGGTTCATCGTGTCGCCCGAGGATGGCGCCGAACTGGATGATCTTCGGACGTACACGCGCCACCTGATGAACCGCATGGAAGCCGACCTGGGCACGCGGCTGGATTGGGTGGCTGTCGATCACTGGAACACCGACAACCCGCACACCCACCTGATCGTGCGCGGGCGCGACGACACTGGCAAAGACCTCATCATCGCGGGCGACTACATCGCTGATGGCTTCCGCCATCGAGCCTCCGAACTGGCGACCGAATGGCTGGGGCCGCGCACCGAACTGGAGATCCAGCAGACCTTGCAGCGCGAAGTGGAGCAGGAGCGATGGACGAGCCTGGATCGAACGCTGAAGCGCGAGGCCGGCGACGATGGCCGGGTGCTGATCGAACGCTTCAACGAACCGAAGCTGCAACGTCAGCGCGTGCTGCTGATTGGCCGCCTGCAACGCTTGCAGCGCCTGGGCCTGGCCGACGAAGTGCAGCCCGGCACCTGGGCCGTGCATGCCGATGCCGAGAAGACCTTGCGCGCCCTGGGCGAGCGCGGCGATATCATTCGTACCATGCAACGGGCCATGCGCGGGCAGCCGCGTGAGTTGGCGGTGTTCGAACCGGGTGACGATGGGCGAACCGTCATCGGCCGCGTGGCCGCCAAAGGGCTGGCCGACGAGCTGCGCGATCGGGCCTATCTGGTCATCGACGGCGTGGACGGCAAGGCGCACTACGTCGCGCTCAATGCCCGCGACGAACCCGGCAACTACCCGACCGGCGCGGTGGTGGAACTACGCGGTTCCGCCAAGGTGCGGACGGCGGATCACAACATCGCTGCGCTGGCAAGCGATGGCCTGTACCGCACCGACCATCATCTGGCGATTGCACAGGGCCAGACCCAAGCTGGGCGCGACCCGCAGGAGGTAGTCGCGGCCCATGTCCGAAGGCTGGAAGCCCTGCGCCGCGCCGGCATCGTGGAGCGCGTGGCCGAGGGGCTATGGAAGGTGCCCGACGATCTGCCCGAGCGTGGACGGCAGTACGACGCACAGCGCCTGGGCGGCGTGGCGGTGGAACTGAAGTCGCACCTGCCCATCGAGCGGCAGGCCTGCGTGATCGGCGCCACCTGGCTGGACCAGCAGTTGATCGGTGGGGGCAAGGGATTGGGCGATTTGGGATTTGGCAGCGAGGTCAAGGAGGCGCTACAGAAACGTGCCGACTTCCTGGCCGAACAAGGACTGGCCGAGAAGCGCGGCCAGCGTGTGATTCTGGTGCGCAATCTGCTGACGACGCTGCGTAATCGGGAAGTGGTGCAGGCCGCGCAGGACATAGCGGCTGATACCGGCCTGGAGCATCGCCCCGTGGCCGATGGCCACCGAGTGGCCGGCATCTATCGGCGCAACGTCATGCTCGCCAGTGGGCGCTACGCCATGCTCGATGACGGCATGGGATTCAGCCTGGTGCCGTGGAAGCCAGTGATCGAGCAGCGGCTGGGACAGCAGCTCGCCGCGACGGTGCGCGGCGGCGGGGTGTCATGGGAAATTGGACGGCGGCCTGGGCTGTCCCGAGGTTAGTCAGGCCGACGTCAACAATCCCACAGAATGGATTCCAAGCAATTTTCCGCACCCCAAACGTGGGCAATCAACCCGGGTAGTAGAGACGCAGACGCGCGTCGCGTTCGGCAGGTGACTCGTTCCGCAACTCGTTGACTACTTGCTCACGCGTCTTGCCTGGACCTGCCGCATCAGGTGTGCGGATAGGGTAGTTGCTTTCGCCGTAAGAAAGGAGGCCTTGCCGCATGGCAGCCTCGGCTTCTGTTTTGACTTGAGCACGGGTTTTATCGCTCTTGAAGTGTTCCGGGTGAACGATGAAGCCCTTTTCGTTGTTGGCGGGATGCTCGTACGCTGCCGAAGCCATCCCTGGAAGGCCCAAGGTAACCACTGCGGCCGCGGCGGCAATCATGGAAGAAAGGGAAAGACGTTGTTTGATCATGGTTGAAGCTCCTAGCGATGGTGAATAAAACTTGCATCTCTCATGCCTTGCTTGGTCGTTGAGGAGATGTGTTGATCGTAGAGAGCGCACCCCAACAGAATGGAGACAGCCCGATGACATTTTTATCAGGGAGAGGCGCGAACTGGGCGTAGCCCCACAGTCCCGGCCGATATCCGCGTATGGATGAGCCCATCCGGGACGGGTGCACTTGGCAGCACGTAGCGTGGTCCTTGTGCTCGTCGGAGCCGTGCGCCAGCACGCCCACGGAGGCGGCGACGGCGACGGCGACGGCGACACAAAGGTCGATCAGGGTATGGCGAATGTGAACTGCGCATTCCACTGATGGCGGGCAGTGAATCCATTCCCGTCGCGGACAGTGTTTCAGACGATGGCGGACACGCTGCGCGGGTGTCCTAAGTAACGTTCGAATCGAAGCCGAAGTGTCCGCCATCAGCGTGGAATGGCGGTTGGGCTGGATGGTCAGGTGGCCGGTGACAGCTTGCGCATCGACTCGCCCTTGAGGGCCAACTTGTGCGAGCCGTGCACGATGCGGTCCAGGATGGCGCCGGCCAGCGCGGGCTCGTCCAGCCAGACGTGCCACGCCGTCACCGGCAACTGACTGGTGATGAGTGTCGAGCGCGTGCTCACCCGGTAGTCGAGCAACTCCAGCAAGTCGTTTCGCTCGCGCGCGGCAATCGGCGCAATGCCGCAGGCATCCAGGAAGAGCAAGTCCGGCCGCGCCATTTGCGCCAGCCGCTTAGCAAAGCTGCCGCCATCAATTTGGAATGCTGTCCGCCATCAGCATGGAATCGTGTCCGCCATGGCGTGGAATACGCATGAACATGATGCCTCCTCCTTGTGGTGGAGGGGCTGACTAGGGCTGCCGCGCCCGACGAGATGGTGCGGTTGTGAATTTGCTCAGCGCACGGGCTGGATATCGGTGACGATCATCTTCCCGCCTTCCTGGAGGACCATGAATTGCACCTTGTCGCCAGGCTTGAGGTTGGTGAGTTGCCCCTTGTCGCGGACGGTAAAGACCATGGTCATTCCGGGCATGTCCAGGTTCTTGATGTCCCCATGTTTGAGGGTGATCTTGCCGTTTTCCAGATCGACCTTCTTGACCTCGCCATCGGTCATAGATGCGGGTGCGGGGGCCGAGGTCTGGCCTGAATTGGGACTGACCTGAGCATGGCCCGCCAGCGGCAGGGCAGCGCCCATGGCAAGGGCGGAGATGGTGAGCAGACGTTGGATGGTGTTCATGGTGACCTATGGGTAAATAGTTGGATCTATGGTCTGGCCCGGCCATGGCTGGGCCAACTGTGGTGGGCGCTTCAGACCATCACTTGCGGCCCACCTGGATGGCGCCCTTCATGCCGGCCTCATAGTGGCCAGGCATCAGGCAGGCGAAGTTCACGGCGCCCGCTTTGGTGAACTGCCAGACGATTTCACCCTGCTTGCCCGGTGCGAGCGTGACCTTGCCTGGTTCGTCGTGCTCCATGTCCGGGAATTTTTTCATCTGCTCCAGGTGCTCCAGCAGCTCCTTCTCGGTGCCCAGGCTGAGTTCGTGCTTGACCTGGCCGACGTTCTTGACAACGAAGCGCACGGTTTCGCCCTGTTTGACCTGAATGTTCGACGGCGTGTAGCGCATGTTGTCGCTCATTTCGATGGTGATGGTGCGACGGGCCTTGGCGGCGACGCCGGGTTTGCCAATGGCTGTCTCACCCTCGTCACCGTGGCCACCTGCATGGTTGCCGGCAGCGAAGGCTGCCCCCGATGCGGCCAGTGCAGCCATGGCGAAGAGTTGAGAAATAGTGGAGCGCGTGAATTTCATGGATTGGCTCTCGTTGATAACTGAAGGGAAAACTCAATGCTCACCATGCGAAGTGGGCTTGCGCACCTTGACTTCGGTCGGCGTTGCAGGCTTGCGAACGCGCGGCATGGACTGGCCGCCCTCGGCGCTGAAGCGCGCGGGCTCGGCCATGGGGCCGGTGTACTCATGCGCCACCGTGCCTGCGGGATGCTTGTACCAGCCCGGATCCTTGTAGTCGCCCGGCTTCTGGTCGCGGCGTACCTTGAGCACGCTGAACATGCCACCCATCTCCACCGAGCCGAACGGCCCCTGGCCGGTCATCATCGGGATGGTGTTGTCGGGAATCGGCATTTCCATCTCCGTCATGTCGGCCATGCCGCGCTCGCCCATGACCATGTAGTCGGGGATGAGCTTGTTGACTTTCTTGGCAAGGCCGCTGTGATCCACGCCAATCATGGTGGGAATGTCGTGCCCCATGGCGTTCATGGTGTGGTGGCTCTTGTGGCAGTGGAAAGCCCAGTCGCCCTCCTCGTCGGCGACGAACTCGATTTGGCGCATCTGCCCCACGGCCACGTCGGTGGTTACTTCATGCCAGCGCGTGCTTTTGGGCGTCGGGCCGCCATCGGTGCCCGTGACCACGAATTCGTGGCCATGCACGTGCATCGGGTGATTGGTCATGGTGAGGTTGCCCATGCGGATGCGCACCTTGTCGTTGAGACGCACGTTCAGAGAGTCGATGCCAGGAAAGACACGGCTATTCCAGGTCCACAGGTTGAAGTTCGTCATCTCCGCGACCTTGGGTGTAGCCGCGCCGGGCTCAATGTCATAGGCACTGAGCAGGAAGCAAAAGTCCCGTTGCACCTCGTCGATCAGCGGGTGCCTAGCTTTCGGGTGCGTGACCCAGAAACCCATCATGCCCATGGCCATTTGCACCATCTCGTCGCCGTGCGGGTGGTACATGAAGGTGCCCGGGCGGCGCGCCACGAACTCGTAGACAAAGGTTTTGCCCGACGGAATCGCCGGCTGCGTCAGACCGGTCACGCCATCCATGCCGCTGGGCAGGCGCTGGCCGTGCCAGTGAACACTGGTGTGCTCGGGCAGCCTATTGGTCACGAAGATGCGCACACGGTCGCCCTCGACGACCTCGATGGTCGGGCCGGGGCTCTGTCCGTTGTAGCCCCACAGGTGGGCCTTCATCCCTGGTGCCACTTCGCGCACCACCGGTTCGGCGACCAGGTGGAACTCCTTGATGCCCTGATTCATGCGCCAGGGCAGCGTCCAGCCGTTGAGCGTCACCACTGGGTTGTACGGCCGTCCCGAATTGGGCATCAGCGGGGCCATGGTGTTCGGGCTGGTCTGAATGACGGGCTCAGGCAGGGCCGCCATGGCGACACGGCTGACCGCGCCGGCCGCAACGGCGCCGCCAGCAATACCGGCGACCTTGAAAAAATCTCTTCTGGATGTCATGGCAATCGTCTCTGCATCAGTGACCGGCACCCGCGTCGCTGGGGGCGCTGGTGGTGACCGACAAGGTGGTGTTGGTGGGGCGTCCGATTACGGCTGCCTGCAATGCGGCATCGGCCAGCCAGAATTGCTGCTGCGAGTCCAGGGCCGCCGTGACGGCACCGACCTGGTCGCGCGCATCGGCCAGCAGTTCGAACGCGCTGATCAGCATGCCGTTGTAGCGAAGCTGGTTCTCCTCCGCGATCACCTTACGCACCGGAACCACTTCGTCGCGGTAGTGCCGCGCCACGTCGTAGGCCGTTCGATAGGCCGAATAGCTTTCGCGCAGGCTGGAGCCCGCGGAACGCACCGTGCCTTCAAGCTGGTTGGCGGCCGCCAGCGTTCGAGCGTTCATCGCATCGCGTTGCATTCCGCCCCAGTCAAAGATGGGCAGGCGTACCGCGACTTCCCAGCCGCGCGCGGTAGAGCGGGTGCCCTCGGCATTGTCGAAGGTGGTATTGCGGCGCCCAGTGAGTTCGATATCGGTGAAGCTGGTCACCATGTTCAAGCCCTGGGCCTTGGCAGCGCCATCCAGCGCAGCCTGCGCCAGACGGATGTCCAGCCGCGCCTTGGTCGCCAGCGAGCCAACCGCCTGCGGATCCAGTGCTTGCTTGGGGAGATCGGGTAGACGTTCGGGAAGCTTCAGCGCTTGCGCTTGGCTTTCATCGAGCCCCAGCAAACGTACCAGTTCTTCCCGGCTGGCCGTGACCTGGTGCTGGGCCGTGCTCAGTCGGGTGGCGGCATCGGCATAAAAAGCCTGCTCGCGTGCGCGGGTAATGCGGTTGAAGTTGCCCACGCCCTGCATGCGCCGGGCCAATTCGGCGCCCGCTTCGGCGCTGTCATAGACCTGCTTGGCATACTGGAGCGCCTGCTGCGCGGCCACGGCCCGTACCCAAGCCTGGCGCACCCCGGTGACCTGGTCCACCACGCTGCCGGTCAGGCGCAATTGAGATTGCTCGATACGCCGGGTGGCGACACCGTACCGGGTCGGCAGGGTCAGCAGATCCAACAGGCCAAAGGACAGCGCACGCCCCAAGTCCAGCTCAGTGCCGGCCGTCATGCGCTCAAAACTGAAGATGGGGTTGGCAATCCGCCCCACCTGCGCGGCATCGGCAGACTCCGCCCAGCCTTGCGCCAGCAGGGCCTGCAAAGACGGGCTGTTAACCAAAGCCAACTGAACGGTTTCTTTCTGACCCAGAGGCTGCGCAAGCAAGGCTTGAGCGGCCTGCGCCCGCTGGTCGCTTTCCTCCTGGGTACGAGCCAAGGCGAGTTTGCCTTCGGTAAAGCTGCCCGCTTCGACGTTGACACGATTGATGTTCTGATCCAGGCTGACGCTGGCACAGCCGGTCAGCACCGCCAGTCCGAGTGCAGATAGAGCGAGTTTGGCGTGAGTGGCACGCAAACGCATCATGGTTTTTCTCCCCCGTGATGGCCAGAATGCGGGTCGGTGACGGGAGCAGCGTCCTTGGCGGACCCGGGCTGGCCCGACTTGATTTCCTTCGCATAGGCGCGCCAGCCGCCGATTTCACCCACCTTGTCGTTCGCCGCCTTCCAGGGCTGGACGGACTGCTCCTTGTAGGCCTCGTAACCCGAGAGGGCTGATCGGTACGAGAGCAGGTAGCCCACCTTCGCGGTTTCGCCCTCTGGCATCTGTGCAAATGCCAGGGACGGCACCATTAGTGCGGCGCCCAGCCAGAGGCTTGAGGTAGGTCGTGAAAGCCAGAGATTGTTCATGGATTTGTGATGCATTTTTGACTTTTGTCATTGTGCAAACGACTAGCTGTCAAAAGCATAACGGCTTCATTACATCTTTGTCATGATCGAGAGGGGTGAGGGGTAACCCCTCACCCCTCTTACACCACCGTACGTGCGGTTCCGCCTACGGCGGTTCAAGTGAAACGCTGGAGGTGTTGGTGGATGGTCAACTACCGATACAAGCCCCACGCCTGTGAAGTATTTGGGCGGCAGTGCGGCGACCATGTGCCTGCCCCGATGGCCAGGTCAAATTCCCCCACCCTTGGCCACCCCAAATTCCCCCAGGCAGGACGGTCGGATTATGACGACTCGGGTGTGATGGCGATGCGTGCAGCGGCCTCCTTGAGGCGGTAGCTCTTGCCCTCGAACTCCAGCATCGCGCAGCGGTGCATGAGGCGATCCAGGATGGTGCTGGCCATGGTGGCGTCGCCGAGGTATTTGCCCCAGTCCTGCACCACGCGGTTGGACGTGATGAGAACAGCGCGGCGCAGCTTGTAGCGCTGGTGCACGATGGCCTGTAGGACTTCAGCGGCATGCTCGCTGATGCGTCTGGCCAGGAACAGGTCATCGAGGACGAGCAGGTCCGGCGCGACCCAGTCCTTGAGCAGCTCGGTGCGCTCTGCCGTAGTGGCCAGCGCGTAACGGGCGAACTCGGTGTCGGCTTCCAGGTAACGCACGTCATAGCCCTGCAGCGTGGCCTGGTAGGCCACGGCCTTGGCCACATGGCTCTTGCCGGTGCCCGGCTTGCCGATGATCAGCGCGTTGGCCCCCTCGCCGATGAACTTCAGGGTGTGCAACTCGAAGCAGGCGCTGCGCGGCAGCTTCGGGTTGAAACGCCAGTCGAAGTCAGCCAGCGAGGGGCGCTCATCCAGACCCGAGCGCTTGAAGCGGCGCTCGGTCAGGCGAGAGCGCCGGCGGTCCAGCTCGTCTTGCAGCATGGCGGCGAAGGTCTCCAGGAAAGGCTGCTGGGCGGCCTGGGCCTGCATCACGCGGGTGGACAGGGTCTCGGCGATGCCGGACAGGCGCAGCTCGCGCAGCGCGCGTTCGATCTCGATCATGTTCATGGCTGAACTCCCGGTGCGTTGGTGGTGTTGTTGGTGGTGGTGGTGGTGGTGGTGGTGGTGTTTGCCGTGGCGGCGGCGAGCGCGAAGAGATCGCTGTACTCCTCAGCGTCTCGGATGAGCTCATGCTGCTGCGTCAGCGCGTGGGCACCGGCGGCGGGTGCTTCGCCGCAGGTAGCCTCGATGGCCGCCATCGCCTGGGCAAAGAGGGCTTCGGTCAGCGCCAGCACGCGCTTGTAGCTGTAGACCCCTTGCTCCAGGGCCTGGGCGCAGGCGGCATTGATGCAGTGCGCCGGGTAACGGCGCATGAGTCCCACAATGCCCCAGAGCTTGCGCTGCCCGACACGACCCTCGATGGCAAAGAGCAGCTCACACAGCCGGCTGGCGTGCTCACCAATCTCGCCGGCCTGACGCAGGATCAGGCGGGTCTCGCGAGACGGATTGAACACCCGCTCCTCCATGGGCAGAATCACCGTGCCGGGACGCTCGGCCTTGGCGTGGGTGCGCAGCAAGGCACGGGTGTGCATGTCACGAATCTCGATGCGCTGGGCGTAGATGCGCACCAACACCTTGGAGCCGATGTTCGCCGGGCGAGCGGCGTAGCTGCTGTGATCCACCCGCACACAGCTGTCGTCGCAGACGGTGCGCACCGCCTCGTCGAAATACTGCATTCCCAGCACTGGCAGGGGTTTGAGGTGGCTGCGCTCTTCCTCGAACATGGCCTGCACCTGGCGTCGCTCGGTGCCGTGGATGCGCTTGGATGCCCAGCTCTTCTCCCAGTGCGCCAGGAACTCGTTCTGGGCCTCGATGGACTCAAAGCGCCGGCCCTTCAAGGCCGTGGCCTGGGTATGGCCGATGGCATGCTCCACCGTGCCCTTGCGGTTGGGGTCTCGCACCCGCGCCGGGTCGGCCACCACGCCGTAGTGCGCCAGGGCGGCGGCGTACACCGGGTTGAGATCGGGCTCGTACAGGTCGGGCTTGAGGACGCCTTCCTTCAGATTGTCCAGCACCACGTACTGGGGGCAGCCCCCGAAGTACCGCAGGGCCCGCTCGTGCAGCTCGGCCCAGATCTGCTGGCTGGACTTCCAGACCACGCACCGGAAACTGGCACGGGAATACCGCAAGGTGGCCACGAACAGGCGGGGCTTGCGGTACCGGTCGCTGCCGGGCACGCGGGTGGGCGCGCCCTCGCCGTAGTCCACCTGCATCTCCTCGCCGGGCAGGAAGGACAGGCGATCGAACTGCTCGGGCTCCTTGTGCCGCAACTTTGCACAGAAGCGTTTGACCGAGTTGTACTGGCCATCAAAGCCGTGCTGGTCGACCAGGTCCTGGTAGATGGCCGTGGCGTTTCGCTTCAGCCGCAGCTGGGCTTCGATGAACTCGCGCCAGGGTTCGCACAGGGAGGTGGCCACCGGCCCAGGAGCCGGTGGCCAGGGTGGGGGAATTTGACCTGCCGAGCCGGTGGCCACCCCGGGGGAATTTGACTGCAGTTGCTCCAGCCAGCGCTGGTGGTAGCTCCTGACCGTCTTGCGGTCGATGCCCGTGATGCGGGCGATCTCGCGTTGCGATGTGTTGCGCTCCAGCAGTGTCTCTATGGTGGCGCGTTGGTTGGACTTCAAGACATTCACTCCTTGGCCTTCCCTCGGGGAAGACTGGATCAATGTCCTGCCAACAGGTGCCGACGACGCCGGCGTTAAACCCCTATCCCCGATCAGTTCAGGTGGGGGAGTTTGAGGTGGCCATAGACGGGGGAATTTGGGTGGCCATCAGGGCCTGGCCCGGGGTTCCACCAGGGGCCGCGCCAGTTGACGCTGGAGCGCCGTGCGCGCAGGGCATCAAGCCCGTAGCGTCGCATCTGCGCTTCTCGCGTCAGTGGCCGCTTCCACTGCGCTCCCGGGTGTCGGAGCTGAAGATCCGTTATCTGCCCGACAGCCAACTGGAGCAGAACCACGCGTCCAGGAGCCGCTTTGGCTCCAGCATCAAACCGTTGCTGGAGATTGCGCAACGGCCGTAGACCACGCTCCCTTTGCGTGGCACCTGCCAACCTTCATGCTTTGCGGTGCGCACCACTACGCGTACCGGCAACTCACGGCGATGTCGGCAAGATGACGTTTCTGTTATCCATAGCTGTGCAATTGAACGACTGACGCACCAGTTGCAGGGCTTCTTGATCGGCTGGCGACACTTACTATTTCGTATCGATCGCTGGTCTCGATCTCCAGCAAAAAAGGCCCCTCATAACCTCCGTCAGTTCGACAATGGACACACCATGAACGTCACCACAAACTCGCTTGACGCACTACTGCCATTCAATCCGGTGGGCAAGTTGGTGTCCAAAGCATCCACAGTTCAAGACGGTGGATTTTTGGACGCGATGAAGCAAGCGTTAGCGACCACGAGCCAATTGCAAAGTGAATCTGGGCGCCTGAGCCGCGAGGTCACCTTAGACAACCCCACTGTCAGTCTTGAAGAAACGATGCTTGCAGGAGTCAAGTCGAACATTGCATTTCAGGCCACGCTGCAGAGCCGAAACCGAATTGTTCAGGCTTACACCGATGTAATGAACATGCAGGTCTGATGCTCGGAAGGCGAAGCAGTACAAATGCAGGTAATGAGCGCACTCGTTGCTGAAATCGCCGGCTCACGTGGCGAACAAGCTGGAGTTGGAGCCTTTTTGACAAAGGCCCCTCCAGCTTTGACTGCTGATCGCCTGAAGAGCCGTTTTAGTACCGGGGTGTTGGAGCACCGAGCCCATGAACTGGGCTGGTGGCTCCATGCGCTGCTCGCACTGTGTGTTGTCCTGTTGTACTGGCTGGCTCATACTGCCGAGGCCGGCAGTCGCGACGTCGATCTGCACTGACGGCGACCAAGACATGCACATCCTAGCCATCAACGCCGGCAGTGCGACCCTCAAGTTCGGGGTTTTCGACCCGGCATCGGCCACGACTGTGATCGAGTCGACGATCGACCATCCCGCAGTTGATGTCGCGGCGTTTGACGAGATCGAGCAGCGAGTACGAAGGTCCGGCGTGACGTCGCTCGATGCCATCGGCCACCGTGTCGCACACGGTGGCCCCTTCTTGCGCGAGGCGGCTTTCGTGGACGCGAAAGTCGAGCACGAGATCGACCAGGCTGCTGCGCTGGCGCCGCAGCACAACCCCGTTGCACTGGCCGGCATCCGCATCGCGCGCGAGCGTTGGCCAGGCGTGCGCCACGTGGCGGTCTTCGACACCGCTTTTCATGCCGGCATGCCAGAACACGCCTCATGCTATGCCGTTCCGCAGTCATGGCGCGCAGTTGGGGTGCGGCGATTCGGGTTTCATGGCCTGTCGCACCAGAGCGTACTGGCGGCTGTCAGTTCCGCGTTGATGCGGCCTCCATCCGAACTGCGCATCGTGAGCTGCCACATCGGCAATGGGGCAAGTGTCTGCGCGATCGACCGTGGCCGCTCTGTCGACACCTCGATGGGGATGACGGCCCTGGAAGGTCTGGTGATGGGCACACGCAGCGGGGACCTCGACCCCGGCGTGCCAGGCTATGTCGCGCGTACCCTGGGCTTGTCACTGGTGCAAATCGAAGCGGCGCTTTACAGCGACAGTGGACTGAAGGCGTTGTCGGGTGTGGGCTCGGACCTGCGCGAGATCGAGAGTCGCGCGCGGGATGGTCATGCTGCTGCCCAAATGGCGTTGCAGGTCCATGCCTACCGCGTGCGCAAGTACATCGGTGCCTACGCCGCGGCGATGGGCGGCTGCGATGCGGTGGCTTTCACTGGCGGAGCAGGGGAAAACTCCCCGACGCTGCGTTGCCGCATTCTGGACGGCTTGGAATTCCTTGGCCTGCATCTGGACGAGGAGCGCAATCGCGCCTTCAGTCCGGCATCCGAAGTCGCCCAGCTTCAGGCGTCAAGGTCCTCGGTCGCGGTGCTGGCCGTGCGTGCGCGCGAACAGTGGGTGATCGCGCACGAGACTGCCAGGTTGTTGAATGGTTCGGTAAGTGCCGAACACGAAATCGATGAATAGGGAGAGCACCGTGGTCAGCAACAGCCCCGCTTTCGGCGTCGCCCACAAGCCGGTCCACCCCTGTCACCGTGTTCTGCCGGTTGTACTTCCGAAAGCGCACGGACAATGGGATCACAGCCGATCAAACACCCACGCTCTTGACCTATGTGCGGCACCTGGGTTCAAACTCCTGCCATGCGTTTCGACGCGAGACTACCCCGCTGGAGAACGGTGATGCAACTCATTGAATGCGCCCGGGAGGCAGGTGTGACCCCAGACACGCTGCGCCATTACCTGCGGGTTGGCCTCCTGGTGCCGGATGGTCGCGGCGCGAACGGCTATCGCGCGTTCTCCGAGCGCAGCGTGGCGCGGGTGCGGTTCATCCGCAACGCATTGGCGCTCGGCTTCACGCTCAAGGACGCCGCGGAGTTCGTTGAGATGAGTCAACGCGGAACATCTCCTTGTCCGCGCGCTCGGGCGCTGCTGAGCGAGCGGCTTGACGAACAGGCTCGACGACTGAAGGAAGCGACGGAGCTGCATCTGCGCATGCAGCAGGCAGACCGCGACTGGACGCGACTCCCTGACGGGATACCGGATGGACATTCCGTCTGCAGTTTGATCGAAGGAGCGGCAGCGGACGTTAAGCGCAAATCTGTGCGAGCGAAGTCTAGTCGTGTACGCGCATGACCGACTTTGATCGGTTTTGATATTCCCAGACATCATGAGGCTCTACGGACATGCAAAAAAGTGGCGTTGGTCATGTCGATCGTGCCGGCGCGAAAAAGAGTCGTCTGCTACATCGCAGCTTGCGCTGCACGCGAGCAACTGAGGTGCCCCAGATGAACCATTCCAAGACACTTGCGCAATCCCCGTCACCAGACATGAATGCCGCCGCGCTGCGCATCCTGCGCCGGTTGCTGGCCGGCATCGAGCGCCAGCCGGCGTTGCGTCTGGGCGATGTGCTCCTGCACGAGTTCGAGGCGCATCCAGAGTACACCCTGATCATCCGCGACCCGGGTCTGCTTCGACGCCTTGTCCTGCGGCCGGATCCTCTGCTGCTGGCGGAGGCCTACTTCCGCGGCACCATCGACATCGAAGGGGACCTGTACACCGCGCTTGGGCTCAAGGCGCACTTCGAGAAGTTCTCGCTCTCCTGGCGCGACAAGCTGGCCCTGTTGCGCGACGCTCTGATACTGCGCGTGTCTGACCAGGATGGTTTGAAACCATCGCGTAGTCTGGCCTCGCGCGTTGCGCGCCGCTTCTCCCATCGACATTCGCGCCAAACCGACCGAGCAGCAATTTCATTCCACTACGACGTTTCAAACGTGTTCTATGGTCTCTGGCTCGATGCCGAGAGAGTCTATTCCTGCGCCTACTTCGAGACGCCGGACGACACGCTGGACCAGGCGCAGCGCAACAAGCTGGAGCACATCTGCCGCAAGCTGCGGCTGCAGCCGGGCGAACGTCTGCTCGACATCGGCTGCGGCTGGGGCGCACTCGTGTGCTGGGCGGCACGAGAACATGGCGTGCGCGCGTACGGCATCACTCTCAGCCAGCAGCAGCTCGAATACGCGCGCGAGCGCATCCGATCAGAAGGCTTGCAGGACCTCGTCACGGTTGAGCTGCGCGACTACCGCGACCTCGATGACACTACCGTATTCGACAAGGTGTCCAGCATCGGCATGTTCGAGCATGTGGGCCTCGCTCATCTGCCGGCCTACTACGCCGTGGTGCAGCGTGTTTTGCGGCCGGGCGGGCTCTTCCTCAACCATGGAATCACCCATGACGAAGAGGGCTGGAACCGAACTGTCGCGACCGATTTCATCAACCGCTATGTCTTCCCTGACGGCGAATTGGACTGCGTCAGCAACATCCAGCTCGGGATGGAGCGGTCCGGCTTCGAAATCCATGATGTCGAAGGTCTTCGATCACACTACGCGCTGACGTTGCGTCATTGGGTTCAGCGACTCGAAGCGCGCCGAGAGGAGGCTCTGCAGGAAGTCGATGAGGTGACCTTCCGCGTCTGGCGCCTGTACATGGCGGCATGCGCGCTGGAATTCGAGGCGGGCGGCACAGGGATCTACCAGATCGTAGCGTCCAAACGAGACGACGGAAGATGGCCCGTTCCTTTGACGCGCCGCGATCTTTACTCGGGTACTACCCCATCAAAGCCAATGACGGTGCGCGAAAAATGAGCAGGCCCGCTGACCGGGTTGCGCGAGTTGTATTCTTCTGTCCGATGCAGGTCAATGTGAGGGCGTGGAGGTGGACGGTCAGCAGACCCGCGTTCGCCCTATCCGCAGTTCGGCTTCGCGTGGTCGCAGTGACGCGGTCGCCGCAGCGATGGTACGCCGTGAGCCGCCGACAAGCACGCCGAGACGCCCGCCGACACAGCGCGGTGGCACCTCTGCGCACGCAGGCGCCGCGCACCTCCATGTCGCTGTTCATGGCCTGCGGCGTCTGGCTCGTCAGGCTGGGCGCCTACTTCGTGTTCCTGCGGCCGGCGCTGCTGCCCGAGGATCCGCGCTTCATCAGCGTGCCGCTGGATCGGCTTCGTGGATTGGCACCCGGTCTGGAGGCATGGCGGCGAATCGTGTTCACGGTGATGGGCGGCTTCATGACGGGCGCGTGCGTACTGATCGTCCACCTGGCGCGCATGGCCATGCGCGAGCGGCAAGGCGGTACCGGCTGGGCCGTCGCGTTCTCCGGGCTTGTGACGGTCGGGCTGATGAGTGCGATGGACTTCGTCCTCCACTCGGACTTCCGCTGGGTGCTATTGCTGCCTGCCTTGCTGTGGGCCGTGGCCGTGGTGCTATATGCGAGGCAGGTCTGACGTGCCGAGCGCCATGCCATTCGTTTCTGCGCCGGCGATCCGAGACGCCGGCGTTCCCAACCCCGCCGACGCTCGTCATTGCGGGTCGGTTCCAAGGACCTTCAAAATGAATCACAACCTCCCCTGGGTCGCCGAGCGGGTGCGACTGTTCCGCGAATTCGATCCCGAGTTCGCGCGCTGGGCGCGCGGGCATGGCCCCATCGCCCACAACGACCTCACGCAGCTGCGAATCCACGACCTCGCACAGGTGCTGGTCGCCGAAGGCAAGGCGAGCGACACATCCGCGATCTACCGCACGCTGTGGGCCGCAGACCGATTGGCCGTGGCCGGGATGTGGCTAACGGTTCACATGACCTATGCCGATCGGGTCTATACCGACGGCCGGGAAATGGCGGCCGAGGACTACAAGGAGACGCCTGAAGGCCACACCGGCGGATCACTGAACATCGTGCCGGCCTATGTCGGCTACCTTGCCGCGAACGCGCTCAGCGGCCTGACACGCGGCTGGCTGATGGGTCAAGGCCATTGCGTGGCGGGCATCGACGCCTGCAACCTGCTTGTTGGCAACATGACGCCGCGCCACGCCGAGCGGTACGACCGAAGCGAGAACGGCCTTACGCGCTTCGCTCGGGACTTCTACAGCTACGCGATCGACGCGCAGGGGCGCCCGGCCTCGCCGCTGGGCAGCCACGTCGGCCCGAACACGGCAGGCGGCCTGTCCGAGGGGGGCTATCTCGGCTTTGCCGAACTGCAGTACGTGCACATGCCCCTGCCCGGCGAACGGCTGGTGGTGTTCCTCAGCGACGGTGCATTCGAGGAGCAGCGCGGCAGCGACTGGGCGCCGCGCTGGTGGCGCGCCGAGGACAGTGGATTCGTGGCTCCGTTCATGATCCTCAACGGCCGTCGCATTGAGCAGCGCAGCACCATGCAGCAGCAGGGCGGCCTCGAATGGTTCCAGCAGCATCTGCGCCTGAACGGCTTCGACCCTATGGAGATCGACGGCACCGACCCCGCCGCATTCGCCTGGGCCATCCACGCGATGGAGGAACGGCTGGCGGCCTGCGCTACGGGGGTTTCGCGTGGAACCGTTCAGTACCCGGTGCCACTTCACTACACCATCGCCGAAGCGCCCAAAGGATTCGGTTTTCCCGGTGCCGGAACCAACGCCGCGCACAACCTGCCGCTGGCGGGCAATCCCCGTCTCGACCCGTCAGCACGGCAGCAGTTCAACGAGGGCGCGCGCGCGTTGTTTGTACCGCCGGGTGAAATCGACCAAGCGGTGGCCCTGCTCTGCAGGCATGAGGTGCAGCGCCGTCCCCTTGAGCGGGAGCATGCCCTAGCGCATCGCCAGGTCGCAGCGCCGAGGCTTCCGGAGCCGCAGTGGCACGACAACGATGTCTCGCCGATGGGCGCGCTCGACGGGGCCTTCGCCGCAATCATCAAGGCCAATACTCAACTGCGCCCGCGCGTCGGCAATCCCGACGAGCTGCGCAGCAACCGCATGGGCCAGACCTTGGACCTGCTCAAACACCGCGTCTTCACGCCCGAACCGGGCTTGGCTGAAGCCGTGGATGGTGCCGTGATCACGGCCCTCAACGAAGAGGCTGTGGTCAGTGCGGCGCTGGGTAACAAGGGCGGCATCAACCTCGTTGTTTCTTACGAGGCCTTTGCCGTGAAGATGCTGGGTGCACTGCGGCAGGAAATCCTGTTCGCGCGCCACCAGGCGGAGGCCGGCATGCCTCCGGGCTGGCTGTCGGTAGTGACGGTGGCGACATCCCACACCTGGGAGAACGGCAAAAACGAGCAGTCCCATCAGGACCCGACACTGGCCGAAGCGCTGCTGGGCGAGATGTCCGACACCGCACGTGTGTTGTTCCCGGTGGATGCCAACAGTGCCGTCGCGGCGCTGCGAGCCGCCTACACCTCGCATGGCCAGTTCTGGACACTGGTCGTTCCAAAGCGGGCCATGGCCAGCCAACTGAGCGGCGAACAGGCCCAGCGTCTGGCCGATGAGGGTGCCTGCGTGGTGAAGCCCTGCGACGCACCCGATGTCTTGCTGGTCGCCATCGGTGCGTACCAGCTACAGCAGGCGCTGCTCGCGGCGCGGCGGCTGGACGACGCCGGGCATCGGACGGCAGTCACCTGCGTCTTCGAGCCGGGCCGCTTCCGGCTGCCACGCGACGAGCGCGAGCGGGCTTTCGTGGCGGGCGACGCGGCATTGCGCTCGCTGTTCCCGGACACCGCTGCGGTGCGCGTCATCGTCTCGCACATGCGGCCGGAGCCGACGCTGGGCCTGTTGCGTCGCATCGATACCGGGCCTCGGCAGACCCGTGCACTGGGCTACCAGGCGCGCGGTGGGACGCTCGACGTTGCCGGCATGCTGTTCGCGAACCGCTGCACGTGGGCGCACGTCGCGACCGAGGCAGCGCAGGCGCTCGGCGTCGATCCCGCGAGCATATTGACCGCCGAGGAGTTGGCCGCGGTGGGAGGCCACGGCGACCCGCGGGCGGTGATGGTCTCGGCATGATTCCCCTGTTCTCCCCATAGGGACAAGAATAACGTCGTTTCCGGCGCCGATCGGTACGAGGCCGTGGTCCAATTGGAACCCTGTGCCCGCCCATTTATCGAGACCATGTCCCACGCGCTTGAAACTCTCATCGGTCACTGGAAAGCCGATCCGCTGAGCACCTACAACACCTGGTTCCTTTGGGAAGAACGGCTGAAGAACTTCCGCTCGATTCGCCGCGGCCTGGCGCAGGTGGTCAAGGACATCGATGCGGGCACCTTCGGTAGCGCATTCCGCGGTTCCTCGCTCGAAACGGTGGTCGGCTCGGTGGCCGAGCAGCGCCAAATCTTCAAGGGGGCAGACCATGCATTCCTGTGGAAGCCCAAGCTGCGCATTCCCGACATCTACGAGAACGCGACCAACCAACAGGCCTTTGCCCGGTTGTTGCACACCTGCGACTGCTGCAACAGCGCAGAGGAAGTGATCGAAGCAATACGGCGGATCGACGCTCGTCAGATCAAGGGTCTGGGCCCCGCCGTGGCGAATCTCCTGTACTTCGTTCACCCCACGATCGTGATGCCGTTCAACACCGCGATCGTGAAGGGCTACAACGCGGTCACGGGCAGCAGCGTCAAGCTCGGCAAGTGGGAGCACTACCTCTCGATGCGCGAAGGCGGCCTTCGCCTCAATGCCCAGCACCGCAACGCGTTGTCGAACGACATGGGGGCACTGGCTGGGCTGCTGTTCGACATCGGCTCGGGCCGGTACGCGGCGCCACCGCGCGATGACGATGCGGCCGCCCTCCAGGGCTGGGAGGCCGATCTCGAAAAGGTGCGCGAGGAATCGGCCGCGGCCCACAAACGCTGGGCCGCGGAGCGCGAGAGCGACGCGACCCACACCGAAATTCAGGGATGGCTGCGCGACCTGGGCAAGTCGCTCGGCTACGGTGTCTGGATTGCGTCCAACGATCAGGGGCGCAGTTATCAGGGAGGTCGCCTTGGAGACGGCTGTCTGACGCAGCTCCCCGCGCAGGCCCGGGCCGGTCTGGACTCTGTTCGCCTGATCGACGTCATTTGGGTGGAGGCCGACGGCTCGAAGGTCGCCGCTGCCTTCGAGGTCGAGCACTCGACCTCGATCTATTCCGGCATCGTGCGCATGCTCGACCTGGCCTTGGGAACGGAACTGGGAGCGGGCGTATCGATGTTCCTGGTGGCGCCGGACGCTCGCCGCGAGGATGTCCGCAGCCAGTTGCGTCGGCCGGCATTCACGCGGGTGGCGGAGCTGGGAATTCGCTACCTCCCCTACAGCGAGCTTGGCGCGCATCGCGATGCGATCGGCAGATTCGGCTCAGGCCTAAAGCCGTTGAACGAGATATCGCACCTGCTGTGATGCACGGTCGTCGAGGCACCAGCGGCACCAGCGGCAGAATGTACCGCCCAAGCGTGAATCGACGCCTAGTCGCGGTCGTGGATGAAGTCGTGCCGCAAGCCGAGTGCGGCATCCGTCCGAGCGATTGACGCTGACGGATCGGACTCGATGCCGCTCAGCGCGCGGATCGCATCGATGGTTTCGGGAATCACGATCGCCTGGTTGAAGACCTGGTAGGTGTAGTACGCTTGGTCGCCATCTACCGCGAGGACGTCCTCCCACAGGGCGACCTCCCACATGTCGCCGCGCGGGCGGCCAAGATCGGACATCAGCTCCACCGTACTGTTGAGTGCCACGAGGCCATCCGAGGAACGCACGAACGCGATCCGTGGTGCCGCACGGAAGGCCGCCAGCACCTCGTCGCGCGTTGCCGGCCTCGTCAGTTCGACCCACCAGGTGTGCAGGTGACTGCTGTTGTGGGACGCCTTGACCGCGATCGTTACCACATCCAGGTCCGGGATCACGGTCCTCGCGTCCGGTCCCTGGTGGCTGGGGACCGCCTTCTCCGGCACGAGGGTGTTAATGATGCCCTCAGCATGCGCTTCCCAGGGGTCGGATGCGCGGCGGATGAGCGTGCCGCGTGCACGCTTGAGCAGGCCGGCCGTCCGCAGCGCCCCCAGCGTTCGCACGATGGACGTGGTGTTGCAGGAGACCACGCGAGTGGACTCGCGGCCGATGGCCGACGCATAGTTCGCTTGCGCGACGAATGAGTGCCCCGTCAGCGCATGAGACTCACCACCGTGGAAGATCGACTTCACGCCGGCCGCGGCGTACACCTCTTTGTTGACCGCAGCGACTTTCTTGGGCGTGCAGTCGACCACGACATCGGCCTTCGCGAGCAGTTCTGCCAGATTGCCCGCCAAAGCAAGACCTGCGGCGCGCATCGCTCCTTCAGCTTCAAAGGTTGCCGCGTGGATGGCGAAGCCGCGCTGCGCGGCGACCTGTAGTCGATAGTCGTGCACCACGTCTGCGACGCCGGCAAGTGCCATGTCCTCCTGGAGCGCGACCGCGTCTGCCACCCGCTTGCCGATCACACCGTACCCGTTCACCGCCACTCTGACCTTGTTCATTCCTTGCTCCTGACTTGATGAGACGCGTCAGCCACGGCTGCGCGCAATGAAAAACGTGAACCGGATCGCCAGCGCATAGCCCAGCAGCGCGAGCACCGGCATGTCGCCCCAGCGAGGGCCTACGGCGTGCTGCATCAGCAAGCTTGACGCGATGTACAGGCCCAGCGTCACGAGCGCGAGGGCGATGCGGCGGCCGAGGCGGTCGATACCGCTCAGCATCCGGGCGTCGGGCTTGATCGACAGTTGCAGCAACTCACGCTGCCGCAGTACGCTGTGCAGGCGCCGCGCCAGCAGCGTGGGCAGCGCGTTGGCTGCGTTTCCCAGCTCGTAGGGCAGACGTTGCGACGCCGCGGATTTGCGCTCATCGAATATGCCGGTTGCCGTGTGGCGCGAGATGGCCTCGATGATGGAGAAGTCCGGCGCGAGCAGGCGTACCGTCCCTTCGAGCAGCAGCAGTGTGCGGGTGAGTACCAGCAGGTCTCTAGGAAGCCGGACATCCTGGGTCCGGCCGGCCGCCACGAGCTGCGCGAGCGCATCGGAAAGCGACCAGTCTTTCAGCGGGTGCTCTGCGCAGTCCGCGACCAGCGCGCGCACCACGGGCACGAAGACGGCCCGATCCGTGCCCTCGCCGACCAGTCCCAGGTCCAGCCAGGCGTCGACCACCCAGTCGGCATCCTGCTCGACGAAGGCCAGCGCGAACGCCACCAAAGCGCGCCGCATGCTGCGGTCGACCCGTCCCACGATGCCGAAATCGTGCAGGCAAATGCGGCCATCGTCCATCACGAAGACGTTGCCGGGGTGTGGATCGCCATGGAAGAAGCCATCGCGGAAGATCTGCACGATGTAGCTGTCCACGAGCTTGCCCGCAGCGGCCGCGCCCATGGCAGGCGGCAGACCGTGCAGGTGGGCCCCGCGGCTGAACTGCTGGACCATCACCGTCGATGTGCACAGCTCGTCCACCACGTCGGGCAGCACGATGTCCGGAGAGTCTCGCCAGGCGTCGGCGAAACGTCGCACGGAACTCGCCTCCCGGGACAGGTCCATTTCGTAGCGGAAGTTCGCCGCAACCTCGTCCACGATGGCCGCCAGACCCCAGCGGCGCAGCGAGGGGACGAACCACTGAATGGCCAGGACCAGCCGGCGCAGGATGCGCATGTCGGTCTCGGCTTGCTCGGCCGCACCAGGGCGGCGGATCTTCACCACGACCTCCGTCCCGTCGGGCAGCGCCGCACGATGGATCTGCGCGATCGAGGCCGCGGCCAGCGCCTGCATGTCGAAGCGTGCGAAGACCTCTTGCCAAGGGCGGCCCAGGGCCGCCTCGACCTCCTGGACAGCCTGTTCCGAAGAAAACGGCGCCACATGCGCCTGAAGGCTGGCCAGGGCCCGTTGCGCATCGGGAGGCAGGACGTCCGCGCGCAGGCTGAGGTGCTGGCCCAGCTTCACGAAGGTCGTTCCCAATCGCTGCAGCACTTGGGCAAAGCGCTCGGCCGCCCGGTGCGTGTCGCAGCGCATGAGTCCCCGGTGCCAGGCCACCCAGAGCAGGACCCCGGTCAGCGCCATTGCGATCTGCGTCGCCCGGCGCAGCGCCGAGCGTTGCGGTGGACGGTCCGGAAGGCGCGCGGCAGAAACGGAGCGGTCAGGGCGCATCACGGCTCATCCACCCTGTTGCGCAGCCGGCCCGCATGCCAGGCTGCGATGTTCGAGATGGTCTCGTCGAAGATGCGCGCGATCGCCTCTGTCGTGTTGAAACCGACGTGGGGAGTCACGAGCACGCGCGGATGGGTCAGCAGCGGGCTGGACGCCATCCAGCCGGTATCGCAACCGAGCCCCCCGCAGCCCGTGGGCACCTCGGGAGACAGCGCGCCTTCTTGCTCCAGCACGTCCAGGCCGGCGGCTGCGACACTGCCGTCGTCCAGCGCGCGCAGCAAGGCGGCCTCGTCGATCAGCGCTCCACGTGCCGTATTGATCACTACCACGCCAGGCTTCATGCGCGCGAAGGCCCGGGCGTCGATGAGGTGGCGCGTGGCCTCGGTGGCCGGAACATGCAGGCTCAGGATGTCGCTGCCTTGCAGGACCTGCTCCCATGTCACGAGGGACACGCCAGCTGGGCGCGCAGCCGAAGCAGCGAAGGCGGGGTCGTAGGCGAGAACGTCCATGCCGAACCCCACGGCGATACGCGCCACGTGGCGTCCGATGCGGCCCAGGCCGACGATGCCCAGCGTCCTGCCTTCCAGCTCGAAGCCGGTGAGTCCGCGGTAGGCGAACGAGCCCTGGCGCGCCCGCTCGTGGGCCTGCGTCAGATGGCGTGTCACGCCCAGCAACAGTGCAAAGGCATGCTCTGCGACGCTGGCCGACCCGTAGTCCGGCACATGGCAGACGGCAATGCCGCGTTTTCGACACGCCTCCAGGTCAATGTGGTCGAAGCCCGCGGAGCGGGTGGCGACGAGCCGCAAGCGCGGCAGCATGCGAAGCACCGATTCGTCCACCCGCGTGCGCACGAACACGCAAAGGACCTCGATCGCCCCATCTTCGGTGTCGGACGCCACCAGGTGCTCGCGCTGGACGAAGTGCGCGTGCCAGTGGGCCGGAAGCCATTGCTGCATCGCCGCTTGGTCCGTTGGTGCGAAGTCGGTGAACAGAACACTAAGACGATGGTCCTCGGTCATGGCGCAACCTTGATGGCGCTGTACAGGGACAGGATGTGGAAGATGGCAACGAATTGCCGTGTCTCGGCAACCTGCGCAAACCCTGCTTGCGCGAGCACCGACGGCAAGTGACCGGCGACCGCGTCGCGCGTGGTCTCGAAGCCATCGAGCAGTTGAACGGCGAAGAACGCCGTACGGCTGATCGGTCGGCGCGAGCGCTCCCGGTCCGCGAAGTGCAGTTGAACGCCAACGCGCAGAACGCGATGCATCTGGCGGGCCGCTTTCAGTTTGTCCGCGTGCGCCAGGTGACGGAAGAAGACGCTCGATACGACCCGATCGAACGAGCCATCGCCGTAAGGCAGGTATGTCGACAGGCCTTCGTCGAATCGGATCGGCGCCGCCACGCTCGCCGCCTTCCGGCGGGCCAGCGACAGGATGGCGGGGTCGGCATCCACCCCGGTGACACGGGCCTGCGGGCACGCGGTGGCCGCAAGGAGGGCGAACGTCCCCGTTCCGCATCCGGCGTCCGATACGTCGTGGCCATGCTGGATCGACGCCTGCGCCACGAGGGCCGGCTTGAACGCTTGCTCGCGCGTGGTCAGCACCACCACCCGGTCGTACAGGGGCGTGAGCACGTGGTGGGCAAGTGCGGGCCTGAAGCCGGCCGGACGATCCGTCATTGCACGGCGAGCCTCGCTCGGGGTTCACGGAACTGCCACAGCACGATGATGCTGAGGACCCCGGCGAAGAAGCACCACACCGAGATGAACCAGGTCGCATAAAAAAAATAGGCGGCGACCGCGGACACGAAGGCCGCATTTCCGAAAGCCGCTACGCGCCGGTGGCTGGAGACCATCAGACCTGCGCAGGTGCCGATCAGGTACAAGGCCATCGTGGTCAGGACGTAGAAGTGCGGGGAGTCGTAGAAGATGTGCTGGCCGACCACGCGCGCGGTGATGGGCAGTCGCACCAGCATCACCAAAAGGTACACCCCGACGAGCGCGCCTGCGAGCGCGATGCCCGCGAGAACCCGACGGCGCCACGGAACGGTCTCCAGCGCCAGGGCGGCCAGCGGCACGTAGATCGGCCACAGGACGTGCGAGAAGAACGAATAAAGATGCGTCAGCACCACCTTCAGCAAGGGCGCGCGGTCGGGGAATGTCAGCCACAACATGCCTTCGAGTAGCTGCTGAATCCCAAAGAGCAACGGGATGGCCGCGTAAGGCACTTCGCGCCACGCGCGGACCCGGCGCACGGTGACGATCCCCGTCCCCAGAAGTACCGCGGCTGCCGTGAAACTGGCTGGTGCAGAAAAACACATCGCTGTCATTTCCTCTTGAATGTGGGTGTCATGGCGTTCATGGCTGTGGCCGATCTGTCGGTCCTGGCGGAGATGTTCCCGGTGCGGCTCGATGCTGCGAACCCGGATCGAGCGCCTGGGCGCGGCTCAGCGCGGCGTGCAGGGTCGCCGTCCGGTCCTGGACCCTGCGGATCCAGGGCGATGGGAAAGCAGATGCAAGCCACGCATAGAGCGTGTACTTCACCAGCTTGCCCAACCAGAGCGCCAGAAGAACCTCGGCCACCGGCAGCCGGGAGATTGCCGCGAACATGAGGGCAGGCGTCAGCGGTACCGGGAGCGCTGCAATGACCAGCAGCGCGGGCACGCCGTACCCGCCGAGCCAGGACGTGGCGTCACGCCAGGCCGTCGATCGCACCACGTCGGGGTAGGCGACGAAGAAACGGTTCCAGCCCAAGTGATGAAACACGAGATAGAGGACCAGTGCGCCAATGGCCGCGCCGATGCTGGAGGTCGCGGCGATGCTCCGCCAGCGCCGCGGGGCGAGTAGCACGGCAGCGACGAGCAACGTTCCGAACGGAATCGTCATCGACAGCGTGGTGGCCATGGCCACGGCCGCCACGATGAGGGGAAAGGCACGCGTCTCCGCCCCGCGGGTCAGCGCGCGCAGCAGGCCGGTCTCGACGGTTTCGTGCAGCATCGTCATCGGCGCTCAGGGCTTGCGGACCGCGGGCCGCTGCCCGAGTTCGACTTGTACGGTCACCGTCTCGCGGCCGCGCAGGATCTTGAATTGGGCGTTGCTGCCCGGTGCGACCGCGGCTGTTTCGCCGATCAGGCCGGCGGTGTCCGGGATCTCCTTGCCGTTGATCGCAAGCACCGTGTCACGGGGCCTCAGCCCGGCGCGATCGGCAGGCCCGCCGCGCTGCACCGCCACCAGTGCGGCGCCCCCGGTGGCACCGGTGGCCTCGTGGATCACGTCGCGGGCGCTCACCCCCAGCCAGCCCCGGCGCACGCGGCCGGTGGCAATGATCTGCTCCATCACCTGCCGTGCCAAGCTGACCGGGATCGCGAAGCCGATCCCCTGGGAGCCGCCGCTGCGCGAGTAGATGGCGGTGTTGATGCCGACGAGATGGCCGTTTCCATCGACGAGCGCGCCGCCCGAATTGCCGGGGTTGATCGCGGCGTCGGTCTGGATGAAGTTCTCGAAGGTGTTGATGCCCAGGCGGTTGCGCCCCGTGGCACTCACAATGCCTTGCGTGACGGTCTGGCCGACCCCGAACGGATCGCCGACGGCCAACACGATGTCGCCGACCTGCACCGATGCTGGATCAGCGAAAGTGATGGGCTGCAGCCCCGTGGCCTCGACGCGCAGCACGGCAAGGTCCGACTCCGGATCGATACCGACGACGCGCGCCGTGGCAACCTTCTCGCCTGGCAGCATCACGGCGATCTCGTCGGCGCCCTCCACGACATGGTTGTTCGTGAGGATATAGCCCTGGGCCGCGACGATGACGCCTGACCCAAGACTCGACGCGCCTTGGGCGGCGTCCTCATCGCCGCCATCGGGCCGCAACCAGTTCTGCATCCTGCGCGGAGGTGTCTTGCGGGTGTAGATGTTCACAACCGAAGCGGACGCCTTGGCGGCGGCGGCGCGAAACCCCGCCTCCAGGCGGGCTGTGATCGCGCTCGGTGTGGCAGGCGCCGAGCCGGTAGTGGCGCCCGCATGCGGCGCCTCCTGTACCGCCACGACGTCGGGCGTCACAGGGACAGGCGCCGGCCCGAAGGCCCGCCAAGCAATGATGACACCCGCGCCAATCGCGATTGCCTGGGCCAGCAGGAGCCAGAGCCGCCGCAGCGCGGAGGGGCGGCGTACAAGGTCGTCGCTCATGTGGCGCTGGCCTCGATCAGGTCCTGAACCGCGGCCGCCAGCGGTTCCACCACGCTGATGCCATTGGAGGCATGCGGCACGGTGTCGCAGGTCAGCACCCGCTGGGGGCCCGCCGCGAGGAGCGCGTCATAGGCATCGGCGGCAAAGAGCGCATGCACACCGATGCACACCGGCGGCGGCAATCCGACGCGGCGCACGCTCGCGATGGCCTGGATCATCGTGCGCGCGCTGGACACGATGTCGTCGATGAGCACGGGCTGGCGGTCTGCCAGGGCCGCGGTGTCGGGAAGGCTGACCTCCACGTCCTTGTCGCCCCGGCGGATCTTCTGCAACACCGTGAACGGCGCGCCAGCCAAGCGCGCGACTTCATGGACCCATTGCTCGCTTTCCGCATCGGGTCCGATCAACACGGGACGGTCCACATGGGCTGCGACCCAGGCCGCGATGGCGGGCGCGGACTGGACCACACGGGTCGGCACCCGGTAGACCTCGCCGAGCGAGCGGTAGCGGTGCAGATGGGGATCGACGGTGACGATACCGTCGAACACCGTCGACACCAGCGCAGCGAACGTGCGGGACGTGATGGCTTCGCCCGTGTTGAAGCGCCGGTCCTGACGCAGGTACGCCAGGTACGGGGCAGCCAGCAACACGCGGGTGGCGCCGAGGTCGCGCGCTGCGTCCGCGGCGAACAACAAGGGCAGCGCCTTGGCGTCCGGCTGTGCCAGGCTGGCCACGATCACGACGGTGCGGCCGGTGACGTCGGCGTCCAGCCGCACCAGCGACTCGCCGTCCGGGAACCGGTGCAGCTGCAGGGCAGCCCGCTGCGCGCCCAACGCCCGGATCAGTCCATCGGCGAAGTCTTCGTCGCCCGGCAGGTGAAAAACGAGAGGTTTCATAGGTTCTCCGAAATCTGGAAGATCGGTGGGCGCGAGCGGACGAACTGCAGCGCATAGGCCAGCTCGCCCGGCGCCTGGGCGTGCAGCGTGAAGAGCGGCTGTCCCGCTTCGACCTGGTCGCCCAGGCGCGCATGCACGTCGATGCCGGCGGCAGCGGCGGTCGGTGCTCCGGCGAGCTTGGCCGCCCGCGCGAGCAGCCGGTTGTCGATTCGGGAGACCCGTCCCGTGGACGGCGATGCGACGGTGTGCCGATGCGTTGCCACCGGGATGCTGCGCAGGCCGCCCTGCTCAGCGCAGATCGCCTGGAACGTGGCCCAGGCGCGGCCGTCGGCCAGCACCTGCGCGGCGAGCGTCAGGCCGCCGCCGGCGGGCGCTGCACCGCCCATTTCGAGGATGTCCGCCGCCAGCCGCAACGCTCGCTCCCGCAGGTCGGCCGGGGCCTCGGGCGTCCCTTGTAGGACGGCCAGCACGTCGCGGGCCTCCAGTGCCGGGCCGATCCCGCGGCCGACCGGCTGCTCACCATCGGTGACGCGCAAGGCCACGTGCAGGCCGATGGCGCTGCCCACCTCCTGCAGGCGCCGACCGAGCGCCGCCGCGGCCTGCGCGCTGCGCACTTTGGCGGTGGCACCCACGGGCAGGTCGATCAGCACATGGGTCGAGCCCGCGGCGGCCTTCTTGGACAGGACCGAGGCGACGAGCTGGCCCTCGCTGTCCAGGTCCAGCGGCCGCTCGACGCGGATGAGGATGTCGTCGGCGGGGCTGAGCCGTACCGAGCCGCCCCAGACGATGCAGCCGCCCGTGCGTTCGACCACGCGCCGCATGCTCGGCACATCCAGGTTCACCGGCGCCAGCACCTCCATCGTGTCGGCCGTCCCGGCCGGCGAGGTGATGGCGCGCGAGGAGGTCTTGGGCATCGTGAGGCCGCACGCCGCCACGATGGGCACCACGAGCAGGGTTGTGCGATTGCCGGGCAGGCCGCCGACGCAATGCTTGTCCACCACCAGCGGACGAGCCCAATCGATGCGGTCACCGACGCCAATCATGGCTTTCGTGAGCGAGACCGTCTCCGCCAGGTCGAGGCGATCGCCCGCGCAGGCAGTGATGAAGGTGGCGAGGTGCAGGTCCGAGTAACGGCCCGCCGCGACGTCGGAGATGATCGCGCCGAACTGGGCGTCGCCAAGGGAGTTGCCGTAGACCTTGGCCCGGACATGGCTGAGCGAATCCAGCGGTGGCGCATGGGTGACCGCGACCGGCTCACCCGGCTGCGCACCCAGCGATGCCCACGCGGACTCGGACAGACCGGCGACGTTCTCGGCCAGCCAATCACCGTCGACGACACTGAGCGTCGCCACGATGCTTCGGCCGCCGGCCGTCAATTGCACGCGCGCCTGGGTCGTGAAACCCTCCGATCGACAGACCGGGCAATCGCGCCGCATGTAGACCACCGGCTCCTGATAGGTGTCGATGCCCGTGCGCCACGCCTGCAGCCTGTTCCCGGCCTCCTTGGTGCGGCCGGCTTCATGCATTTGCGCTGTCATGCAAGCTCCACGGTCTGCAGGTAGTCGGGCACCGAGACCGCCCAGCCGAGTTCATGGTCGATCCGCGAGCGCAGCGCATCGGCCGCTTCGGGCTCGCCGTGCGTCACGAACGTGCGGCGCGGCGTTTGCGTGAAGCCGCGCAGCCACGCGATGATCTCGTCGGCATCGGCATGGGCGGAGAGGTTGTCGAGCGAGGCCACCTCGGCGCGAATCGGCACGTCTTCGCCATGGATGCGAACGGTGGACGCACCATGCAGGATCGCCGCGCCGCGGGTTCCACCCGCCTGGTAGCCGGCGAACAGGATCGTGTTGCGCCGATCGGGTGCGAAGGACTTCAGGTGGTGAACCACCCGGCCACCCGTGGCCATGCCGCTGGCGGAGATGATCACCATCGGGCCGCGGCTGGCACGGAGCGCCTTGGACTCCTCGACCTTGTTGACGATCTTCGCGGCGTGGCACATGCCCTCGCACTCCTCGGGCGAGAGCCGATGCTCGTCACGGTGGGCGTGATACAGCTGCGTCGCATCGATGGCCATCGGGCTGTCGAGGTACACCGGCAGGTGGTGGATGCGGCCCTGCTTCTTGAGCTGGTAGATGCCATACATCAGGCTTTGGGCGCGGCCGACCGCGAACGCGGGGATGACCACGACACCGCCGCGGGCGGCGGTCTGATTGATCACGGTCTCCAGTTTTTCCAGCGCGTCAGTCTCTTCATGCTTGCGGTTGCCGTAGGTAGACTCCACCAGCAGGTAGTCTGCGCCCGGAACCTGCAACGGCGGGCGCAGCACCGGGTCGTTCGGGCGGCCGATGTCGCCGGAGAAGAGCACCGACCGCTGCCCATCGCTGAGGTGCACGAAGGCGGAGCCGAGCATGTGCCCCGAGGGCTCCAGCCGGGCTGTGAGTCCGGGCAGAGCTTCGAAGGCCTCGGCGAACGGACGCGGTGAGAAAAGCTTCAGGCAGCGCTCGGCATCCTCCCGCGTGTACAGCGGCAGCGCGGGCTTGTGCTTGGAGAAGCCGTAGCGGTTGGCGAACTTCGCCTCTTCTTCCTGCAAATGACCACTGTCGGTGAGCAGTATCTTGCATAGCTCATGCGTCGCGGACGTGCAATAGACCCGCCCGCGAAAACCCTGCCGCGCCAGCAGCGGCAGGTAGCCGCTGTGATCGATGTGGGCGTGGGTGAGCACGACGGCATCGATCGTCTTGGGCGCGACCGGCAGCGGCTCCCAATTGCGCAGCCGCAGCTGCTTAAAGCCCTGGAACAGGCCGCTGTCCACCAGGATGGTCGAGTCGCCATGGCGCAGGAGGTATTTCGAACCGGTCACGGTGCCCGTGGCACCCAAAAACTGAAGTTGCATGGAAAGTCTCCAAGGATGTTGTCGTTCAAAAAAGAACTGGCCGATCGGGCAACTCGTTTCCGTCGCCCGCGTCGCGCGGAAAGTGCTGCATCAACAGATGGCTGACGGCGGCGATGCCTTCCATGGAACCGGCCTCGAAGTGCCCCTGCGCGAACTGGGCTTCCATGCGCTGGCACACACCTGACCACATGTCGGCACCGCAACAGGCATGGATGCCGCGATCGGCCACGACCTCCACCGCCCGATCGGCCAGCAGCACGTAGATGAGCACGCCGCTGTTATGCGCCGTGTCCCATACGCCCATACGGGCAAACAGATCCAGCGCTCGCTCGCGCGGCGACTGGTCTCGCCACAGCGGCGATCCATCCAGCGCGCCCTCGACCACAAAGCGCAACTGGCCGCCATGCTGGGACTCTCCCGCACGGATGGCTTGCTCGATGGCGTCCAGAGTGCGCGGCGGGAAGGCGCGGCGTACCGCGCCGCCGGTGGTGGCGAGGTGGCGAAGAAGTCGTTGAATGTTCATCTCACCACCGTCCTGAGGCGCCACCGCCACCAAAGCCACCGCCACCGCCGCGGAATCCTCCTCCGCCGCCGCCGAATCCGCCACCAGGCCACCCACCACCCCGATGGTGCCCATGCATGCCGCCGTGGCCGCCCATGCCGATGCCTAGCAGCGTGACGAAGAATCCCGCCAATCCGGCCAGCGCGGCTACCGCGAGGGTGCCCACCACCAGCCACGCCGCAGCACCCAATACCCCGGCTGTGACCACGGCGCCAGGGACCCGACCGAGCGCGTTGCGCAGCAATCCGCCCAGCATCAAAGCCACGATGAACAGGAAGGGCCAGGCCTGGCCGATGTCGTTGGTCCGGCCTTGCCGCCGTGGATCCGCCGCAGGCAGGGCTTCGCCGTCGACGACGCGCATGATCTGTTCGGCGCCTGCCGCGATGCCACCGTCGAAATCGCCCTGGCGAAAGCGCGGCGTGATTACTTCGTCGATGATGCGCCGCGCCACCAAATCGCTCAGCGCGCCCTCGATGCCGTAGCCAACCTCGATGCGCACGGCACGATCTTCCTTGGCAACCAGCAGCAGTGCGCCATCGTCCACCTTGCGGCGGCCGAGCTTCCACTGTTCGACCACCCGCATGGCGTACTGCTCGACCGGTTCTGGCCGCGTAGAGCCGACCATCAGCACCGCGATCTGCACGCCCTTGCGTTCCTCGAAGGCACGAAGCTGCGCATCCAGCGAGGCGATCCGATCGGCGGCGAGCGTCCCCGTGAGGTCGGTGACACGCGCCTGCAGCGGCGGAATAGCTACCAGTTCCTGCGCGGACGCGACCACCAGGAACAGGCTCAGCAACAGCCAGGCCAACATGCGGGCCAGGCGCAGGTGGGCGGCCGGGTACGGCACCGCTGTTCTCAGCGTGCTCATGTCAGGGGCGCGCCGCCGGTGCCGAGGCGCCGAAGTCGACCTGGGGCGGCGTGGCCATCGCCTTCTCGTCGGCGACGGAGAAGTTCGGCTTGACGTCGTAGCTGAACACCTTGGCCGTGATGTTGGTCGGGAAGCTGCGCGTGAGGACGTTGTAGTCCTGCACCACCTTCACATAGCGCCCGCGGGCCACGGTGATGCGGTTCTCGGTGCCTTCAAGCTGCGCGCGCAGTTCCTGGAAGGCCTGGTTGGCTTTGAGCTGCGGGTAGTTCTCGCTCACGACCAGCAGCCTGCTCAGCGCGCCGGACAGCTCGCCCTGCACCGCCTGGAACTTCTGGAACGCCTCGGGGTTGTTGACGAGTTCCGGAGTAGCCTGAATCGAGGTGGCCTTGGCGCGCGCTTCGACGACCCGGGTCAGCGTCTCTTGTTCGAAGTTGGTCTCTCCTTTCACCGTCGCGACGATGTTCGGTATCAGATCTGCGCGTCGCTGGTACTGGTTCAGCACCTCGGACCAGGCAGACTTGGTCTGTTCGTCCAACCGCTGGAAGTCGTTGTAGCCGCATCCGCTCAGCGACAGGGCAAGCGCTGCGAGCAGGGTCGTCAGGATAAGTCTCATGGTTCGGTCTCCGTGGAGGTGGGTGAAGTGGAGGAAGGTGAAGCTGTCAGCAGGGCCGGGTTCGCTGGCCACCACTGCCGGGGAATCAGCAAGAATGCGAGGGTGGCCACGAGCGGGATGGAGAGCCATGCGAAGCTGCTCTGCATGACGGTGCCGAACAGCCAGCCGGCGACTGCCGATCCAAGCGTCTGCCCGAAGCCGGCTGCTGCCGCTAGGCCGCCCATCGCGGTTCCGAGCCGCCGACGTGCGGAGCCTGCGGCGAGGTAGGCAACGGTCGGCAGCACGATACCGGTGCCCGCCGCTGTGAAACTGACGCCAACGTACATCCAGGTCTCGCTGCCATGGCGAGCCAGCACCGCGAGTCCCGCGATACCCAGGACCATGCCGGCAGCCAACATGCGACGGGGATCAGCGCGCTCAAGCAAGCCGGTGAAAAACAGGACCGCGTTGACGCCCAACATCACCAGGCTGCATGCGGCGAACATCCACGACACCTCGCGCGACGTGAGTTCGGGATGACGCTGGCCCTGCAGCACGATGCCGAGTTCAAAGCCGGCGAGCACGAACATGACCACGCCATTGAGCAGCCAGAGCGTGAAGGACCGGCTCTCGGGCGGGCCGTCGTCATCGCTCGGGCCCGCATCCAGAGTGCTGGACGGCGCGGGAAGCGTGGCGGCCAGGCCCAGCATCATCAACGCACCCAGCGCGGCCGAGAGTCCGATCACGAGCTTGGTCGATGACCCCTGCACGAGGGCGGCGAAGACGCCCAAGCCGGCAAGGCGATCCGCGACGGCGTTGAGGCCGGGTCCGAACAGGAACCCGAGCAGCGACATCGCGCCCAACCATGCGAAGCGCTTGGCGCGTATCGCCTGCGGCGTGTACTGCGCGACGAGCGCCGGCACCACGGGCACGACTGCGGCGACAAAGAAGCCCGCAGCGCCGCGCAGCGCATAGATGCCGACCACGCCCACAGATTCGGGGCGCAGCAGCGGAAGCAGGCTCGCCACATAGCCGACCAGCCCGACCAACAGCACGCGGGCGCGTCCCAGCCTGTCCGCCAGCACGCCCCACAGTGGCGCCCCCACAAGTATCCCGGCCGTGTAGATGCCGCTGAGGTAGCCGACATGGCGCGCGAGCACCGCTGGGTCGGCGTCACCCATCAGAGGGCGCAGCCAGTCGGGAATCAAGGGCATCAACGCGCCGTACCCGGCCGAGACAACGAACACGGCCGCCGCTAGCCAGCCCAGCTGAACGACGCCCAGATCGTCCTGACGGGCCAGCCTGGCTTTGGACGGCGGCGATCTCATCGGGCGGCTCTCGACCATGGTGGCTCGCAGCACGGGCTCACGCGACCGCTTGAGCGGAGGTGCGCGACGTGACGCGCTTGATGCCCGGTAAGCGCGTGCGTTTGAGCATTAGTGCATTGATGGCCACTATCGCAGAACTGCCGGACATCGACAACGCGGCAACCTCCGGCGACAGCGTGAAGGGGTACAACACCCCAGCCGCAAGCGGGAAGGCGACCACGTTGTAGCCCACGGCCCACCATAGGTTCTGGTGCATCTTGCGCAGCGTTGCGCGAGAGAGCTCGATGGCCCCGACGACGTCGTACGGGTCGCTTTTCATCAACACCACCTGGGCGCTTTCCATGGCGACATCCGTCCCGGCGCCGATCGCAAAACCGACGTCGGCCTGGGTCAGCGCTGGAGCGTCGTTGATGCCGTCGCCGACCATGCCCACCTTGTGGCCCTGCTGCTGCAACTCCTTGATCTTGGATGCCTTCTGGCCGGGCAGCACGTCCGCAAGGACGATGTCGATGCCCAGTTCCTTGCCGATGCGCTCGGCGGTCGCCTGGTTGTCGCCGGTCAGCATCGCGACCTTCACGCCCCGCGCCTGCAGCTTGGAGATCGTCTCGCGCGAGGTCGGCCGGACGGCGTCCGCGATTGCGATGAGGCCGATCAGCCGGCCGCCGCGCGCGACATAGACCACCGTGCGCCCGCCGCCTTGCAGCCGCGTTGCCTCGCTGGCGAGGACGGTCAGGTCTACCTGCTCCGACTGCATCAGCAGCCGGTTCCCGAGCAGCACCCTCTCGCCCCCGATGGTGGCCCGTGCACCTTGCCCATCGATGTTGGTGAAGTTCTCGGTGACCTCCGTCGGCATGTCCCCCGCACGCTTGAGCACTGCGAGTGCAAGGGGGTGCTCGGAGAACTTCTCCACCGCGGCGGCCGTCGCCAGAAGCCGCGCCTCTTCGACACCGGGCGCGGCCACGATCTCGACGACATCGGGCTGCCCGAGTGTCAAGGTGCCGGTTTTGTCGAACACCACCACTGTCAGCTTGGTAGCGTTCTCCAGCGCGGCCGCGTTCTTGAAGAGGATGCCGTTCATCGCACCCAGGCCGGTCCCGACCATGATGGCCATCGGCGTGGCCAGGCCCAGCGCATCAGGGCATGCGATCACGAATACCGTGATGGTCAAGGTGAGTGCGAATAGCAGCGTCTGGCCCATCACCCAGTACCAGACGCTGAAGGTCAACAAGCCAATCACGATCGCCGCCAGCACCAGCCACTGCGACGCCTGGTCGGCCAGCAGCTGGCCGGGTGCCTTCGAGTTCTGGGCCTCCTGGACCAGCTTGACGATCTGGGCCAATGCCGTGTCCGCACCGACCTTCGTGGCCTTGTAGCGGAAGCTCCCGCTCTTGTTGATGCTGGCGCCAACGACGGTGCTGCCTACCACCTTCTTGACCGGCATCGACTCGCCGGTCAGCATCGACTCGTCGACCTGCGAGGCTCCTTCGACGATCTCGCCATCCACCGGGATCTTGTCGCCGGGCTTGATCACCACCAGTTCACCGGCCACGACCTCGGCGGTTGGCACCTTGGTCTCGACACCGTTGCGCACGACGGTGGCCATCGGTGGCGCGAGATCCATCAGCGCGCGAATCGCGTCGGACGCACCCGCGCGGGCGCGCATCTCTAACCAGTGGCCCAGCAGGATGAAAACCAGCAGCACTGACGCCGCTTCATAGAACACCTCACCCTCGTAGAAGAAGGTCGCTCCGACGCTGAACAGGTATCCCACGCCCACCGACAGCACGACCAGCGTGGCCATGTTGGCGACACCGTTGCGCAAAGCGCGCCACGCAGCGATGCAGAAAGGCCAGCCGGGATAGAGGATCGCCGCGCTCGCGAAGATGAAAAGAAAGAGCTTGTTGTCCAGCCCGAACGGTGTCTGGAAGTCGCCGAACATCTTCCCCATCGGCGAATAGAGAAACACCGGAATCGAAAAGATCAGGGACACGAAGAACCGATTGCGCATGTCCCGGGCCATGTCCTGCATCGACCCAGACCCGTGCCCCATGTCGTGCATCATGTCGTCCATGACGGGCTCGCCTGCGTGGCCCTGGTGCCCGGCATGGGAGGCCGGCGAGGCGGCCATCGTCGCAGTCGCTCCGACTGCATGGGCATGCCCCGAATGCACCGCGTGATCCTCCTGCTTCGCAGACACGGCGTGATCGGCGTGTCCGTCATGGCGCTGGCCCGCCGTACTGCCCGTGGCGGGATCGCACACATGCTTAGGCGTCTGCTCGCCACTGCAGTGATAGCCGCACTCCACGATCCGGCGGCGCAGATCCTCGACACTGAGCTGCCGTTCGTCGAGATGGACCGTTGCGCTTCCCGCAACGTAGTTGACATCCGCGTGATGGACGCCGGGAAGCTGCAGCAACTTGCGACGTACTCCCTCCGCGCTCAGGCTCGATATGAGCCCTCCGACTTCAACGTTGATTGACTTCATAGATGGTTCATCCTGTTGGTTCTGTTCGATGTATCAACGTGCGAGTCGGCCGGAATCCAGGCAGTCCTGCGAGAACTCGAAGACGATCTCCCGGTCGGGTGCGATGAGCTTGTGCTTCTTGCCCGCGTAGTGGAGCCGCGAGAGGACGTCCCTGATCAGGTTGAGCCTGGCGACTCGCTTGTTGTCGGCGAGCACGACGGACCAGGGAGCGGCAGCGGTGTGCGTGCGTATGAACATCTCGTCGCGCGCACGCGTGTAGCCGTCCCAGTGCTTCAGCGCCACGGCGTCGACCGGACTTGATTTCCATTGCTTGAGCGGGTCACGGCGGCGTTCACTGAGCCGGCGGGTCTGCTCTTTCTTCCCGATGTCGAGGTAATACTTCAGCAGCTTGATGCCGGAGTTGACCAGCATCTCCTCGAACTTCGGCACGGAGTTCATGAACTCCTCGTGCTGCTCAGCCGTGCAGAAACCCATCACCGGCTCCACGCCGGCGCGGTTGTACCAGCTGCGGTTGAACACAACGAGTTCTTCGCCGACCGGTAGGTGCGGCACGTAGCGCTGGAAGTACCAACTGGTGCGGTCCCGATCGGAGGGTTTGCTGAGCGCGACGACCCGGGTTTCCCGCGGACTCAGGTGTTCGACGAGCCGCTTGATGCTGCCATCCTTGCCCGCACTGTCCCGTCCCTCCAAGAGGATGAGGATCCGGTCGCTGCACTTGATGAAATGGCGCTGCAGCTTCACGAGTTCTATCTGCAGCATGTGCAACTGCGCCTCATAGTCCTCGCGGCCGATCGAGCGTTCCGTTGCCTCGTCGCGCGACGGGTTGTGCGCGACATCGGTCACGTCCGCATGAGCCTTTTTCGTCGCGCCTGTCGCGGCCTTCTTGTTCTTTGCCATGGGGTTCTCCGTTACGCCTGCTCGTTCCAGGCAGCATTGATCCGCGAGTGCTCCGGCATGCCCTCGAAGCTCGGCGCCACTAGAGCCGAAGTCCCAGGGGCGCTCGAACCCGCAGGATGATGGGCCTGATGGTCGTCTTGCGCGAATGAAAACAAACTGACGAGGGCGGCGCCGAAGACGACCGCGATGGAGCGCACGAATGTCATTTCTTTCTCCTTTAGCCGCTGGCTTTTGTCGTCTGGTCGAGCCAAGTGGCGCTTCCAGAAGACAAATCCCATATGAGAACTCCGTAGCCGGGTACAGAGTCAAGGCGTACGAGACGCGTGCGGGACATAGCCGGCACAGCGCTCACAGGAGGGGCTATAACGCGAGACGTGCAAACAGCAGCCAAGCAGGCGGCTGTGGGTGAGCCCGCTGGGGGCTCCTCAATAGGATGGCTCGCAGAGCCAGCGCCGGGGCCGGTTCCCAGGCAGTATAGGAAGGGGGCGGAAGCCCAATAAGGTCGAACGCAAAGGTCGGCGTCTTCTGAATTGCCGACTGGTTGACCTCTCCGCAAAGTTTCAGGCAAGGTGCCTTCGACGGGTCCTGGCTCCCCTCTTCATGCTTTTCGTGGGCGCCCTCATGACCCCCATGGGAGTGGCCATTGCCGTGTTCATACCCTGACGCATAGTGGTGCGGCTCCGGGGACTCCAACAGGCAGGCATTCGCCATCCCGGCCGCAAGCGCAAGAAACCATACCCCCAGCACCATCCACGCGATGGCACGAATCCTACGAGGGTTGAGATGTGTGCGCATGTGCGGCCTATATACCCAATGACACCAATCCTATGCTTAGGCAAGCTGCGAGATCTTGATCTTAATCAAATGGAGGCAGGGGTCAACTACGCGGTACAGCGTTATCCTGCCATGGCTATGAAGAAAACGGTAGATCCCTCGATGAACGAAGGCCCGGGCGATTGGATGACGGTCGGCAGACTGGCCAAAGTCGCTGGCGTCGGCGTAGAGACGATTCGCTACTACCAGGGTCGCGGGCTTTTGCCGGTCCCGAAGGCCGCAGGCAGTTTCCGGCGTTACCACGCTTCAATGGTTCAGCGGATCGGCTTCATCAAGCGGGCGCAGAGCTTGGGCTTCTCGTTGGACGAGGTGGGATCGCTGCTGGACCTTGAGGACGGACGGAATCGCCGGGCCATCCAGACGGTGACGCAGCGACGCCTTGAGCAGATTGATGAGAAGGTCGGGGATCTGGAGCGCATGCGAGGTGCACTGCGTGACATGCTCGCGCGGTGCGAGGAGACAGGGCAGGCGTCTCCCTGCCCCATCATCGCTGCACTTGTTGGCCCGCCTGCGGACCCACAACCACCTATCAATCGATTGCGATAGCTCGCTGGAGCGACATCGCTGGATGGGTGCGCGAAAGCCAGGGGCTGCCCAATGGCACCCGGACTGCTGTCGTGATAGGCGCGTAGCCGTGGGGTAGATCCTCCGTCCTCCGCGTTTGCCCCCCGCAGATCCACCAACTTGCGCTCCAGTTCGCGCCGCTCCCTGATAAAAATGTCATCGGGCTGTCTAGATTCTGTTGGGGTGCGCTCTCTACGATCAACACATCTCCTCAACGACCAAGCAAGGCATGAGAGATGCAAGTTTTATTCACCATCGCTAGGAGCTTCA